>NZ_LNHM01000030.1:0-971 GCF_001462935.1 Enterobacter sp. 50588862
TACGACACCCCGACTCGCCACTACGCACACGTAGACTGCCCAGGCCACGCCGACTATGTTAAAAACATGATCACCGGTGCTGCGCAGATGGACGGCGCGATCCTGGTTGTTGCTGCGACTGACGGCCCAATGCCTCAGACTCGTGAGCACATCCTGCTGGGTCGTCAGGTAGGCGTTCCTTACATCATCGTGTTCTTGAACAAATGCGACATGGTTGATGACGAAGAGCTGCTGGAACTGGTAGAGATGGAAGTTCGTGAACTGCTGTCTCAGTACGATTTCCCAGGCGACGATACCCCAATCGTTCGTGGTTCCGCGCTGAAAGCGCTGGAAGGCGACGCAGAGTGGGAAGCGAAAATCATCGAACTGGCTGGCTTCCTGGATTCTTACATCCCAGAACCAGAGCGTGCGATTGACAAGCCATTCCTGCTGCCAATCGAAGACGTATTCTCCATCTCCGGTCGTGGTACCGTTGTTACCGGTCGTGTAGAGCGCGGTATCATCAAAGTTGGTGAAGAAGTTGAAATCGTTGGTATCAAAGAGACTGCGAAGTCTACCTGTACTGGCGTTGAAATGTTCCGCAAACTGCTGGACGAAGGCCGTGCTGGTGAGAACGTTGGTGTTCTGCTGCGTGGTATCAAACGTGAAGAAATCGAACGTGGTCAGGTTCTGGCGAAGCCAGGCTCAATCAAGCCACACACCAAGTTCGAATCTGAAGTGTACATTCTGTCCAAAGACGAAGGCGGCCGTCATACTCCGTTCTTCAAAGGCTACCGTCCACAGTTCTACTTCCGTACAACTGACGTGACCGGTACCATCGAACTGCCAGAAGGCGTAGAGATGGTAATGCCAGGCGACAACATCAAGATGGTTGTGACTCTGATCCACCCAATCGCGATGGACGACGGTCTGCGTTTCGCAATCCGTGAAGGCGGCCGTACCGTTGGCGCGGGCGTTGTTGCTAAAGTTCT
>NZ_LNHM01000031.1:0-25919 GCF_001462935.1 Enterobacter sp. 50588862
ACTGACGGCAGAGGGAACGGATGTTCGCCCCGTCCTGCGAGGCGAACAGTACAAACTCGGTACGTAATGACATGGTATCTCTCGCATCCCAGGGCATAAGCGACTCCATAGACGGGTTCTTATGCCTTAGTTGTAAGTGTCTACCATGTCCCCGAACAAGTGTTCACTATGTCCCCGGACCGTACACCCTCAAGGGAGAGGGAACTTAAATCAAAAACTTTTCTCTGTCGGCTGCCAGGTGCAGAAGTCTTCGTTCGCCACCAGCAGCAGCTGAGAGCCTTCCGGCGCTTCCAGCCATGCCACACTCACCTCCACAGATGAATGCCGCTGACGACGCTGAATGTGTTCGGTTGCCCAGGATTCAAGCTCAGGCTTCACCGTCTGCCCTTCGCAGGTGGTCACCGTGCCGTCGGCATGCCAGCGCCCCTGGCGCAGCACCACGCGGCCCTGACGCAGCGCGTCGCTGGTCTGACGGAGCTGTTCGGCGCGGTAGCGGTAAAGGGCGACCTGATCGCTGGAAAGCTGCTGTTTCAACCCGCTGACCTCATGCTGCATAAAGCTCAGCTCGCCGTGGTCGTCGAAACGCACCTTCACGTGTTCGGGAGTCTTACTGTAGATATTCAGTTCAATGAGCGACAGCGCATCGCCCTGCCAGCGGTATTCTGCGGTCGAGGTGTTGCCGTTATGCCACGGGCTGAATGCGGTGAGCATATGGACTTCATCGCTGGAATCTTTGCGCCAGATCCTGACCGCACCCTGGTTGTCAGCGTAGCCGCTGGCGGTAAACGGGGGGAGTGAGGAATCATGGCTACAGGCAGACAGCAACAGTACGCCTGCCAGCGCGAGCGTTCCACGCCAGAATGACAAAAGGGGCGTTGCCGCCCCTTCGTTAAAACTGTTCACTGCCACGCGTCTTACTTAACTGCGTCTTTCAGTGCTTTACCAGAAACAAATGCCGGCACGTTAGCTGCGGCGATTTTGATTTCTTTACCGGTCTGCGGGTTGCGGCCAGTACGCTCAGCGCGGTGGTTCACTTTGAAGGTACCGAAACCAACCAGTTGTACAGCATCGCCTTCTTTCAGAGACTCAGTAATAGCAGCCAGGGTAGATTCCAGAGCAGCTTTAGCCTGCACTTTAGACAGATCAGCCTTGTCCGCAATTACATCAATCAGTTGAGTCTTGTTCATAAGTTATCCTTTCAATGTGTTTATCGCTTGCTAAGCATCGAGTGCGACGAAAATGCCAAAAAAGCACTCTCCTGCATACACGCACCGATAGCCACTTTTTTTCGCCCCCCAAATGTAGACCAGACGGGGGGCGAAAGGGAAGAGTCGAGGAGTGACAAAACAGGCGTTAAATCACGTTTTGTTGTCTCATTGGTTAAAAATTATACCAATATTGCTCTCACCGGCCTCGCGAAGGTCCGCGCGAAGCCCTTTGATCAGCTCAATATCACGTTCTTCACACTCCGCCAGCAGACGGAAAATTTCCCACTGAATATCCCATTCCTGTTCAACCGCCGGGTTAGCACGCAGCTCCTCGTCGGTCATTTCACGGCCTTCCTGGGTCATTTCAAGCATCGCAACGGTGGTAATGGATGCCTTGCTGACTTCAATGGCGTGTTCCAGGGTTTCACCGCTCAGACGGGAGTGGATCAGCTCGCTCAACGCCACGCAGGCGTCGATTGCCGGATAAACGCCGTACAGGTCGTAATCGTCCGCCGCCGGGATCGCCTCTTCCAGCTTTTCGAGCTGTGAATCGAAGTTCACCTTTGCGTCTTTCACCGTCAGCGTCTCCCAGATCAAATCCAGGATACGTCGATAAATCTGGCCTTCGCCAAACTCCGTTTGCTTACAGAACGCGGCATAGTTGGGATACATGCGCTCGCACAGGCAAGCCATAAACGTCACGTGCTGCCAGCTTTCCAGCTTCTCAAGGCGCAGATGAATCGGGTTTTGTAACATGATGATGTCTCGAATCGAAAATTAGCCGCAGTTTACCTGAATCACGGCTGAATTTCCTGCCAACGAATGAATGCCGGACGTGAAGAGGCAACGGCGTCAGCCCAGCGGGTTGGCTCCGGTAACCGGTAGCCCTTCATGCAGCGCTGCACCCACGCCAGCGCGCTGTCCATGCTCACCCGATGTCCGGTGGCGATAAACAGCGGATTACAGCGCGCTTTACTGCGCCAGACCCACGCCAGCTGCTCGTCTTTATGGATAAGCGGCGCCAGCGCGCCCGGTTCGGCAGAAAGCGGCTCAAACGCGCCGCACAGGCGTTTTTTCGCCACGCCGATGGTCGGCACGTCCACCAGCAGACCAAAGTGGCTGGCGACGCCTAAGCGACGCGGATGGGAGATACCGTGCCCGTCAACAAACAGGAGGTCAGGTTTTTGCGAGAGTTGCTCCCACGCGGCCAGCAGCGCGGGGTATTCGCGGAAGGAGAGAAAGCCGGGAATATAGGGCATGGTGGTGGCGATACGCGCCACCTTGTACTCCACCAGCTCCAGCGACGGGTATTTCAGCACCACCATCGCCGCCCGCGTCACTTCACCGCCCTGCTCGAACCCGACGTCCGCCCCGCCAATGTACTGCGGGGGATCCTTATCCAGACGATCCTCGCGGATCACCGATGAAGCCAGTTCGATTTGCTGAGCGCGTAGCGACGCGAGATCCATAACCACTCCTTACTTGTGATACTGGGCAGAAAGCCGATGCACCGCCTCCACAAATACGCCTGCGTGTTCAGGCGGCACATCCTGATGAATGCCGTGGCCGAGGTTAAAGACGTGGCCTTCACCCTGGCCGAAACCAGACAGTATAGTCGACACTTCCTCTTCGATGCGGGCAGGCTGAGCATAGAGCATGGACGGATCCATGTTGCCCTGCAGCGCCACTTTGTCGCCCACGCGACGGCGCGCATCGGCAATATCGGTGGTCCAGTCGAGGCCCAGCGCGTCGCAGCCGGTGGCCGCCATCGCTTCCAGCCATTGGCCGCCGCCTTTAGTGAACAGCGTTACCGGCACGCGGCGACCGTCGTTTTCACGCAGCAGGCCATCGACGATTTTGTGCATGTAGTACAGGGAGAACTGCTGATAATCACGTCCGGTCAGCACGCCGCCCCAGGTGTCGAAAATCATCACCGACTGCGCGCCCGCTTTAATCTGCGCGTTGAGGTAGAGCGTAACGCTCTTCGCCAGCTTGTCGAGCAGCGCATGCAGCGCCAGCGGTTCGGCGTACATCATCTTTTTAATCATGGTGAAGGCTTTGCTGCTGCCGCCTTCAACCATGTAGGTGGCCAGCGTCCACGGGCTGCCGGAGAACCCAATCAGCGGCACTTCGCCTTTCAGTTCGCGACGAATGGTGCGCACGGCGTTCATCACGTAGCCCAGTTCGCCTTCCGGATCGGGGATCGGCAGCTTATCGACGTCGGCTTTGCTTTTGATCGGCGAGGTAAAGCGCGGGCCCTCGCCGGTTTCGAAATAGAGCCCCAGGCCCATCGCGTCCGGAATGGTAAGAATGTCCGAAAAGAGAATGGCGGCATCCAGCGGGAAGCGGCGCAGCGGCTGGAGCGTCACCTCACAGGCCAGCTCGGCGTTTTTGCACAGCGACATAAAATCGCCCGCCTGCGCGCGCGTGGCTTTGTACTCTGGCAGATAGCGTCCCGCCTGGCGCATCATCCACACCGGGGTGACATCAACGGGCTGGCGCAGCAGCGCACGCAGATAACGATCGTTCTTCAGTTCGGTCATTTTGCAGTTCCTTATTGCGTCAGTCCGTCAGTGTAACACTACTCATACTCGGCCCGACACATTGCCACGGTATCTTCTATCAGGCGACGCGCCACCGTTCCCGGAGGGGGTAACAGCGGTAAATTGTCGTAGCGGTACCAGTTCGCCTCCAGCAGCTCTTTCTGGTCGATAACAATCTCACCGCTGTCATATTCCGCCATAAACGCGGTCATCAGAGACATCGGGAACGGCCACGGCTGGGAGGTCACGTAGCGCAGGTTCTTCACCTTGATGCTGCTCTCCTCCATCACCTCGCGCGCCACCGCCTGCTCCAGCGTTTCGCCTACTTCGACGAACCCGGCGAGGACGGTATGAATGCCGTTGCGATGACGGGTATGTTGCGCCAGCAGGATGGAATCATCACGGCGGATGGCGACGATGATGCACGGCGCGATTTGCGGATAGTAGCGTTCACGGCAGTGGCCGCAGAGCAGCGCCCATTCGGTTTTGCTTGGATGCATGGTGTGGCCGCAGTAACCGCAATATTTGTGCGAACGGTAAAACTCCGCCAGCTGCACGCCCCGCCCCGCCAGCTGGAACAGGCCGACGTCAAGATCTAACACCTGACGTACGGATCCCATATCCTGACGGCGCGCCTGTTGGATCAACCACACGGGATCGCCCTGCCACTCGCCGATCTTCAGCGCGGGCTGGCCCACCAGATCGAACGTTTCCGCGGTACCGTAGGGCAACTCTCCTGAGGGCAGCCATAATTTTTGTTCGTGGCTGACGATCCACCAACCCAGATCTGATTTTTCAATAATACGATCCATATCTATTGCACTACCTTCGCTTCACTGACATGTTGTTAGCATTGTGGTTACATTTTGGATAAGCAGATCCCATTCTAAACCTTATGGAGTCGACCATGTTAAACCAGCTGGAAAGCCTGACTGAGCGCGTTGGAGGAAGTAACACCCTGGTGGATCGCTGGCTACATGTGCGCAAGCATCTCCTTGTGGCGTATTACAATCTGGTCGGTCTTAAGCCTGGCAAAGAATCCTTTATGCGGCTAAACGAAAAAGCGCTGGATGATTTTTGTCAGAGCCTGGTCGACTACCTCTCCGACGGCCATTTCAACATTTATGAACGCATTATCCGCGAAATGGAAGGGACAACGCCGTATTTAGCGGCCAGCAAACTCTGTCCGCAGCTGGAAGCCAATACCCAGCAGATCATGGACTATTACGATTCCACGCTCGAGAACGCCATCGATCACGATAACTATCTTGAGTTCCAGCAGGCGCTGTCCGACCTGGGCGAAGCGCTGGAAGAGCGATTCACGCTGGAAGATAAGCTCATCGCCCTCGTACTGGATAACAACCTGAATATCAGCAGCAGCGATAACGTTGCGCGCCCTGCTTGAGTTCTTAACCGTTAACGAGTAATTTACAACCAGTCGCCCCTCTGCGGAGGGGGATTTTTCTTGTCGGAGTGCCCAGTGTGTAAGCACGGGCTGAGACCGTTAATTCGGGATCCGCGGAACCTGATCAGGTTAATACCTGCGAAGGGAACAAGAGTCACGCTGCTGTTGTATCGCCCCTGGGGCGATCTCCTCTTGCTTCATCCGTCGTCTGACAAGCCATGTCCTTCACTTCTGGAATGAGCTATGTCTACAACAAAACTGACCCGCCGCGAACAGCGTGCACAGGCCCAACACTTCATCGACACCCTGGAAGGCACCGCTTTCCCGAACTCGAAACGCATCTACATCACCGGTTCACAGGCCGATATCCGCGTGCCGATGCGCGAAATCCAGCTCAGCCCGACGCTTATCGGCGGCAGCAAAGAGAATCCGCAGTATGAAGACAACGAAGCCGTGCCGGTGTATGACACCTCCGGCCCATACGGCGATCCTGATGTTGCTATCAACGTGCAGCAAGGTCTGGCAAAGCTGCGCCAGCCGTGGATTGAGGCGCGTAACGACTGCGAAGAACTGAGCGTACGCAGTTCTGCGTACACCAAAGAACGCCTGGCCGACGACGGCCTGGACGAGCTGCGCTTTACCGGCCTGCTGACGCCAAAACGCGCCAGAGCGGGCAAGTGCGTAACCCAGCTGCACTACGCGCGCCAGGGTATCGTCACGCCGGAGATGGAGTTCATCGCCATCCGCGAAAACATGGGCCGCGAGCGCATCCGCAGCGAAATATTGCGCCACCAGCATCCGGGTGAAGGCTTTGGCGCTCGCCTGCCGGAGAACATCACGCCGGAGTTTGTGCGTGACGAAGTGGCCGCCGGCCGCGCCATTATCCCCGCCAATATCAACCACCCGGAATCGGAGCCGATGATTATCGGCCGCAACTTCCTGGTGAAGGTCAACGCCAACATCGGCAACTCTGCCGTCACCTCGTCCATCGAAGAAGAGGTGGAAAAGCTGGTCTGGTCCACGCGCTGGGGGGCGGACACGGTGATGGACCTCTCCACTGGCCGCTACATCCACGAAACCCGCGAGTGGATCCTGCGTAACAGCCCGGTGCCGATCGGTACCGTCCCGATTTACCAGGCGCTGGAGAAGGTCAACGGCATTGCTGAAAACCTCACCTGGGAAGCGTTCCGCGACACGCTGCTGGAGCAGGCGGAACAGGGCGTGGACTACTTCACCATCCACGCGGGCGTGCTGCTGCGCTACGTGCCGATGACGGCGAAACGTCTGACCGGCATCGTCTCGCGGGGTGGCTCCATCATGGCGAAATGGTGCCTGTCCCATCATCAGGAAAACTTCCTCTACGAGCACTTCCGCGAGATCTGCGAAATCTGCGCCGCGTACGACGTCTCCCTGTCGCTGGGCGACGGCCTGCGTCCTGGCTCCATCCGCGATGCCAACGACGAAGCGCAGTTTGCCGAGCTGCACACCTTGGGCGAGCTGACTAAAATCGCCTGGGAGTACGACGTGCAGGTGATGATTGAAGGCCCGGGCCACGTGCCGATGCAGATGATCCGCCGCAACATGACCGAGGAGCTGGAGCACTGCCACGAAGCGCCGTTCTACACCCTGGGGCCGTTGACCACAGATATCGCACCGGGCTACGACCACTTCACCTCCGGGATTGGCGCGGCGATGATCGGCTGGTTTGGCTGCGCCATGCTCTGCTACGTGACGCCGAAAGAGCACCTCGGCCTGCCCAACAAAGAGGACGTAAAGCAGGGACTGATTACCTATAAAATTGCCGCCCACGCGGCGGATCTGGCGAAAGGCCACCCGGGCGCACAAATCCGCGACAACGCCATGTCCAAAGCGCGCTTTGAATTCCGCTGGGAAGACCAGTTTAACCTGGCGCTGGATCCGTTCACCGCCCGCGCCTACCACGACGAGACCCTGCCGCAGGAGTCGGGCAAGGTGGCGCACTTCTGCTCCATGTGCGGGCCAAAATTCTGCTCGATGAAAATCAGCCAGGAGGTGCGGGATTACGCCGCCGCGCAGACCATTGAAGTCGGTATGGCGGACATGTCGGAAACCTTCCGCGCCAGAGGCGGCGAAATCTACCTCAAAAAAGAGGAGGCGTAATGTACCAGCCCGATTTCCCACCCGTCCCCTACCGTTTAGGGCTCTATCCGGTGGTGGACAGCGTGGCGTGGTTAGCGCAACTGCTGGAGGCAGGCGTTCGCACCCTCCAGCTGCGCATCAAGGATAAGCGCGATGACGAGGTGGAAGCCGATGTGGTTGCCGCCATTGCGCTGGGGCGTCGGTATAACGCCCGCCTGTTTATCAACGACTACTGGCGGCTGGCCGTTAAGCACCGGGCATACGGCGTGCATCTGGGTCAGGAGGACCTGGAAACAACGGATCTGAGCGCAATCCGTGAAGCCGGGCTGCGTCTTGGCGTGTCAACGCACGATGACATGGAGATCGACGTGGCCCTGGCGGCCCGTCCCTCTTACATCGCGCTCGGTCACGTCTTCCCGACGCAAACCAAGCAGATGCCCTCCGCACCGCAGGGTCTGACGCAGCTGGCAAGTCACGTTAAACGCCTTGCCGATTACCCCACCGTCGCCATCGGCGGAATCAGCCTTGAACGGGCCCCGGCGGTGCTGGAGACCGGCGTCGGCAGTATCGCCGTCGTCAGCGCTATCACCCAGGCGGCAGACTGGCGGTCCGCCACCGAAAAGCTGTTACAACTGGCAGGAGCAGGCGATGAATGACCGCGATTTTATGCGCTACAGCCGCCAGATCCTGCTGGAGGATATTGCCATTGACGGGCAGCAAAAGCTGCTCGCCAGCCGGGTACTGATTGTCGGCCTGGGCGGATTAGGCGCCCCCGCCGCGCTGTATCTGGCCGGTGCGGGCGTGGGCACGCTGGTGCTGGCCGATGACGACGAGGTGCACCTCAGCAACCTGCAACGGCAAATCCTCTTCACAACTAAAGATGTCAACCAGCCTAAAGCGCAGATCACCCGGCAGCGGCTTAACCAGCTTAATCCGGATATCGAACTGATTGCTCTGCAGGAGCGCCTCAGCGGTGAAAGCCTGCGCCAGGAGGTCGCCCATGCCGACGCGGTGCTGGACTGCACGGACAACATGGCGACGCGCCAGGCGATTAACGCCGCCTGCGTGGCAACGAATACGCCGCTTATCACCGCCAGCGCGGTGGGGTTCGGCGGGCAGATAATGGTGCTTACGCCGCCGTGGGCGCAGGGCTGTTACCGCTGCCTGTGGCCGGACGAGGCTGAACCGGAGCGTAACTGCCGCACGGCAGGCATTCTTGGCCCGGTGGTGGGCGTGATGGGTACCCTTCAGGCGCTGGAGGCTATCAAGCTGCTCAGCGGCATGGAGACGGAACGCAACACGCTCCGGCTGTTCGACGCCCGCTCCAGCGGCTGGCGCCATCTGGCACTACACCGCGCCAGCCACTGCCCGGTATGCGGAGGCCACGATGCGCATTCTGTTTAACGATGAGCCGATGACGTGCGACGACGGTCTCACCGTTGCCGTCCTGCTCGACAAATTGCGCCAGCTCAAGCCGGGAACGGCGCTGGCGCTCAATCAACAGATCCTGCCGCGCGAGCAGTGGGAACATCAGCAGGTCAATGACGGCGACCAGATCCTGCTGTTTCAGGTTATCGCAGGGGGCTGAGATGTTACGTATTGCTGATAAAGTCTTTGATTCACATCTGTTTACCGGAACCGGAAAGTTCGCCTCACCGCAGCTGATGGTGGATGCTATTCGTGAAAGCGGCAGCCAGCTGGTGACGCTGGCGATGAAGCGCGTGGATCTGCGCCAGCACAACGATGCCATACTTGCGCCGCTCCTGGAGGCAGGCGTGACGCTGCTGCCCAACACCTCCGGCGCGAAAACGGCCGAGGAGGCGATGTTCGCCGCACAGCTGGCGCGGGAAGCGCTCGGTACCCGCTGGCTGAAGCTGGAAATTCACCCGGATGCCCGCTGGCTGCTGCCCGACCCGATCGAGACCCTGAAAGCCGCAGAAAAGCTGGTGCAGCAGGGGTTTACCGTTCTGCCTTACTGCGGCGCGGATCCCGTGCTGTGTAAGCGTCTGGAAGAGGTCGGCTGCGCCGCCGTCATGCCGCTGGGGGCGCCCATTGGCTCCAATCAGGGGCTGGAAACCCGCGCGATGCTGGAGATCATCATCGAGCAGGCGACCGTGCCGGTGGTGGTGGATGCGGGGATCGGCGTGCCCAGCCATGCCGCGCAGGCGCTGGAAATGGGTGCCGACGCGGTGCTGGTGAATACCGCCATTGCGGTGGCCGACGACCCGGTCATGATGGCGCGTGCGTTTCGTCTCGCCGTGGAGGCTGGCGTGCTGGCCAGAGAGTCCGGCCCCGGCTCGCGCAGTTTTCAGGCACAGGCCACCAGCCCGCTGACCGGCTTTCTGGAGGCGCTCTCATGAGCACGTTTACCGAGCGCTGGCGCGAGCTTAACTGGGACGATATTGCCCTGCGCATCAACAGCAAAACGGCGGTTGACGTGGAGCGCGCGCTGCACGCCCGTCAGCTGACCCGCGAGGATCTGATGGCCCTGCTCTCCCCGGCGGCCAGCGCCTACCTTGAACCGATGGCGCAGCGCGCCCAGCGCCTCACCCGGCAGCGGTTTGGCAATACGGTGAGCTTCTACGTCCCGCTCTATCTTTCGAACCTGTGCGCCAACGACTGTACCTACTGTGGTTTTTCCATGAGCAACCGCATCAAGCGGAAAACGCTCGATGAAGAGGAGATCGCACGCGAGTGTGCTGCTATTCGTGAAATGGGGTTCGAACATCTTCTGCTGGTCACGGGCGAGCATCAGGGGAAAGTGGGAATGGACTATTTCCGCCAGCATCTGCCTGCGATACGTCGGGAGTTTGCGTCGTTGCAGATGGAGGTTCAGCCCCTGTCGCAGGACGAGTATGCGGAGTTAAAAACGCTCGGGCTGGACGGCGTTATGGTCTATCAGGAAACCTACCACGAGGCGACGTACGCGCGGCATCACCTGAAAGGGAAGAAGCAGGATTTTTTCTTCCGGCTGGAAACGCCAGACAGGCTGGGCCGCGCCGGGATCGACAAAATCGGGCTGGGTGCGCTAATTGGGCTTTCCGACAGCTGGCGGGTAGATTGCTACATGGTGGCAGAACATCTGCTGTGGCTGCAACAGCACTACTGGCAGACCCGATACTCCATCTCCTTCCCACGCCTGCGCCCCTGCGCAGGCGGCATTGAACCGGCTTCGCTGATGGATGAACGCCAGCTGGTGCAGACCATCTGCGCGTTTCGCCTGCTCGCCCCGGAAGTGGAGTTATCGCTCTCAACGCGTGAATCCCCGGCGTTTCGCGATCGCGTCATCCCGCTGGCGATTAACAACGTCAGCGCGTTTTCCAAAACGCAGCCGGGCGGGTATGCAGACGATCATCCGGAGCTGGAGCAGTTTGCACCGCATGACGGACGGCGTCCGGAAGCCGTTGCCGCCGCCCTGACGGCACAGGGTTTACAGCCTGTCTGGAAAGACTGGGACAGCTGGCTGGGAAGAGCCTCGCAATGACGATGTAACGCACTGCAACACGGTAGAAAATTATCGAGGCGTTACGGAAAGGTAAAACCGGATGATTGTCAGCGATCGTCCGGTTTTTTATTGTCATCAGGTCAGCAACGGATGCTGACCAGGGCGAAAAGCTTCTTCCTCGTTTCGCCCTGCCTCCGATTCCGTGCATAAGAGGGGCGCAAAAGTATGGATAAGGAATTTCTTAGTGATTCTTAAGATAAATCATCTCGCCTGAAATCGTGTTCCGTATAATTCACCGCTAACCGCAGGACAGCGACTATGCTGAGAGGATATCGGCAGACGAAAAATATTCACCATCAGGATCGATGTACAACTCATGGCACTTCACAGCAAAAAGCTCTCTTTCACCCGACCCATTATGCTCAGCTTCGCGGGGATTCTGTGCAGTTTTGCGCTGATCGCGGTCGTGGTCTCTCTTTCGCAAAGAAAGGATTTCCTTGAGGATTATCACAAGATTAACAGTAACTTCACGCATAACCTGGCGGTTAACTATACCGAATCAATCCTGCGTGAAAACGACTATATCCTTGGTCGCTCTGCGATGTACTTTGCCCGCAGCGAGATACTGAATGAGACGCTCAACGTCAACCCGACGCAAGGGCTGCAGATGTTGATGCATTTGCAAAACCTGATGCCGACCGTGTCATCCATCTCGCTGGCCGACACAGAGGGACATTATTTACACGCTCCAGAAGCGCCTCCCACGGAAAAGAGTAAAAACGTCGATCCGCGGACGCGCCCGTGGTTTGTCGCGCACGCAGAAGCCAGTATTTTCAGCCATTATACCCACTATTATACGGACTACTTTACCGGGCATCCGACAGTTACGCTTTATAAGCCATTGATTTCAACAGAAGGCAGACTCAAGGGTACCCTCGCTTTTCATCTTGACTTGACGTCGATGGGGTATACCCTTCGACAAATGGTAGCCCCTGTACAAGGGGAATTCTTCGTCGTCGAACGCGACGGGACCGTCGTGCTGCACCCAGATACAGGCGCCCTGTTCAAAAAGTACGTGAGCGAAGCGCTGATGGACAAAATGACCAGCGGCGAAGGCCATCTTTACGACCGGAAAACCAATGCCTGGTATTACTACTACTCTTTCACGAACCCGGACTGGTTTGTTATCTATCGGGTATCTGGCGCAACGCTTACCGATATCACCCGCCACGAAACCACTATCGTTGGCTGGGGCTTTGCGCTGGCAGCCATCATCATCATTCTCTTCGGCCTTTATCTGCGTCATGCCTCGCGTACCGTATTAATGACTATTATCAATGCGATCAAAACGGGCGATGTGAGCCAGGCGCCGCGTCTGGAAGCGATGCTGAGCCGCACCATTCAGTCCAATAAAGAGCGTGAGATGGCGTATGTTCGTCAGGCCACTCACGATGCGCTGACCGGCTGCAAAAACCGCCGTGCGTTCGATAACGATGTGGAGGAATTATTAAATGCCCACCAGCCTTTCGCGATGGCGCTGGTTGATATTGATAACTTCAAGTCAATTAACGACACGTGGGGACACCTGAGCGGCGACATTGTCCTGCGTAACGTGGCGCGCGAGGGGATCCAGATAATGCAGCCCCACCACGTCTCGGTCTATCGCTACGGTGGTGAAGAGTTCGCGGTAATTTTCCAGGCCGAGCAGATCGCTGCCGCATTTTCATTGCTTGACGCATGGCGCACCGCCGTTGAAAGACGCGTATGGCGGGAAGAAAATCTGCACGTCACGTTCAGCGCGGGTCTGGGTGAATGGCATTTCGAACCGCTGGAACAATTTGTAGGTAGCGTTGATAACGCGCTCTACAGTGCTAAAAAGCAGGGAAAAAACCGTATTGTTCGCACTGCCGTCGGCTGACTTTCTCTCTTACTCGAAGAATTGTAACCGGTTTCAGAAAAATGCCGCTTTCTTTGTGATGCCTGACACACAATCGCGGTAAAGCGGTTGTTGAAGCTCTCTGCGCAGGATAATTATCAATAAACACATGTAGATCGAGGCTGATTATGAAGAACATCGTTTTATGCTGTGCAGCGGGAATGTCAACCAGCATGCTGGTTCAACGTATGAAAGATGCCGCGCAGAAAAAAGGGGTTGAAGTCACCATTAAAGCCGTTCCGGTTGCGGAGTTTAAAGACAATATCGCGACGGCCGACATCGTATTGCTGGGGCCACAGGTCAAATACGAGCAGGCTAAACTGCAGGCACAGGCCGACCCGCTGGGCAAAAAGGTCGCGGTGATCGACATGATGGATTACGGCATGATGAAAGGCGATGCCGTACTGGAAAAAGCGCTTAAACTGCTGGAGTCATAATGGAAGACTTAGAAACCACAATCATGGAACTGCTGGTCAACGCCGGTGCGGCCCGCAGTGCGGCCCTGACGGCTCTGCAGATGGCGCGTAAAGGTGAGTTTGACGAAGCTGAAAAAGCGATGGAAGAATCCCGCGAATATGTGAAGCACGCGCATACGATCCAGACGCAGCTTATTGGACTTGACGAAGGGACCGGGAAACTGCCGGTTAACCTAATCACCGTTCATTCTCAGGACCACCTGATGAACGCGATGGTTATTCAGGATCTGGCGGGCGATATGATTGAGCTTTATCGACGCATCCCGTTAGTGAATTGAAGAAATGCAGATATAAAAAAACCCGCCGAGGCGGGTTTTTTATTTACGGCATCAACGATTACTCGTTGTCGGAACCGCCCAGACCTGCGTTCAGCAGTTCTGCCAGGCTCGCGGATGCATCTTCAGCAGTAACCTGCGGTGCTGCTGGCAGTTCGCCCGCAGCGCGACGACGCATACGATCCTGATGGTACGCATAACCGGTACCGGCAGGGATCAGACGACCCACGATGACGTTCTCTTTCAGACCGCGCAGTTCATCACGTTTACCCGCAACAGCGGCTTCGGTCAGGACACGAGTCGTTTCCTGGAACGATGCTGCGGAGATGAAGGACTCGGTTGCCAGAGACGCTTTGGTGATACCCAGCAGATCGCGTGCGAAGGTCGCACCGATTTTGCCGTTCGCTTCCAGATCGCGGTTAGCGATCTTAACGCGTGAGTATTCAACCTGCTCGCCTTCCAGGAAGTCGGAGCTGCCCGCGTTTTCGATGGTTGCTTTACGCAGCATCTGACGAACGATAACTTCGATGTGCTTATCGTTAATCTTAACGCCCTGCAGGCGGTATACGTCCTGTACTTCGTTAACAATGTAACGAGTAACAGCATGCACACCACGCAGACGCAGGATGTCGTGCGGCGCTTCTGGACCGTCGGAAACCACGTCACCACGTTCTACACGTTCGCCTTCGAACACGTTGAGCTGACGCCACTTAGGAATCATCTCTTCGTACGGCTCGCTGCCATCTACTGGTGTGATAACCAGACGGCGCTTACCTTTAGTCTCTTTACCGAAGGAGATGATCCCGCTGATTTCAGCCAGGATTGCAGGCTCTTTCGGACGACGTGCTTCGAACAGGTCCGCAACGCGTGGCAGACCACCGGTGATGTCCTTGGTACCGCCGGATTCCTGAGGAATACGCGCCAGGGTGTCACCAGAGCTGATCTGTACGCCATCTTCCAGCTGTACAATCGCTTTACCCGGCAGGAAGTACTGCGCAGGCATATCGGTACCCGGGATCAGAACGTCGTTACCCTGAGCATCAACGATTTTCAGTGCAGGACGCAGATCTTTACCGCCGGTAGTACGTTCAGCAGAATCCAGAACCACCAGAGAAGACAGACCGGTCAGCTCGTCGGTCTGACGAGTAATGGTCTGGCCGTCGATCATGTCAGTAAAGCGGATGAAACCACTTACTTCGGTGATAACCGGCATGGTGTGTGGATCCCAGTTTGCAACGGTTTCACCGCCGGCAACCTGCTCGCCATCACCTTTCGCCATAACCGCACCGTAAGGCACTTTATAGCTCTCTTTGGTACGACCGAATTCGTCGATCAGCTTCAGCTCGGTGTTACGAGAGGTCACAACCAGCTTGCCTGCGGAGTTAACAACAGACTTCGCGTTGCTGAGCTTGATGCTACCTTTGTTTTTTACCTGAATGCTGGATTCAGCAGCCGCACGAGATGCCGCACCACCGATGTGGAACGTACGCATCGTCAGCTGTGTACCCGGCTCACCGATGGACTGTGCCGCGATAACGCCGATGGCTTCACCTTTGTTGATGATGTGGCCACGCGCCAGGTCACGACCGTAGCAGTGCGCACACACACCAAAGTCGGTGTCACAGGATACAACGGAACGCACTTTCACAGAGTCAACAGAGTTCGCTTCCAGCAGGTCACACCACTGTTCGTGCAGCAGGGTGTTGCGTGGAACCAGAATGTCTGCGGTGCCCGGCTTCAGAATGTCTTCCGCGGTCACACGACCCAGTACGCGATCGCGCAGCGGCTCTTTAACATCACCACCCTCGATAACCGGGGTCATGGTGATACCTTCGAGGGTGCCACAATCGTCTTCGGTCACAACCAGATCCTGCGCAACGTCAACCAGACGACGCGTCAGATAACCGGAGTTCGCTGTCTTCAGTGCGGTATCCGCCAGACCTTTACGCGCACCGTGCGTGGAGATGAAGTACTGGAGTACGTTCAGACCTTCACGGAAGTTCGCGGTGATTGGCGTTTCGATGATGGAGCCATCTGGCTTCGCCATCAGACCACGCATACCTGCCAGCTGACGAATCTGTGCTGCAGAACCACGCGCACCGGAGTCGGCCATCATGTAGATGCTGTTGAAGGAAACCTGCTGCTCTTCGACGCCGTCACGGTTAATCACGGTTTCGGTTTGCAGGTTATCCATCATCGCTTTGGATACACGATCGTTCGCCGCTGCCCAGATATCGATAACTTTGTTGTAGCGTTCGCCCGCGGTTACCAGACCAGACTGGAACTGCTCCTGGATCTCAGCAACTTCAGCTTCCGCTTCAGAGATGATCTCGTGTTTCTTCTCTGGGATGACCATGTCATCGATACCAACAGATGCACCTGAACGCGCTGCATAAGCAAAGCCGGTATACATTGTCTGGTCAGCGAAGATAACGGTCGGCTTCAGACCCAGAATGCGGTAACAGGTGTTCAGCATTTTGGAGATCGCTTTCTTGCCCAGCGCCTGGTTGACGATGGAGAAAGGCAGACCTTTCGGTACGATCATCCACAGAATGGCACGGCCAATGGTCGTGTCTTTCAGGCTGGTCTTCGCAACGAATTCGCCGTTTGCATCTTTTTCGTATTCGGTGATACGCACTTTAACGCGCGCATGCAGAGAGGCCAGGCCAGCGCGATAAATACGCTCAGCTTCTTTCGGGCCAGTCAGCACCATGCCTTCGCCTTTGGCGTTAACACAGTCACGGGTCATGTAGTACAGACCCAATACAACGTCCTGAGAAGGAACGATAATTGGTTCACCGTTCGCTGGAGACAGGATGTTGTTGGTAGACATCATCAGCGCACGCGCTTCAAGCTGGGCTTCCAGCGTCAGCGGTACGTGAACAGCCATCTGGTCACCATCGAAGTCGGCGTTATAGGCCGCACAAACCAGCGGGTGCAGCTGGATAGCTTTACCTTCGATCAGGACTGGCTCAAATGCCTGGATACCCAGACGGTGCAGGGTTGGTGCACGGTTCAGCAGTACCGGGTGTTCGCGGATAACTTCGTCCAGGATATCCCAAACGACAGCTTCTTCACGCTCAACCATTTTCTTAGCGGCTTTGATGGTGGTGGCCAGGCCACGCAGCTCCAGCTTGCCGTAGATGAACGGTTTGAACAGCTCCAGTGCCATTTTCTTCGGCAGACCGCACTGATGCAGACGCAGGTATGGACCTACGGTGATTACAGAACGACCGGAGTAGTCAACACGCTTACCGAGCAGGTTCTGACGGAAACGACCCTGCTTACCTTTGATCATGTCGGCCAAAGATTTCAGAGGACGCTTGTTAGAACCGGTGATCGCACGACCGCGACGACCGTTATCCAGCAGGGCATCTACCGCTTCCTGCAGCATACGTTTTTCGTTGCGTACGATGATGTCCGGCGCAGCCAAATCCAGCAGACGTTTCAGACGGTTGTTACGGTTGATAACGCGACGATACAGATCGTTCAGATCGGACGTTGCGAAACGACCACCATCCAGCGGAACCAGCGGACGCAGATCTGGCGGCAGAACCGGCAGAACGGTCAGGATCATCCACTCTGGTTTGTTACCAGACTGAACGAACGCTTCCAGCAGTTTGATACGCTTGGTCAGCTTTTTACGCTTGGTTTCGGAGTTGGTTTCGTTCAGCTCTTCACGCAGCTGCTCGCATTCCTGCTCCAGATCCATGCTCTTCAGCAGGGCCTGAATAGCTTCCGCACCCATCTTCGCGTCGAATTCGTCACCGAACTCTTCCAGCGCGTCCAGATACTGCTCTTCAGTCAGGATCTGGTGACGTTCCAGGTTCGTCATTCCGCCTTCGATAACTACATAAGATTCGAAGTACAGAACACGTTCGATATCGCGCAGCGGCATATCCAGCAGCAGACCGATACGGGACGGCAGAGATTTCAGGAACCAGATGTGAGCAGTCGGAGACGCCAGCTCGATGTGGCCCATACGCTCACGGCGTACTTTGGTCTGGGTCACTTCAACGCCGCACTTCTCACAGATCACACCGCGGTGTTTCAGGCGCTTGTACTTACCGCACAGGCACTCGTAATCTTTTACTGGCCCGAAAATACGCGCACAGAAAAGGCCGTCACGCTCAGGTTTGAACGTACGGTAGTTGATGGTTTCCGGCTTTTTAACTTCACCGAAAGACCATGAACGGATCATGTCTGGCGAAGCCAGAGCAATTTTGATCGCATCAAACTCTTCGGTTTTAGTCTGCGCTTTCAGAAACTTTAATAAATCTTTCACGGATTTGCTCCCGTCGGAGTTAGCACAATCCGGTGCCGGGGGTTAACCCGGCACCAGTGACCTGTTTGAGCGAGAATTACTCGTCTTCCAGTTCGATGTTGATACCCAGCGAACGAATCTCTTTCAACAGTACGTTGAAGGACTCTGGCATGCCTGGTTCCATCTGATGGTTGCCGTCCACGATGTTTTTATACATCTTGGTACGACCATTCACGTCATCAGACTTAACGGTGAGCATTTCCTGCAGGGTGTATGCCGCGCCGTATGCTTCCAGCGCCCACACTTCCATCTCCCCGAAGCGCTGACCACCGAACTGTGCCTTACCACCCAGCGGCTGCTGAGTAACCAGGCTGTAAGAACCGGTAGAACGAGCGTGCATCTTGTCGTCGACCAGGTGGTTCAGTTTCAGCATGTACATGTAACCTACGGTTACCGGACGTTCGAACTGTTCACCGGTACGGCCGTCAAACAGCGTAATCTGACCAGACGTTGGCAGACCACCCAGTTGCAGCAGCTCTTTAATTTCAGCTTCTTTTGCACCGTCGAATACCGGCGTTGCAATTGGCATACCTTTGCGCAGGTTCTCTGCCAGACGCAGCACTTCTTCATCGCTGAAGGTGTTCAGGTCGACTTTCTGACGCACGTCGGTACCCAGATCGTAGGCACGCTGGATGAATTCGCGCAGTTTCGCGACTTCCTGCTGCTGTTTCAGCATGGCGTTAATCTTGTCGCCAATACCTTTCGCAGCCATACCCAGGTGAGTTTCCAGGATCTGACCAATGTTCATACGAGACGGTACGCCCAGTGGGTTCAGTACGATATCTACCGGCGTACCGTTAGCATCGTGCGGCATATCTTCGATCGGGTTGATCTTAGAGATAACACCCTTGTTACCGTGACGACCTGCCATCTTATCACCAGGCTGGATCTGACGTTTAACAGCCAGATACACCTTAACAATCTTCAGCACGCCTGGTGCCAGATCGTCGCCCTGAGTGATTTTGCGGCGTTTCGCTTCGAGTTTTTTCTCGAACTCGTGTTTCAGTTCGTCATACTGCTCAGCCAGCTGTTCCAGCTGATTTTGTTTCTCTTCGTCGGTCAGGCCGAGTTCCAGCCAGCGATCGCGTGGCAGTTTGTCGAGCTTCTCAGCTTCAACGCCACCGGCAACCAGCACCGCATAGATACGGCTGAACAGACCTGCTTCGAGGATCTGCAGTTCTTCAGACAGGTCTTTCTTAGCCTGTTTGAGCTGCATCTCTTCGATTTCCAGCGCACGCTTATCTTTCTCAACGCCATCACGAGTGAAGACCTGAACGTCGATAACCGTACCGGAAACACCGTTTGGTACGCGCAGAGAAGAGTCTTTAACGTCAGACGCTTTCTCACCGAAGATAGCACGCAGCAGTTTCTCTTCTGGGGTCAGCTGGGTTTCACCTTTCGGCGTAACCTTACCTACCAGAATGTCGCCGCCGGTCACTTCCGCACCGATGTAAACAATACCGGATTCATCCAGCTTGGAGAGCGCAGCTTCACCCACGTTAGGGATGTCGGCAGTGATCTCTTCTGGCCCCAGCTTGGTGTCACGGGACACACAGGCCAGTTCCTGAATGTGGATGGTGGTGAAACGATCTTCCTGAACCACACGCTCGGAGACGAGGATGGAGTCTTCGAAGTTGTAACCGTTCCACGGCATGAACGCTACGCGCATGTTCTGACCGAGCGCCAGTTCACCGAGGTCGGTGGACGGACCGTCTGCCAGCACGTCGCCGCGCTCAACTGGCTCACCCAGAGATACGCAAGGCATCTGGTTGATACAGGTGTTCTGGTTAGAACGGGTGTATTTGGTCAGGTTGTAGATGTCGATACCCGCTTCGCCCGGATACATCTCGTCTTCGTTAACTTTGATAACGATACGGGATGCGTCAACGTACTGAACGGTACCGCCACGCTTAGCAACTGCAGTAACACCGGAGTCAACGGCAACAGCACGTTCCATACCGGTACCAACCAGCGGCTTATCAGCACGCAGAGTTGGAACGGCCTGACGTTGCATGTTCGCACCCATCAATGCACGGTTGGCGTCATCGTGTTCCAGGAACGGGATCAGGGACGCACCGACGGATACCACCTGCTGGGTGGATACGTCCATGTAGTCAACCTGGTCGCGGCTGAACAAGCTGGATTCGCCTTTGCTACGGCAGGTAACCAGATCTTCTACAAAGTGGCCTTCGTCATCCAGGTTGGAGTTCGCCTGAGCGATAACGTAGTTGCCTTCTTCGATAGCAGACAGGTAATGAATTTCGTCGGTAACCACACCGTCGGTCACTTTACGATACGGGGTCTCAAGGAAACCGTATTCGTTCGTCTGTGCGTACACGGACAGGGAGTTGATCAGACCGATGTTTGGACCTTCAGGCGTTTCGATTGGACATACGCGACCGTAGTGAGTCGGGTGTACGTCTCGAACTTCAAAGCCTGCACGTTCACGGGTCAGACCGCCTGGGCCGAGTGCAGAGATACGACGTTTGTGCGTGATCTCAGACAGCGGGTTGTTCTGGTCCATGAACTGGGACAGCTGGCTGGAACCGAAGAACTCTTTCACTGCTGCAGAAATCGGCTTGGCGTTGATCATATCCTGAGGCATCAGGGTATCCAGATCGCCCAGAGACAGACGCTCTTTCACCGCACGCTCTACACGTACCAGGCCAACGCGGAACTGGTTTTCCGCCATTTCGCCAACGGAACGGATACGACGGTTGCCGAGGTGGTCGATATCGTCCACTTCGCCTTTACCGTTACGGATATCGATGAGCTTCTTCATCACTTCGATGATGTCGTCTTTGCTCAGGATACCGGAACCTTCGATTTCGTCGCGCAGCAGAGAACGGTTGAACTTCATACGACCTACCGCGGACAGATCGTAGCGGTCTTCGGAGAAGAACAGGTTCTCGAACAGGCTTTCAGCCGCTTCGCGAGTTGGTGGCTCACCAGGACGCATCATGCGGTAGATTTCTACCAGCGCGCTCAGACGATCGTTGGTTGGGTCGACGCGTACAGTCTCAGAGATGTACGGACCGTGGTCCAGATCGTTGGTGAACAGCGTTTCGATACGTTTGTGGCCAGACTGGCTCAGCTTAGCCAGCAGATCCAAGCTCAGCTCCATGTTCGCCGGGCAGATCAGCTCGCCAGTTGATTCATCAACGTAATCTTTCGCGGCTACTTTTCCTGCAATGTATTCAACCGGAACTTCGATGTGTTTGATATCATCTTTTTCCAGCTGGCGGATGTGGCGCGCGGTGATACGGCGACCTTTTTCCACATACACTTTGCCGTCGGCTTCGATGTCGAACGACGCGGTCTCACCACGCAGACGTTCCGGCACCAGCTCCATCTGCAGCTTGTTGTCGCGGATTTCAAAGATCACTTTCTCAAAGAACAGGTCCAGGATCTGCTCAGTGGTATAGTTCAGTGCACGCAGAATGATGGTTGCAGGCAGTTTACGACGACGGTCGATACGGACAAACAGGTTGTCTTTTGGATCGAACTCGAAGTCCAGCCATGAACCACGGTAAGGAATGATGCGTGCGTTATACAGTACTTTACCGGAAGAGTGTGTTTTACCTTTATCGCTGTCGAAGAAGACGCCCGGGCTACGATGCAGCTGGGAAACGATAACACGCTCAGTACCGTTGATAACGAAAGTACCGTTGTCCGTCATGAGTGGAATCTCACCCATGTAGACTTCTTGTTCTTTAATGTCTTTTACGGTGCCTTCCGGCGCTTCGCGCTCGTAGATCACCAGACGCAGTTTTACGCGCAGCGGTGCGGAATAGGTCACGCCACGGATCTGACATTCCTGAACGTCAAACACCGGTTCGCCAAGGCGGTAGCTGACGTACTGCAGCTCGGAGTTACCGCTGTAGCTCTGAATCGGGAACACGGAACGGAAGGCTGCTTCCAGACCGTACTGCCCTTCAGGATCTTGCTCGATAAACTTCTGGAACGAGTCAAGCTGGATAGAAAGGAGATATGGAATGTCCAGAACTTGTGGACGTTTACCAAAATCCTTACGAATACGTTTTTTCTCGGTATAGGAGTAAACCATAGGGTTCCTCAGCTCGCTGACAAGTCGACCCATCTGTCCGACGAAGGGACAGTTTGTGCAACACCATTTTGTGGACCGGAAAATTGAATACTTTCCGCAATACCTGTTGCTATCACGCTTAAACCATTTCATTGCGATTTACACAGAGCGAGCACCCTGTCGCAGTATATTAAGTCGTCGATAGAAACAAGCATTGTCAGGACAATCAGCAGTCAAACAGTGTGAAATGCTACTGATGCCTTACAGCGCAAAAAGGCTGGTGACTAAAAAGTCACCAGCCATCAGCCTAATTGCTTAGGCTGCAACCAGAAAAGTTGGCTTATTTAACTTCAACTTCAGCGCCAGCTTCTTCCAGAGATTTTTTCAGTGCTTCTGCGTCGTCTTTGCTCACGCCTTCTTTCAGCGCAGCTGGAGCAGATTCTACCAGGTCTTTAGCTTCTTTCAGACCCAGGCCAGTTGCGCCACGTACTGCTTTGATAACAGCAACTTTGTTCGCGCCAGCAGCTTTCAGAATTACGTCGAATTCAGTTTTTTCTTCAGCAGCTTCAGCCGGGCCAGCAGCTACAGCTACAGCAGCAGCAGCAGAAACACCGAATTTTTCTTCCATTGCAGATACCAGCTCTACAACGTCCATTACGGACATAGCTGCAACTGCTTCAATGATTTGATCTTTAGTGATAGACATTTAAATTGTTCCTGAAAATCAGAATAAGTTTATACGTAAGCAAATGCTTTATAAAGATAACTGCGATTAAGCAGCTTCTTTCGCATCGCGTACAGCAGCCAGAGTGCGAACCAGTTTGCCAGCCGCAGCTTCTTTCATGGTTGCCATCAGGCGTGCAATTGCTTCTTCGTAGGTCGGCAGGGTTGCCAGGCGATCGATTTGCGATGCCGGGATCAACTCACCTTCAAAGGCTGCAGCTTTGACCTCAAATTTTGCATTCGCTTTCGCGAACTCTTTGAACAGACGAGCAGCAGCGCCCGGGTGTTCCATAGAGTATGCAATCAGGGTCGGACCAACAAACGTGTCTTTCAGGCACTCGAACTGAGTACCTTCAACTACGCGACGCAGCAGGGTGTTACGAACAACACGCATGTATACGCCAGCTTCACGACCTGCTTTACGCAGTTCAGTCATTTTGTCTACAGTAACGCCACGGGAATCCGCAACTACTGCAGACAGCGCGCCTTTGGCTACTTCGCTGACTTCAGCAACAATCGCTTGTTTGTCTTGAAGATTTAAAGCCATTAGCTTTGCTCCTGGATGTTTGCCGGAACTCATGTTCCGGAACTCACTTCACTCAACCCAACGGGAAGAGCGTCTTAATACGGTGAGCAGAAACAAGCCAGAGTATTAAAAATAATCTTAGCGTTCTGTCACCGTCTACGCAGGGGATTAAGTTTCTTGCGAAACACCTGCGGTCTTCGACGGAGGCCTGGATAGGCCAGGCTCCAACGAACAAATCTTTTAGCTGCTAACTTTCGTTAGCAAACGTGGGGGTAAGATTGTAGACAAAATCACCGCCCACGTAAAGGCATTAGTTTGCAGCAGCGCTCAGGCCAGCCTGGTCAACTGCAACACCTGCACCCATGGTGGTGGAGATGCTAACTTTCTTGATGTACACGCCTTTCGCCTGAGTTGGTTTAGCTTTTTTCAGCGCAACCAGCAGAGCTTCCAGGTTTTCTTTCAGTTTGTCAGCGTCAAAGTCCACTTTACCGATGGTGGTGTGGATGATGCCGTTTTTGTCGTTACGGTAACGAACCTGACCTGCTTTAGCGTTCTTAACCGCTTCAGCAACGTTAGGGGTTACAGTACCCACTTTTGGGTTTGGCATCAGGCCGCGTGGACCCAGAACCTGGCCCAGCTGGCCAACAACGCGCATTGCATCTGGAGAAGCAATAACAACGTCAAAGTTCATTTCGCCTTTCTTGATCTGATCAGCCAGATCTTCCATACCTACCAGTTCAGCGCCGGCAGCTTTAGCAGCTTCAGCGTTTGCACCCTGAGCAAATACAGCTACGCGAACGGAACGGCCAGTACCGTGTGGCAGTACAGTTGCGCCACGAACGTTCTGATCGGATTTACGCGCGTCGATGCCCAGGTTAACGGCAACGTCAACGCTTTCAACGAACTTAGCAGTCGCCAGTTCTTTCAGCAGAGCAATAGCTTCGTTGATGTCGTACTGTTTGGTCGCATCAACTTTGTCACGGATCACGGACATGCGCTTGGTCAGTTTAGCCATTTCTTAGTCCTCCACTACCAGGCCCATGGAACGTGCAGTACCTTCGATGGAGCGAGTCATCGCTTCAATGTCGGCACCAGTCATGTCGGCAGCTTTGGTCTGCGCGATTTCCTGCAGCTGAGCGCGGGAAATTTTACCCACTTTGTCTTTGTTCGGTTTACCGGAACCAGACTTGATACCAGCCGCTTTCTTCAGCAGAACTGCTGCTGGAGGGGTTTTGGTAACGAAAGTGAAAGAACGGTCAGCGTAAACAGTGATTACGACTGGGATTGGCAGACCTTTTTCCAGGGATTCCGTTTTTGCGTTGAACGCTTTACAGAATTCCATGATGTTCACACCCTGCTGACCCAGAGCTGGACCAACTGGTGGACTTGGGTTCGCCATACCAGCTGCAACCTGCAGCTTGACGTAGGCTTGTACTTTCTTAGCCATTCTAAAATCCTCTGATTGGGTAATAGCGCCTCAGGGAGGCTCCCCGTGAATAAAATTCGTTTTACGGGCCGGGACCCATAAAAACAAAAGGCGCGAAATTGTATTCCAATCCCGCGCCTTGTGCAACGATTAAATCGTCGCTTTTTTGATCGCTGCTTAGGCTTTTTCTACCTGGGCAAAGTCCAGCTCTACCGGGGTCGCACGACCGAAGATAGAAACAGAAACTTTCAGGCGGGACTTCTCATAGTCCACTTCTTCAACCACGCCATTAAAGTCAGCAAACGGACCGTCATTAACACGAACCATTTCACCCGGTTCAAACAGCGTTTTCGGACGCGGCTTATCACCCACCTGCTGCAGGCGGTTCATAATCGCATCAACTTCTTTGTCGCTGATTGGCGCCGGACGGTCAGACGTGCCGCCGATAAAGCCCATCACACGCGGCACGCTGCGCACCAGGTGCCAGCTCGCGTCGTTCATAACCATCTGAACCAGCACGTAACCCGGGAAGAATTTGCGCTCGCTTTTGCGACGCTGGCCGCCACGGATCTCAACCACTTCTTCGGTCGGAACCATAACTTCGCCAAACAACTCTTCCATGTTGTGTAATTTGATATGCTCACGCAGCGACGTTGCTACGCGGCCTTCAAAACCGGAAAACGCCTGAACGACGTACCAGCGCTTTTTAGGGGCTTCAGACATCTCAGAACCTCAGGCCAGTGATAAAGGATACCAGGCGAACCAGAATACCATCCAGTCCCCACAGGATCAGTGACATTACAGCGGTTACCGCCGCTACGATCAGCGTGGTGTGCAATGTTTCCTGGCGAGTCGGCCAAATGACCTTGCGGACTTCGGTACGCGCTTCGCGGGCAAACGCAACGGTCGCTTTGCCTTTTGTCGTCAACAGCGCGACACCACCCGCCGCAGCAATCAGAATTACCACTGCAAGCGCGCGTAGCGGCAGCATCATGTCACGATAAAGATAGTTGCCGACAATCGCCACAATCAGCAGCACGGCTACAACTACCCATTTCATCGCTTCCAGGCCGCGCCCGCTCCCTTGAGCTTCGGTATTCGCACTCATAAACCAACCTGTCAGAAGTATTCTACAAACATTTTCACCCCGCGAGTGCGAGGCAAACCAATCGAAATGCTATTCGCTTTTCGTATTATACGCTCTCCGCAGAGCCTGTCTCAGCAATGATTATGACAAAATTAATCACTGATGAGCCAGGTTCTGATATGAAAGCGTGCAAAAAGGGCATCAAATGATGCCCTTTTATTGCGCATTGCGTCAAATGTTATCAGCGATTAGCCGAGAACTTTAGCAACAACGCCCGCGCCAACGGTACGGCCGCCTTCACGGATTGCGAAACGCAGACCGTCGTCCATCGCGATTGGGTGGATCAGAGTCACAACCATCTTGATGTTGTCGCCTGGCATTA
>NZ_LNHM01000032.1:0-354 GCF_001462935.1 Enterobacter sp. 50588862
AACCCCACAAAATAATACCAGCACGGACGACCCCCTCTCCCTTGAGGGAGAGGGCTGGGGTGAGGGGGAACATACGGCTCTGGTGGTCATTCCGTTCACTTTATGTTCCTTGCTACTCTGTAAGGACATGGCCTGTGAACGTGCCAGGGCGGCTCAATCGCCGCCGCCCTGGCGACCCGGGCTCCCGGCGGTAAATCGCCGCTTCGCGGTGCCTTCGGCTTATCCCTTCCGGCTTGTCGGGGACGGGCGGAGGTAACGTCCCTGTAAAGCCCGCCCTCTCGGCGCATCCATGCGCCTCGCCCCGGCCTACAGGAAACGCCTCAGCGATTTACAGCCGGACCAGGACATCGCTGT
>NZ_LNHM01000033.1:0-115751 GCF_001462935.1 Enterobacter sp. 50588862
TGTGGTGGTACAGCACGAAAGTGGGGGTGATCGACCTGAAGAAAAAGTCGATCACCATGGGTAAAGGATGTTAAAAAGTGTTCACCATGTCCCCGAACACCTGTCTACCATGTCCCCGGACTGTACACCCTCAAGGGAGAGGGGGTTGTCCGTGCAGGTATTATTTTGTGGGGATCCCTCCGCCCACAGGGAGAGGGCGCAACCAAAGGTTGCCGTTTTGCTTTTACCTCGCGCCACCCGGCTTTTTTTATGCACTACTCTTCATAGTAATTATAAATCCCCGCCGGCATCACCAGCGACGACGCCACTTCGTAGGCCTTCTCCCGCCCGACCAGCAGATCAATAATCTTTAAGCCAAAATCAATCGCGGTGCCGGGTCCCTGGCTGGTCAGCAGGTTGACGCGCGGATCCCAGACAACGCGTTTATCCACCCAATGCTCCTCCGGGATCGTATCCTTAAGCCCCGGGAAGCCGGTCATATTGCCGATGGGGAAGATGTCGTGCGGAATCAGAACTGTTCCAGCGGCGGCACAGATTGCCGCGACGATACGACCCGACAGATGAAACTGACGCACGGTTTCAACCAGCAGCGGGCTGTCGCGGAAACATTCCGCGCCTTTTAAGCCGCCGGGCAGGACGATGATGTCGTAGTCGCCGTCAGCAACCTGGACAAGCGGTGCGTCTGCCAGTATTTTCACCCCTCGTGAACAGGTGATTGCCAGATTGCCGTCGCTGGCTACGCTGGCGGTTGTTACCTTAATGCCGCCACGTACCAGTAAATCAATGGTGGTGACCGCTTCCATCTCTTCGCTACCAGGAGCGAGGCAAATCAGTGCCGACGCGCTCATATTCACTCTCCTTACGTTTAACCAGGTCATACAGACGGGCGTTTTCCGGCACGGCGATGCCGTGCGAGCGGGCGCGCTTTAGCAGATAGCCGGTAATGTAATCTATCTCCGTATGGCGTAATGCCCGAACGTCCTGCAGCATCGAGGAGATGTTCTCAGCCGTACTCTCAATAACCTGCTCGACATAACAGCGTAAATCCTCTGCTGAGGTGTGCAGGCCTTCTCGCTCAATGACCGACGCGACTTCTGCACACAGGGACGCCACCTCCTGCGGATGGTTTTTCAGCTCCCCGTTCGGGCAGTTCCACAGCGCCGTCAGCGGATTGATCACGCAGTTTACGGCCAGCTTGCGCCACAGCTGAGGGCGGATGTTGTTGTGCCAGGCGACGTCCGGCAAGACCTTTTGCAGAACATCGGCCAGATAGCTGTAGTCGCCATCCTGTGTTCTGGCCGGGCCGATGTGCGTCACGCCGCTGGCGACATGCACGATAATAGTCCCGTCGCGACGCGCAGCGTGGGTGGTGGTCGCCATTAGCAGAGGCTGCGGGACGCTTTTCAGCTCATCAAGGGTTCCC
Source organism: Enterobacter sp. 50588862 (assembly GCF_001462935.1). NCBI lineage: Bacteria > Pseudomonadati > Pseudomonadota > Gammaproteobacteria > Enterobacterales > Enterobacteriaceae > Enterobacter > Enterobacter sp. 50588862. The sequence continues at coordinate 1,424 of NZ_LNHM01000033.1, forward strand.
ATACCGTTATGCAGCAGCAGAATGGGGGACGTGGGGGGGAGCTGCGCGGCCAGAGTCTTAACCGCATCTGAGACCTGCCACGCCTTGAGCGTCACCAGCAACAGGTCGCTTTGCGCCAGGAAATCAGGATCGTTTGCGGTGAGGGATTCGTTAAAAATGCTTCCGTCTTCACCAATCAGGTTGACACTGCAATAGGGCTGGGGCACGCGCAGCCAGCCCTGAACCTCATGTCCGTGCTTGCACAGCGCGGTCAGCCACAGCTGGCCGAGCGCTCCGCATCCGAGCACCGTAATTTTCATTGTTCCTCCTCACCTGCAACTGCGCCAGGTGTTACAGCTTAATTATACAGCTAAGCTTGTGTTGAGTTATGCCTCGTAGCGGGTATTATGCAACGCAACAAAAGTGAAGGGAGAAGAAAAGATGCCATCTTTCGATATTGTTTCCGAAGTTGATATCCAGGAAGTTCGCAACGGCGTTGAGAACGCAACCCGCGAAGTTGAGTCACGTTTCGATTTTCGTGGCGTTGAGGCGTCGTTTGAGCTGAACGACGCAAATAAGACCATTAAGGTGCTGAGCGAGTCTGATTTCCAGGTGAATCAGCTGCTCGACATTCTGCGCGCCAAGCTGTTAAAACGTGGCATCGAAGGAACGTCTCTGGACGTGCCGGACGAGTTTGTCCACAGCGGTAAGAACTGGTTTGTAGAAGCCAAACTGAAGCAGGGCATCGAGAGCGCGGTGCAGAAGAAGATCGTGAAGCTTATTAAAGACAGCAAGCTGAAGGTGCAGGCGCAGATCCAGGGCGAAGAAATTCGCGTGACCGGTAAATCTCGCGATGACCTCCAGTCCGTGATGGCGCTGGTGCGCGGCGGGGATTTGGGACAGCCGTTCCAGTTTAAAAACTTCCGTGATTAAGACAAAAAAGCCCGGTTCAACCGGGCTTTTTTTCAGGCCTTCAGCGCCTGCTCCACCTCAAAGCGGTTCGTCACTTTGCTGTCAATTTTGACATAAGCGCTGCGCTCTTCGGGAACAATCAGCACCTCTGTGACCCCTTCTTTTCCTTCCAGACGCTGCTTCAGCGCGTCGCTAATCTCCACGTCATCCGGGATTTCTACCCGCAGGCTGCTCACGTAACGTGGCTCTTTCATGGTGCTGGCGACCAGCAGCCAGACTGTTGCCAGCAGCGCGCCCGCGAGAAACACGGTTTGTGAATCAAACAGGCCGTCGACCCAGCCGCCAAGCGAGCCGCCGATCGCCACGCCGAGGAACTGGCTGGTGGAGTAAATGCCCATTGCCGTGCCTTTGTAACCGGCGGGGGACTCTTTGCTGATCAGTGACGGCAGCAGCGCTTCCATCAGATTAAACGCCAGGAAGAACAGCTGCACGCCTGCGATCAGCTCCCAGAAGTGCGGGCCAGCGCCCCAGAGCACAATCTCGGCAATCAGCAGTAACGCCACGCAGCCCACGAAGACGCGTTTCATTTTGCGCTTCACTTCGGCGTAGATGATGAACGGCACGACAGAGACAAACGAAATCAGCATCGTGACCAGATAAATTTTCCAGTGCTCGGCCGCCGGGAAACCTGCTGCGGCAAGCTGACCGGGCAGGGCGACAAAGGTGGACATCAGCAGAATATGCAGGCACATAATGCCGAAGTTAAGCTTTAGCAGACGCGGCTCGGCGATGACTTTGCTAAAGCAGCCTTTAACCATCCCGGATTCACGGTTAAGGACGTGATTTTTACTGTCTGGCACAACCCACAGGGTGAGTGCGATCCCGATAGTCGCCAGCACCGCAATCATCCAGAACAGGGCGTGCAGACCCAGTTTGTGCGTAATGATGGGACCGAGCACCATCGCAATCGCAAACGTTACGCCAAAGCTCACGCCGATGAACGCCATCGCTTTGGTGCGGTTTTGCTCGCGGGTTAAATCTGACAGCAGCGCCATCACCGCGGCGGCAATCGCACCGGAGCCCTGCAGGGCGCGGCCCAAAATAATGCCCCAGATGGAGTGGGAGAGGGCGGCAATAACGCTCCCGAGCACAAAGACCAGCAGCCCGCCGACAATCAGCGGCTTGCGGCCCACCCGATCAGAGAGCAGGCCAAAGGGGATCTGAAAAATTGCCTGCGCCAGGCCGTAGATACCGATCGCCAGACCAATCAGCGCTTCGCTGGCACCCTGTAACGCCATGCCGTACGTGGTCAGAACGGGCAGGACCATAAACATGCCAAGCATCCGCAGCGAGAAAACAGTCCCTAAACCCCAGGTCGCACGCAGCTCGCCCGGCGTCATTTTATAATCGTTCATTACCACCTCAGTTCAAAAGCAGGCCATAGTGTAGTGCGGGGAAGGGGCGGGGTAAATAAAGGCTTATTTAACAAATATTACATGCGTAATTAATAGATTTCGTGAATAAAAAAGGGTGCCGAAGCACCCTTTTCATCATCACATAAACTTACCAGACGTAAGTCAGCAGGTTTTGCGAGTCCGGCACCATGAAGTCTACGGACATCATCACGGACAGGGAGGTGATGGCGACAATCGAGAACACAAACAGCTTGCGTGCCCAGACTTTGTCATCTTCCACCTTGTAGCCGCGCAGGGCCATGCCGAGCCACCAGACGCTCACCGCGGCTGCTACCACCAGATATTTATATCCGGCGTAACCGCCCAGAGAAAGCATCAGCGTTGCCACGGCAAAAGCGATGATGTAGAGCGTGATGTGGTTCTTGGCAACTGAAATGCCCTTCACGACCGGCAGAACCGGAATATTCGCTGCCTGATAATCCTTGAAGCGGAAAATCGCGATGGCATAGGAGTGCGGCATCTGCCACAGGCTAAAGATAGCCAGCAGGATGAGCGCACCGCTGTCGAACTCGTTCGTGACAGCGCAGTAGCCAATCACCGGCGGCGCAGCGCCGGAGAGAGAACCAATCAGCGTGCCGTAGACGGAGTGACGCTTCATATACAGGCTGTAGACGCCTACATACACCACGAACCCCATCACCCCCAGCCAGCAGGCCAGCGGGTTAGCACCAAACCACAGCAGCATAAAGCCAGCAATACCCAGCAAGGTGGCGTACACCAGCGAGACGGAAGGGGCAATCAGGCCTTTAACCAGCACCCGATTCTTGGTCCTTTCCATCTTCTTGTCGATATCCATGTCGATGTAGTTGTTAAATACACAACCGGACGCAACCACCAGTGACACACCGACCAGCGTGTAAATAAAGAGGGTGTAATCAATGCTGCCTTTAGAGGCCAGCAGGAACCCTCCGATTACGGAGATCAGGTTGCCAAAGATGATGCCTGGTTTCGTGACTTGCAGGTATTGCTTAAACATACTCGCCGCTCTTAGTGAACCATCATGTTGTAGTTGAGGTTCCACATAATCCAGATGGAACCGACTACCAGGATAGCGATGATAATCACGGTAAAGATAAAGGCAGTCATATTCCAGCCTTCATCGGACTTGGTGTTCATGTGCAGGAAGCAAACCAGATGCACCAGAATCTGAATCACCGCGGTCACCAGGATTGCTCCCAGGATAACCGGCTTGGACGCAGAACCGCTCATCACCATCCAGAACGGGATCACCGTCAGGATGATCGACAGGATGAAACCTGTCATGTAGGTTTTTACGCTGCCGTGGGAAGCGCCATGATCGTTAGAATGACTCATTACATCGCCCCCATCAGATAGACAACAGAGAACACGCAGATCCATACCACGTCCAGGAAGTGCCAGAACAGGCTCAGGCACATGATACGGGTACGGTTAGTGCTGGTCAGGCCGCGGCGGGAGATCTGGAACATCAGTACTGCCATCCAGATCAGACCCGAGGTCACGTGCAGACCGTGGGTACCCACCAGCGCGAAGAACGCGGACAGGAAGCCACTGCGATCCGGACCGAAGCCTTCCATAATCAGGTGGTGGAATTCATAGATTTCCATCCCGATAAAGCCAGCACCAAACAGCCAGGTCAACGCCAGCCAGGAGACAACCTGGCTCTTGTTGTTTTTGTACATGGCGATAGCCGCCATGCCGTAGGTGATGGAGCTGAATAACAGCAGTGCGGTTTCAACCAGAACGAACGGCAGTTCAAAAATGTCCTTGCCGGTCGGGCCGCCCGCTGTGCCGTTCACCAGAACGGCATAGGTCGCGAACAGACAGCAGAACAGAATGCAGTCGCTCATCAGGTAGATCCAGAAACCGAAGACTTTGGTCGGTCCTGTATCATGGTGCGCATGTTCATGCGCGTGGGCAGTTGAGTGCGCCAGAGTATCAGTTGCCATTTTTCAGCCCCGCTTTAGAAATCTCGTCGAAATGCTGATTTTCCAGCTTTTCAACTTCACGGACTGGTACGTAGTAGTCCACGTCCTCGTCAAAGCTCTTCACAATCCAGCTGATTACGATGCCAGCGAAGCCAACAATCGCCATCCACCAGATGTGCCAGATCATTGCGAAACCAAATACCGTTGCGAAAGCGGCAATCACGATGCCCGCAGCGCTGTTTTTCGGCATATGGATCTCTTCGTAATGCTCAGGTTGCTTGTACGCTTCACCTTTTTCTTTCATTTCCCAGAATGCGTCACGCTCGTGAATGTGCGGCACTACGGCAAAGTTATAGAACGGTGGTGGAGAAGAGGTTGCCCACTCCAGCGTACGGCCACCCCAAGGGTCACCGGTCAGGTCGCGGTTCAGGTTACGGTCGCGGATGGACACGTAGTACTGAATCAGCTGGCACAGAATACCGCAGGCAATCAGCGCTGCACCGCCCGCTGCAACCATCAGCATTGGGTGGAACTGTGGATCGATCTGCTGGCTCAGACGACGGGTCATACCCATGAAGCCCAGCACGTACAGCGGCATAAACGCCACGAAGAAGCCAATGATCCAGAACCAGAACGCGCGTTTACCCCAGGTTTCGTTCAGCGTGAAGCCAAACGCCTTAGGCCACCAGTAAGTCACACCTGCGAAGCAGCCGAAGACCACGCCGCCGATGATAACGTTATGGAAGTGCGCAATCAGGAACAGGCTGTTGTGCAGAACGAAGTCAGCACCTGGCACCGCCAGCAGTACGCCGGTCATCCCACCTACGGAGAAGGTCACGATGAAGCCGATGGTCCACAGCATTGCTGAGTGGAACACGATACGGCCCTGGTACATGGTGAACAGCCAGTTGAAGATCTTCACCCCGGTAGGGATGGCGATAATCATGGTGGTGATACCGAAGAAGGCGTTTACGTTCGCGCCCGCACCCATGGTAAAGAAGTGGTGCAGCCAAACGATGAACGACAGAACGGTAATACACACGGTTGCCCACACCAGAGAGGTGTAACCAAACAGACGCTTACGCGAGAAGGTTGCCGCGATTTCGGAGAACACACCGAAAACAGGCAGAACCAGAATGTACACTTCCGGGTGACCCCAGGCCCAAATCAGGTTGATGTACATCATCATGTTGCCACCCATATCATTCGTGAAGAAATGGGTGCCCAGGTAGCGGTCCAGGGTCAGCAGCGCGATGGTGACGGTCAGAATTGGGAACGACGCGATAATCAGTACGTTGGCGCACAGAGATGCCCAGGTAAATACTGGCATCTTGAACATCGTCATACCTGGTGCACGCATCTTCAGGATGGTCACGAAGAAGTTGATACCGGTCAGGGTAGTACCGACACCGGAGAGCTGAAGCGCCCAAATCCAGTAGTCAACGCCTACACCCGGACTGTACTCAATTCCCGAAAGCGGTGGGTAAGCCAGCCAGCCGGTCTGTGCAAATTCGCCCACGCCCAGTGACAGGTTAACCAGGATAACGCCGACAACCGTGAACCAGAAGCTCAGGTTGTTCAGGAACGGGAACGCTACGTCGCGCGCGCCAATTTGCAGCGGAACGACAACGTTCATCAGACCGATTACCAGCGGCATCGCCACGAAGAAGATCATGATAACGCCGTGGGCGGTAAAGATCTGATCGTAGTGGTGCGGTGGCAGGAAGCCGGCTTCGCCCGCAGACGCGAGTGCCTGCTGGCTACGCATCATGATTGCATCCGCAAAGCCACGAATTAACATGACGATACCGACGATGCAGTACATGATACCGAGTTTTTTGTGGTCAACCGAAGTCAGCCACTCATTCCACAGGTAGCTCCACTTACCGAAGTAAGTGATCAGGCCAACTAAGGCCGCGCCACCAATGATAATTGCAGCCACCGTAACCATGATAATCGGTTCATGGTAGGGCACTGCATCCAGTGTCAATTTTCCGAACATTTTCTTCCTCGGCCCCTTAGTGAGCGGTTTCCGCGTGGCTCATGTCCATGCCTTCCATACCTTCGTGCGCGCTGTGCTCGCCTTCTGGCTGGGTCATGTCCATGCTCTTGCCGTGATCCATAAATTTGCCAATAACGTCTTTGAACAAATCTGGTTTCACGTTAGAGAAGTACTCCACCTTGTTGTATTCGCTAGGTGCAGCCACTTTTTCGAACGCCGCCATGTCAGACATGGTGTTTGGAGACTGCTTCGCTTTTTCAACCCACTGGTCGAAAGCGGCACGGTCCGGCGTCGCAATAGCTTTGAACTTCATACCTGAGAAGCCCGGGCCGCTATAGCTGGCGGAGATACCATCGTAGGTGCCTGCTTCATTCGCGATCAGATGCAGGTTCGTCTGCATACCGGCCATCGCGTAAATCTGGCTACCCAGACGCGGGATGAAGAAGGAGTTCATTACGGAGTTGGAGGTCACTTTGAACTGAACCGGAGTGTTCGCCGGGAAGGCGATTTCATTCACGGTAGCAATGCCCTGCTCTGGATAGATGAAGAACCATTTCCAGTCCATGGAGACCACTTCAATGGTAATAGGTTTTTCATCGTGAACCAGCGGCTTGCTTGGCTCAAGTGCGTGAGTGGTTTTCCAGGTCAGTACGGCAAGGAACAGGATGATCAGGATAGGTACCGTCCAGACCACAGCTTCAACTTTGTTGGAGTGTGACCAGTTCGGGCTATACTTCGCATCTTTATTGCTCGCACGATACTTCCAGGCGAAACCAACAGCCATCAAAATGGCAGGAATAACCACAATCAACATCAGGCCAAAAGCCGTCAATATCAGTGAACGTTGTTCCAGTCCAATCTGTCCTTTGGGGTCTAGTAGTGCAGAATCACAGCCACTGAGTAATACAGTACCTGCGAATAATGACAACCATCCCAAACTTTTATTGTATTTCCTGAGTCTCATTTAACGACCTCAATTCCACGGGAGTCTGGTGGCGTTTAAAGTGTGCGGGCATTTTACGGGAAGGTTACATTACTGTAAACATCATTAGGCCTGTGTCAGGAAGGTGTTACCGGGTTCTGCCGCACATGTCACAAGTGTTGCAGATTATGTCGGTTTTTATGACCGAAGCCGCATGATATGGGCTTTATAACGAAAGGACCCCCAAGCATACCCTAAAAGGGGCAATTGGTATAACCATTGTTAAAAATATACAAAAAATTAACAATTAATTATCAATAAAAAGACATCTAAAAAACGAAAAATCAAACTTTCCAATGCTGAATCGTTTAATGAAAAATAGCGTTTTGGAATTGGCTCCAATAATTTCCAAATCCTATCCCGCACAAAACAACAAATATTTTTTTAGCGGCTGTTGGCTATTTCACCGTTATAATTTCGGTTAGTGATTACAACGGGAAATAACCTTTCACTTTTTCTTCAGGTCATTTGCGTTTTACGCAATGCCATAAAATCGAGCAAACCGCCCGTCAGGATCCCGGTGATGGCCAGCAGGGCTCCTGCGTCCAGCAGAAGGGCTTCGAGGGGGAGCGCCAGAGACGTACTGGCGTTAACGATAAGTACCACAAGCCATAGCGCCAGCGCGCCGCAGCCCGCCATTAGCAGACGTAACGCAAATCGGTAGGCGCGGTGATATTCAGTACGCGGCATAAAGTGTTCGGTCCGCTGGGTATATTCCAGCGTCTGGCGACACACCAGCAATAATAAAATCCCCGGCACGGCAGCCGCGACCGAGAAGAGATAAAACGTTGGCCAGCCGTGGGCTTCTACAAACCAGCCAGCAATCGGACCTACGTACACGCGCCCAACGGCCGAGAGCGCCGAGAGCAGCGCAAACTGCGTGGCGGAAAACGATTTATTGCACAGGGTCATCAGCAGGGCGACAAATGCCGCCGTCCCCATGCCGCCACAGAGATTTTCAAAGAACACCGCCGCGGCCATGCTGAACATATGCTTGTCCGTCACCGACAGCAGCCAGTAGCCCGCGTTAGATGCGCCCTGCAGGATGCCGAAGATCAGCAGCGCGCGGAACAGCGTCAGGCGCTGCATCAATACGCCGCCATAAAGCGCACCGACGATGGTCGCAAACAGCCCCAGCGTTTTATTCACCACTCCCACTTCACCGGCATCAAAACCGACGCCGCGGATCAGGAAGGTGGTGGTCAGGCTCATGGCAAAGGCATCGCCCAGCTTATAAAGGACGATGAGCAGCAGGATCAGCCAGGCATTGTTGCGGCCAAAAAAGTCACGCAGCGGTTCGGCCACGGCCTGCTCCAGCGAGCGGGGAACCGGAATGACGTCGCTCGGTTCGGGTGCAAATAGCGTAGCGATAATGCAGGGGATGAGCAGGGCAGCCATCAGCCAGTACATACCCTGCCAGCCGAGATAACGGTCGGCCAGCCACAACGCCAGCCCGCCGGAGACCAGCATCCCGAGGCGATAGCCCAGCACGCTGATCGCCGCACCGGCACCGCGCTCTTCCGCAGGTAACACGTCCGTCTTCCAGGCGTCGAACACGATATCCTGAGAGGCGGAACAGAAGGCTATCACCACCGCAAGCGCGGCCATCCAGCGGAGCTGTGTGGTCGGCTCAAGAAAGCCCATCGCCGCAATCGCCAGCAGCAGCAGGACCTGTGTCATCACTAACCAGCCGCGACGACGCCCCAGAAACGGCGGCGTATAGCGATCCATCACCGGCGACCACAGGAACTTAAAGACATACGCCTGACCGACAAGCGAGAAGAAACCAATGGTTTTGAGATCGATGTTCTCAACCGTCATCCACGCCTGAAGCGTGCCGGAGGTGAGCGCGAGGGGTAAACCGGAGGCAAAGCCGAGGATCAGCAGAATCGCTGATTTCGGTTGCTGGAAAATGCGTAAGTAGTGACTGGACATGTTCTTATGAACTGACCCGGTGAAGCACCGGGTCAGTGAGCAGGATTAACGTGCGTTCTGCTTGATAAAGTCGTGAATGCTGGTGTCCTGCGCCATATCGGCGATGGTGTCCGTCAGCACGCTATTAACGGCGTTAGCAATATTCTTGTTAGAGGCCTGGAACGCGCCTTCAACAGAGTAGCTGGCGCGGTAGTTTTTGGTCATCTTGTTGCCGTTCTTCGCGGTGGCAATGATGGCGATATCCGCTTTGGTCGCAATGTTGTAGCGCACGTTGCCCTGAGAGACGTCTGCGTACAGGTTGTTGACGATAATCTGCAGATCAACCGCGCCGCTTGGGCCAATCATGTAGCCGCGAGCGGTCATTTGCTTCTCAAGCACTTCCTGCAGCAGGAAGCGCAGGTCGCGGGACGCGGTCAGCGTCACCTGCTGGTTGTCGCGGGTCACTTTTGCCAGCGCCTGGTCCTGACGCTGATCGGCACCGTTAATGCTCACAGTGACGCCCATCAGGCTTGGGTCCTGCTGAGGCAGGGTGATTTTTGGTGAAACATCAATAGTGGTAGGCGGAGTCGCACAGCCTGCCAGCATAAAAAGGGCTACCAACGGAAAGAAGAGTTTTTTAAACATTTTCAGGTTCTCAACGAATCGTAAGCATTAAAGAGAGAAAAATTGCCGCCATCATATCATCGACTACGGCCAGGGGAAGTGGTCAACGCATGTAAATTCATCGTCTTGTCTGAAAACTGACCAGCTCATCCTTTTTCTCCTCCCGCGAGAGACGACAGGTATGAGTCTCACAGTGAACTTCATCCATTTGAATGAGAAAATCAGACGAAAGCTAAATATTTGTTGTCAAGGTGTAATGGAAACGGTAAAAGCGGCTAACATTTAAAGGGATGGGTGACATCTTAGCGTTGTCGGAGGAGTAATTTCATGATGATACGTGAACAGATAGAAGAAAAATTAAGGGCAGCGTTCAACCCTGTGTTCCTCGAAGTCGTCGACGAAAGCTATCGTCATAACGTGCCGGCAGGTTCTGAAAGCCACTTTAAAGTGGTTCTGGTTAGCGATCGCTTCACGGGAGAACGTTTCCTGAACCGACATCGCCTGATCTACAGCACCTTGACGGAAGAACTCTCCACGACCGTGCATGCGCTGGCACTGCATACCTACACCATTAAGGAATGGGAAGGCTTGCAGGATACGGTTTTTGCGTCGCCGCCTTGTCGCGGTGCAGGCACCATCGCCTGATAAATCGGATTTGCAACGGCTGGAGCTTTTCCAGTATGTTGCTTACAGATTTCCTCAAAACGGCCTCCGGGCCGTTTTGTTTTGTCTGAGTTTTGAGCGGATGGTGCGATTTTAAGGCTAAAAATAGCCTTAAAGTGTGAAAAAAGCCGCAGCAACATGCTCCAACCGTTCTCGACTCACCTAAGTGATGCCGCTATAATGCCGCGTCTTATTGAATGTCTTCGGGATGATTCTGGCGACAGGGAATGTGAATCTGCACTAAGAGAGCATCCCGGTATAACAGACAGATTCAGAGTTGACCGAGCACTGTGATTTTTTTGAGGTAACAAGATGCAAGTTTCAGTTGAAACCACTCAAGGCCTTGGCCGCCGTGTAACGATTACTATCGCTGCTGACAGCATCGAAACTGCTGTGAAAAGCGAGCTGGTCAACGTAGCAAAAAAAGTACGTATTGACGGCTTCCGTAAGGGCAAAGTACCAATGAATGTTGTTGCTCAGCGTTATGGCGCTTCCGTGCGTCAGGATGTGCTGGGTGAACTGATGAGCCGCAACTTTATCGACGCGATCATCAAAGAAAAAATCAATCCAGCCGGCGCGCCAAACTACGTGCCAGGCGAATACAAACTGGGCGAAGACTTCACCTACTCCGTAGAGTTCGAAGTGTACCCGGAAGTTGAGCTGAAAGGCCTGGAATCTATCGAAGTTGAAAAACCGATCGTTTCCGTGACCGACGAAGACGTTGACGGCATGCTGGACACCCTGCGTAAGCAGCAGGCGAACTGGAAAGAGAAAGAAGGCGCTGTTGACGCGGAAGACCGCGTAACCATCGACTTCACCGGTTCTGTAGACGGCGAAGAGTTCGAAGGCGGCAAAGCGTCTGACTTCGTACTGGCAATGGGCCAGGGTCGTATGATCCCAGGCTTCGAAGACGGCATCAAAGGCCACAAAGCGGGCGAAGAGTTCACCATCGACGTGACCTTCCCTGAAGAGTACCACGCTGAAAACCTGAAAGGTAAAGCAGCGAAGTTCGTCATCAACCTGAAGAAAGTTGAAGAGCGCGAACTGCCAGAACTGACTGAAGAGTTCATCAAGCGTTTCGGCGTGGAAGATGGTTCTGTTGCTGGCCTGCGTACCGAAGTGCGTAAAAACATGGAGCGCGAGCTGAACGGTGCTGTGCGTAACCGCGTGAAATCTCAGGCGATTGAAGGTCTGGTAAAAGCGAACGAAATCGACGTTCCTGCTGCCCTGATCGACAGCGAAATCGACGTGCTGCGCCGTCAGGCTGCACAGCGCTTCGGTGGCAACCAGCAGCAAGCGATGGAACTGCCGCGCGAGCTGTTCGAAGAGCAAGCGAAACGCCGCGTTGTTGTTGGCCTGCTGCTGGGCGAAGTGATTCGTACCCACGAGCTGAAAGCTGACGAAGAGCGTGTGAAGGGCCTGATCGAAGAGATGGCGTCTGCATACGAAGATCCATCAGAAGTGATCGAGTTCTACGGTAAGAACAAAGAGCTGATGGACAACATGCGCAACGTCGCACTGGAAGAGCAGGCTGTTGAAGCGGTACTGGCGAAAGCGAAAGTGACCGAAAAAGCGACCTCTTTCAACGAACTGATGAACCAGCAGGCGTAATTTCGCTCTAACGGTTTAAAGTTTGAACAAAAAACCCGTTGCCTTCCGGCGACGGGTTTTTTTTATCGCTGCATGGGTTCTGGAAGGGTGCTAAAACGCCCTTTCAGTGTTAGCGTTACAACAAAAGGTTGTTATGCTTGAAATAGGGCGTGGCGAACCCCATAAGTATGTAATCACGATGATTGAGACTGGCTGATAATCCGTCCATAAGGTTACAATCAGTACAGCAGGTGTTTTCAATTTTGAACCAGGAGACGGAAATGTCATACAGTGGCGAACGAGATAACTTTGCACCCCATATGGCGCTGGTGCCAATGGTTATTGAACAGACCTCACGCGGTGAGCGTTCTTTCGATATCTATTCCCGTCTGCTCAAGGAACGCGTTATCTTTCTGACCGGCCAGGTAGAAGACCATATGGCTAACCTGATCGTGGCGCAGATGCTGTTCCTGGAAGCGGAAAACCCGGAAAAAGACATTTACCTGTACATCAACTCGCCTGGCGGTGTGATTACGGCGGGCATGTCCATTTATGACACCATGCAGTTCATCAAGCCAGATGTCAGCACTATCTGTATGGGGCAGGCTGCATCCATGGGGGCCTTCCTGTTAACCGCAGGGGCGAAAGGTAAGCGTTTCTGCCTGCCTAACTCCCGCGTGATGATTCACCAGCCGCTGGGGGGTTACCAGGGGCAGGCGACGGATATCGAAATCCACGCCCGCGAAATTCTGAAAGTAAAAGCGCGCATGAATGAACTTATGGCGCAGCATACAGGTCAATCTCTTGAGCAGATCGAGCGCGATACCGAGCGCGATCGCTTCCTCTCTGCTCCAGAGGCAGTTGAGTACGGCTTAGTCGACTCCGTATTGACCCATCGTAATTGATGCCCGCGACGCGAGTGTGCCGCTATACTAAGGTAGGGCGGCACGCTGCTTAAAGCACACGCGTCTTAGAATGGCATTTGCGTCGTCATGTGCGGCACAAAGAACTTAAAAAGAGGTTTGGACTCATGACAGATAAACGCAAAGATGGTTCGGGCAAACTGCTGTACTGCTCTTTTTGCGGCAAAAGCCAGCATGAAGTGCGTAAACTGATTGCCGGGCCGTCCGTGTATATCTGCGACGAATGCGTCGATTTATGTAACGACATCATTCGCGAAGAGATTAAAGAAGTTGCGCCGCACCGTGAGCGTAGCGCATTGCCAACGCCGCATGAGATTCGTCATCACCTTGACGACTATGTCATCGGTCAGGAGCAGGCCAAGAAAGTGCTGGCGGTGGCGGTATACAACCACTACAAACGTCTGCGTAACGGCGACACCAGCAATGGCGTAGAACTGGGCAAAAGTAACATTCTGCTGATCGGGCCAACAGGCTCCGGTAAAACGCTGCTGGCGGAAACCCTGGCGCGCCTGCTGGATGTTCCGTTTACCATGGCCGATGCCACCACCCTGACCGAAGCCGGTTATGTGGGTGAAGACGTTGAGAACATCATTCAGAAGCTGCTGCAGAAGTGCGATTACGACGTTCAGAAAGCACAGCGCGGGATTGTTTATATTGATGAGATCGACAAGATCTCCCGTAAATCAGACAACCCGTCCATCACCCGTGACGTGTCGGGTGAAGGCGTGCAGCAGGCCCTGCTGAAGCTGATCGAAGGTACGGTTGCGGCCGTTCCGCCGCAGGGTGGACGCAAACATCCGCAGCAGGAGTTCCTGCAGGTTGATACCTCCAAGATCCTGTTCATTTGCGGCGGCGCGTTTGCTGGTCTGGATAAAGTCATTTCCCACCGTGTTGAAACCGGCTCCGGCATCGGTTTTGGCGCAACGGTGAAGGCGAAGTCCGAGAAAGCCAACGAAGGTGAACTGCTTTCGCAGGTTGAGCCTGAAGATCTGATCAAATTTGGTCTGATCCCTGAATTCATTGGCCGTCTGCCGGTTGTGGCAACGCTGAATGAGCTGAGCGAAGACGCGCTGATTCAGATCCTGAAAGAGCCGAAAAATGCGCTGACCAAGCAGTATCAGGCGCTGTTCAATCTGGAAGGCGTTGAGCTGGAATTCCGTGACGAAGCGCTGGATGCGATTGCCAAGAAAGCGATGGCGCGTAAAACCGGTGCGCGTGGTTTGCGCTCTATCGTTGAAGCGGCATTGCTCGACACCATGTACGATCTGCCGTCGATGGAAGACGTCGAAAAAGTGGTTATCGACGAGTCCGTGATCGGTGGCCAATCCAAGCCGTTGCTGATCTACGGTAAACCGGAAGCCCAGCAGGCATCTGGCGAATAATTCACCAAATCATACAAGCAGTTAATCAAAAAGGGGGGATTTTATCTCCCCTTTACTTTTTCCGTATTCATAGCGTTGAATGTGTGGGAAACATCCCCATATACTGGATACATGTTAATGGTTATGTGAAGCACTGTGACATGACCAGCTTACCTGGCGGACACTAAACTAAGAGAGAGCTCTATGAATCCTGAGCGTTCTGAACGCATTGAAATCCCCGTATTGCCGTTGCGCGATGTGGTGGTTTATCCGCACATGGTCATACCCTTATTTGTAGGGCGGGAAAAATCTATCCGTTGCCTCGAAGCCGCCATGGATCATGATAAAAAAATCATGCTGGTGGCCCAGAAAGAAGCATCAACGGATGAGCCGGGTGTAAACGATCTTTTCACCGTCGGGACCGTGGCCTCTATTTTACAAATGCTGAAGCTGCCGGACGGCACCGTGAAGGTGCTGGTCGAAGGCCTGCAGCGTGCGCGTATTACCACGCTGTCAGACGATGGCGAACACTTCTCTGCCAAGGCAGAGTACCTTGATTCGCCTGAACTTGATGAGCGCGAGCAGGAAGTGCTGGTACGTACCGCGATTAGCCAGTTCGAAGGCTATATCAAGCTGAACAAGAAAATCCCACCAGAAGTGCTGACGTCGCTGAACAGCATCGACGATCCTGCGCGTCTGGCGGACACCATCGCTGCACACATGCCGCTGAAGCTGGCTGACAAACAGTCCGTGCTGGAGATGTCCGACGTTAACGAACGTCTGGAATATCTGATGGCGATGATGGAGTCTGAAATCGATCTGCTGCAGGTTGAGAAGCGCATTCGTAACCGCGTGAAAAAGCAGATGGAAAAATCTCAGCGTGAGTACTATCTGAATGAGCAAATGAAGGCCATTCAGAAAGAGCTGGGCGAGATGGACGACGCACCGGACGAAAACGAAGCGCTGAAGCGTAAGATCGACGCGGCGAAGATGCCGAAAGAGGCGAAAGAGAAAGCCGAAGCAGAACTGCAGAAGCTGAAAATGATGTCTCCGATGTCGGCTGAAGCAACCGTCGTGCGCGGCTACATTGAGTGGATGGTGCAGGTTCCGTGGAACGCCCGCAGCAAGGTCAAGAAAGACCTGCGTCAGGCCCAGGAGATCCTCGATACTGACCACTACGGCCTGGAACGCGTGAAAGACCGCATCCTTGAGTACCTCGCGGTACAGAGCCGTGTAAACAAAATTAAAGGCCCAATTCTGTGCCTGGTCGGACCGCCGGGGGTGGGTAAAACCTCTCTGGGCCAGTCCATCGCCAAAGCGACCGGACGTAAGTACATCCGTATGGCGCTGGGCGGCGTGCGTGATGAAGCGGAAATCCGTGGTCACCGCCGTACCTACATCGGTTCTATGCCGGGTAAACTGATCCAGAAAATGGCGAAAGTGGGTGTTAAAAACCCGCTGTTCCTGCTTGATGAGATCGACAAAATGTCGTCGGACATGCGCGGCGACCCGGCGTCTGCTCTGCTGGAAGTGCTTGATCCAGAACAGAACGTGGCGTTCAGCGATCACTATCTGGAAGTGGACTACGACCTCAGCGATGTAATGTTCGTGGCGACCTCCAACTCCATGAACATACCGGCACCGCTGCTGGACCGTATGGAAGTGATCCGCCTCTCCGGTTATACCGAAGACGAAAAGCTGAACATTGCTAAACAGCACCTGCTGCCGAAGCAGATTGAGCGTAACGCGCTGAAAGCCAACGAGCTGACCGTCGAGGACAGCGCGATTATCGGCATCATTCGCTACTACACCCGTGAAGCGGGCGTGCGTAGCCTTGAGCGCGAAATATCTAAGCTGTGCCGTAAGGCGGTAAAACAGCTGCTGCTGGATAAGAGCCTGAAGCACATCGTGATTAACGGTGACAATCTGCATGCCTACCTGGGCGTTCAGCGCTTCGACTATGGCCGCGCGGATAACGAAAACCGCGTGGGTCAGGTGACCGGTCTGGCATGGACGGAAGTGGGCGGCGATCTGCTGACCATCGAAACCGCCTGTGTGCCGGGCAAAGGCAAGCTGACCTACACCGGCTCGCTGGGTGAAGTGATGCAGGAGTCCATCCAGGCTGCGCTGACCGTGGTGCGCGCGCGCGCGGAAAAACTGGGTATCAACCCGGATTTCTACGAAAAACGCGACATTCACGTTCACGTTCCTGAGGGGGCGACGCCGAAAGATGGCCCAAGCGCGGGTATTGCCATGTGTACCGCTCTGGTTTCCTGTCTGACGGGCAACCCGGTACGTGCCGATGTGGCAATGACCGGTGAAATTACGCTGCGCGGTCAGGTCCTGCCAATCGGCGGGTTAAAAGAAAAACTGCTGGCGGCACACCGCGGTGGGATCAAAACCGTATTGATCCCGTACGAAAATAAACGCGATCTGGAAGAGATTCCGGACAACGTGATTGCCGATCTGCAGATCCATCCTGTTAAGCGAATTGAGGAAGTTCTCAGTCTCGCACTGCAGAATGAACCCTCCGGAATGCAGGTTGTAACCGCAAAATAGTGACCTCGCGCAAAGAGCGTCAATAAAAACAAGGCTGGTAAGTCATTTCGCACTTGCCAGCCTTTTTTTGTATAGCTAATTTAGATTGCTGATTAGGTCAGCCATCAACAACGGGTGTTGTAAGGTCATGGCAGGCCTGATATAACTGCTGCGCGGTCGCGTTGTGAAGGACTCAGGCGCGATATAAATTATAAAGAGAGGAAGAGAACAGTGAATAAATCTCAACTGATTGACAAAATTGCTGCTGGTGCTGATATTTCTAAAGCTGCAGCTGGACGTGCGTTAGATGCATTAATTGCTTCTGTTACTGAATCTCTGCAGGCTGGGGACGACGTTGCACTGGTAGGCTTCGGTACTTTTGCTGTTAAAGAGCGTGCTGCCCGTACTGGCCGCAACCCTCAGACCGGTAAAGAGATCACCATTGCTGCTGCTAAAGTGCCGGGTTTCCGTGCAGGTAAAGCGCTGAAAGACGCAGTAAACTGATTGCTTTCCCGTTTCAGGGAAGCCGGATAGTACAAGGGCGCATCGTTTGATGTGCCTTTTTTGTTTGTCCAGACCTGATTTGTGCGAGTTTATGCGAGTTGTGGGCTGACAATCGCCCCGTTTTCTTGTCACAATACGCCTTCACGCGCGACGGGCAGGATTTTCCGTCAGCGTCAGGTAACCAGTCACCTACAGCGGAGTGTTGTTACACCATGATGGACAGCTTACGCACGGCTGCTAACAGTCTCGTGCTCAAGATTATTTTCGGTATCATTATCGTGTCGTTCATATTGACCGGCGTGAGCAGTTACCTTATTGGCGGTGGCGCGAACTATGCCGCAAAAGTGAATGGCCAGGAAATCAGCCGTGGTCAGTTCGAGAATGCTTTTGCCGGTGAGCGTAACCGTATGCAGCAACAGCTGGGCGACCAATTCTCTGAACTGGCGGCGAATGAAGGGTACATGAAAACCCTGCGCCAACAGACACTGAACCGTCTTATCGACGAAGCGCTGCTGGATCAGTATGCCAAAAAGCTGGGCCTTGGCATCAGCGACGAGCAGGTCAAAAAAGCGATCTTCGCCACTCAGGCATTCCAGTCTAACGGTAAATTCGACAACGCGCGTTACAACAGTATCGTTAACCAGATGGGCATGACGGCGGATCAGTACGCGCAGGCGCTGCGTAACCAGCTGACAACCCAGCAGCTCATTAACGCTGTCGTGGGTACCGATTTCATGCTTAAAGGTGAAACCGACGAACTGGCCGCGCTGGTGGCCCAGCAGCGCGTGGTCCGTGAAGCGACCATTGATGTGAACGCCCTGGCGGCGAAACAGCAGGTGAGCGACGCAGACGTTAATGCTTACTACGAGCAGAATAAAAACGCCTTTGTTTCTCCGGAGCAGTTCCGCGTCAGCTACATTAAGCTGGATGCAGCTGCGCTGCAGGAAAGCGCGTCTGATGCCGAGATCCAGTCTTACTACGACCAGCATCAGGATCAGTTCACTCAGCCGCAGCGTAACCGCTACAGCGTGATTCAGACCAAAACTGAAGCAGATGCTAAGGCGGTACTGGATGAGCTGAACAAAGGCGCTGATTTCGCCACCCTTGCGAAAGCGAAATCCACCGACATTATCTCTGCGAAAAACGGCGGTGATATGGGCTGGCTGGAAGACGCAACCACGCCCGACGAGCTGAAAAATGCCGGCCTGAAAGAGAAAGGCCAGCTGTCTGGTGTGATTAAATCATCCGTTGGTTTCCTGGTCGTGCGTCTGGACGACATCACCCCGGCGAAAACCAAGCCGCTGGCTGAGGTTCGTGATGATATCGCCGCGAAAGTGAAACAGGAAAAAGCCCTGGATGCCTACTACGCGTTGCAGCAGAAGGTGAGCGATGCTGCCAGCAACGACAACGAATCTCTGGCAGGTGCAGAGCAGGCGGCGGGTGTGAAAGCGGTTGAGACCGGCTGGTTTGGTCGCGACAACCTGCCGGAAGAGCTGAACTTCAAACCGGTTTCTGATGCCATCTTTAACGGTGGTCTGGTGGGCGAGAACGGCACGCCGGGCAGCAACTCTGACATCATTACCGTTGACGGCGATCGCGCCTTTGTTCTGCGCGTCAGCGAGCACAAGCCAGAAGCGGTCAAACCGCTGGCGGAAGTGAAGGATCAGGTCGTCGCTCAGGTTAAGCATAACAAAGCAGAACAGCAGGCTAAACTGGACGCTGAGAAGATTCTGGCCGATCTGAAAGCGGGTAAACAGGACGCGCTGAAAGCGGTAGGTCTGAGCTTCGGTGAGGCAAAAACGCTTAGCCGCACCGGTCAGGACCCAATCAGTCAGGCCGCGTTTAGCCTGACGCTGCCGGCAAAAGACAAGCCAAGCTTCGGTACCACCACCGATATGCAGGGTAACGTTGTTCTGCTGGCGCTGGACGACGTGAAAGCCGGCACTCTGCCAGAAGCGCAGAAGAAGGCGATGGTTCAGGGCATTACTCAGAACAATGCTCAGATTGCTTTCGAAGCCATGATGAGCAACCTGCGTAAAGACGCCAAAATCAAGCTGGGCGATGTCATGACCCAGCAGCAGTAATTACGTGTCTGCTCGCAGATTTTCGTAACGCTCTGCAAAAACTAAAGGCCGCTTTCGCGGCCTTTTCCATTTCTGCAATCTGCTGTTTGTGCCTGTTTTCACAGGCGGCTATCGTTGCGTGGCTGTCAACAAACAAGGAGATAACAGCATGAAATGTGGAATCAAAGCACTGTTAATTACGCTGGCTATTGCCACCACCGGGATGAGCGCGGGCGCGCAGGCGGCGGCGACCGCCGCCAAACCACAGGCTACGCAGAGCAAGTCTGACGCGGCCGCGCCGGTACAAGGGCAGACCAAAGCGGCTGACGTCGGTAAAAATGCGGATGATGACGGTACGCGGGTCAGCATTAACTCGGCCTCGGCAGAGGATCTCGCCCGCGCAATGAATGGCGTGGGCCTGAAAAAAGCGCAGGCTATCGTCAGCTATCGTGAAGAGTACGGCCCATTCAAAACGGTCGACGATCTCAAACAGGTTCCGGGCATGGGCAGCGCGCTGGTTGAGCGCAACCTCTCACACCTGACACTGTAATAACGCAATTTCTTGCACTGCGGCAAAAGTTTGCCAGGATAAAGAGGTCATACCAGTTATGACCTCTGATCCTATAACAATGAAAGGCTATTGCGCTATGCAGACAAAAATCAAAGTACGCGGTTTCCATCTTGATGTTTATCAGCACGTCAATAACGCTCGCTATCTCGAGTTTCTTGAAGAAGCGCGCTGGGACGGGCTGGAAAACAGCGAAAGCTTTCAGTGGCTGACCGCGCACAACATCGCGTTCGTGGTCGTCAATATCAACATCAACTATCGCCGTCCGGCCGTGCTGGGCGATGTGCTCACCGTGACCAGCCAGGTAAAACAGCTAAACGGCAAGAGCGGCGTGTTAAGCCAGGTGGTGACGCTCGATCCAGAAGGGCAGGTGGTGGCTGATGCACTGATCACCTTTGTCTGTATCGATCTGAAAACTCAGAAAGCGCTGCCGCTGGAAGGGGAATTGCGGGAAAAGCTGGAGTTGATGATCGTATAAGACATATTAAGGTGCACTCGTGCTGTCGACACCTGTTTTGCGACAGCACGGTCAAAAAACGCTATTTAAGTCCGGTCTTTTGCTTCATTGCCGCCATCACGCCGACTTTATCAGCCAGGTAATGGTTAAGCCCGTTAGCGCGCAGATTACAGGCGGCGCACTGGCCGCAACCGTCGCCTTTGATGCCGTTATAGCAGGTGAGGGTTTCGCTGCGAACCAAATCCAGCTTGCCCCAGTAGTCGGCCAGCGCCCAGGTTTCGGCTTTATCCAGCCACATGAGCGGGGTTTCAAAGCGCGTCTCTTTCGCCATCCCCAGATTGACGGCGTGGTTGAGCGCTTTGACAAACTCATCGCGGCAGTCCGGGTATCCTGAGAAGTCGGTCTCACATACGCCCGTAATTACCGCTTCGGCTTTTACCTGATAGGCATAAATCGCCGTAAGGGTCAGGAACAGAATATTTCGCCCCGGCACAAACGTGTTCGGAATGCCGCTGGCATCGGGTTCGTAGTCCGGTACAGGAATACTGTCCCGGGTGAGGCTGCTGACGGCCAGTTCATTTAACAGCGTAACGTCCAGCACCTTGTGCGCGCGTGCCCCTAGTTTTAGGGCCAGTTCACGGGCAACGTCGATTTCAGCGCGGTGACGCTGGCCATAATCGAAAGTCACACAGTGAACTTCATCATACTGATGAAGGGCCTGAACCAGGCAGGTTGTAGAGTCTTGTCCTCCGCTGAACACGACGACGGCACGTTTCATAAATCATCTCGACTGTTACGGTAAAAACGTTATGTTACCGTCTGGCTACGGCGGCGACCAGCTTCTTCACGATTTGGGGGCGGGAAGCCAGGCTTCGGTAAAATCAAACCAGCCGCGGGTGTTGAGGCGTATGCCGTTGACTCCCGGCGGGGCGCTGATTTGATATTGATAGTTAAAAAGCGGCGTCAGCACCGCATTCTCCATCAGGCGGTTGAAAATGGCTTGCAGACCGGCGTGTCGGTCCCGAGCTTCGGCCTGAGACTGCACCGCATCCAGCGTGGCTTGCAGATGGGCGTAGGCCGGTGCGCTTAACACGTGCGGCCACAGGGCATCGCAGCGCAGCCACTGCTCAAGCGTATACGCTGGCGCTTCGCCAATCAGCCTGTCCCCCATCATGATGTCTGCATCGGCAAGCTGCTGGCATCCGTCCCACGTCTTGGCGTCGTGGAAGATGACGGTCAGGTCACAACCCTGTTGCGCCAGGTACGCCTTTAACTGGCTGGCCATGGTGTGAAGCTCAACGGGAAGATGGTAAACCAGCGTCAGCGCCCCAGGCAGGGCAACGTCCGTTAAGTCAGGCCATTCGGGGATTGTCCAGCCGGGAAGCAGTTCCTCGGTGGGCGTAATGAGTCCTTCGTTGAGCGGAAGCGTGTGCAGAAGCCTGGAGAGATGGATGATATTGATAAGCCGCTTCGCCTGGATCTCACTCAGACGCGCGCTCTGTTTCAGCGTGAGGTAACAGAAGCCCAGGCTGGTGCTGCTGCTGACCAGCCTCAGGGTTTCAAGCTCATCGGCCTCGCCAATCGCGATTTGCACCGGGTGACGACAGCTGGTGCCCAGCCTGTAATCAAACAGCTGGGGGGTGATCCAGTATTCGATGGCTTTGAGCAGCGGATGGCTCAGGTGGTATTGCTCATGGCTTTCCAGACGAACCAGGTCGGGCTCAAATGCGGCCAGCCGGAAGGGGCCGCAGCCAAGTTCAGGATAGTCGGGATGCGCCAGACGGCTGCAGTAGGTTGCCAGCCTGTGCGCCAGCCAATAGTCCGGTTGATGCAGCATAAATGTCAGACACTGTGGATGCGTTGTTTCGAGACGTAAAACGCTCCTGAACAGGGTGCGCAGGGCGGGAAGCGTCAACAGTGCCGTCAGGCTTCGCTGGAGCTGCGCCGTTTCTATTTTATCGCCGTTATGCCAGTGCAGGGTGGAGCGAATGTAGAAATGCCAGCGCAGCCCGTCAGCAGAGACCTCCCAGTGATGCGCGAGATCGCCCGTGGGTTCACTGCTGTTACCGTTAAAACGCGTCAAGCCTGAAAATACCTGTCCCGCCAGATGCTGCTCCGCCCGGCCAGGCAAAAAGCCCGGCTGAAGCGGCTCCAGCGAGCGATAGTAGGGGATGCGCAGCGTCGGCGTGTCGTTTTGCCACTGTCCGCCTAAAAACGGATGCAACAACGATCTCAGTGCTTCAGGAGCAAGCTGGGCCAGCTCCAGCGCGTTATGCTGCTGCCCGCTCTTCAGCGCCTCTTCCATCATCGCATTGCGCAGTGACTCCGGGCTGGCATGGAACGTCAGCTCACCGCGCTTGCCGCGACCAGACCGCGCGTGCCAGCTGAGCCAGCCCGCCTCCTGAGCCTGACGCAGCAGGGTGCGGACATGCCGCTCGCTACAAAAACAGCGGCTGGCAAGCTCACTTATGGTGACCTGCTGTGGAGCGCCAGCGGAAGGTTGCCACAGGCGTTGATACTGGTTAAGACGGTTAAGCTGGCGCATAAGAAACCCGGAACAATAATTTTCATCTATTCACTATTACTTCCGTATATCTCACACGATACTGATGCACAAGTTAATCGCATCACATTTCAGGAGTAATCATGGCCCGCCTCGCTGCATTTGATATGGACGGTACGTTGTTAATGCCGGATCACCGTCTGGGGGAGAAAACGCTGAGTACCCTGAAGCGTCTGCGCGAGCGTGATGTCACCCTGACGTTTGCCACTGGCCGCCACGTGCTGGAGATGCGTCATCTGCTGGGCACGTTTTCCCTGGATGCGTTTTTAATCACGGGTAACGGAACGCGCATTCACACCGTTGAAGGAGAGGTGCTGCACCGCCAGGATCTCAACCCGGAAGTGGCGGATATTGTTCTGCACAGCACGTGGGACACGCAGGCCAGTATCCACGTATTCAACGATCAAGGCTGGTTTACCGGAAGCGAAATCCCCGAATTGTTGCACGCGCATGTTTATAGCGGCTTCAAATACCAGCTTATCGATCTGCGCCGGATCCCTGCCCACGCGGTGACCAAGATTTGCTTCTGTGGCGATCACGACGATCTTTGCCGCTTACGCATTCAATTAAATGAGGCGCTGGGCGACCGGGCGCACCTGACCTTCTCGGCGGTGGATTGTCTTGAAGTCCTGCCGGTGGGCTGTAACAAAGGTTCAGCCCTGGCGGTGCTCAGCGACCACCTGGGCTTAACGCTGCAGGAGTGTATGGCGTTTGGCGACGCCATGAATGACCGTGAAATGCTGGGCAGCGTGGGGCGCGGCCTGATTATGGGGAATGCGATGCCGCAACTGATCGCAGAGCTTCCTCATCTACCGGTTATCGGACACTGCGGCAACGAAGCGGTGTCCCATTTTTTGACGCATTGGCTGGACAACAACAACCTCCCATATTCCCCCGAATAGTGAGACCCTTCCAGCAAGCCAGACTTCGGTCTGGCTTTTTTTATTCCAGCAGCTGCGCAATCTGCGCTTTCCACGGGGTGATGTCGCCGATGTTGGCCTGTACCCACTCCGCATTGTAGTAGGTCTCAAGGTAGCGCTCGCCGCTGTCGCACAGCAGCGTGACGATGGAGCCGGTACGGCCTTCCTCGCGCATGCGTGCCGCAAGCTGCAGTGCGCCCCACATGTTGGTGCCCGTTGATGCGCCCACCTTGCGGCCGAGCTGCGTCTCCAGCCAGTGCGCGGTGGCGACGCTGGCGGCGTCCGGCACGCGGAGCATTTCGTCGACAACGTCAGGAATGAACGACGGTTCCACGCGCGGGCGGCCAATTCCTTCAATTTTACTGCCCACCGGACTGCGCAGGCCGGCATCGCGGCTTTGCCAGTAGTCGAGGAACACGGAGTTCTGGGGGTCAACCACCATCAACTGGGTATCGTAGCCCTGACAGCGAATGTAGCGTCCGATAGTGGCTGACGTGCCGCCCGTACCGGCGCTCATCACAATGTACGACGGAACCGGATGCGGTTCGTGGGTCATCTGGCGGAAAATACTGTCGGCAATGTTGTTATTGCCGCGCCAGTCCGTTGCGCGCTCGGCAAAGGTGAACTGGTCCATATAGTGGCCGTTTAGCTCGCGGGCGAGCATTTCAGAGGCAGCGTAGATTTCGCAGGCGCTTTCCACAAAATGGCAGCGTCCGCCGTAAAATTCGATCTGCTCGATTTTGCGTTTTGCGGTGCAGGAGGGCATCACGGCGATAAACGGCAGGCCCAGCAGACGAGCGAAATAGGCTTCAGACACCGCCGTTGAACCGGATGAGGATTCAATAATGGTCGTGCCTTCTTTGATCCAGCCGTTGCACAAACCGTATAAAAACAGAGAGCGCGCCAGGCGATGCTTCAGGCTACCGGTAGGATGGGTGCTTTCATCCTTCAGGTAGAGCTGAATACCGTCAAATCCCGGCAGGGGGAGGCGAATCAGGTGGGTATCCGCCGAGCGCTGGTAGTCGGCATTGATTTCGCTGATGGCATGTTTAACCCAGGTGCTATTCATCGTAGTTATCCGTTTGTCATTTTGTGCCCAGCATAGCGAAAAGCACAGAAAAAATTGTTGCTATCTGGCCTTTAAAATAGAATGAAGGGAGAAAAATTTTCTCTATGAGGTGGGTATGCTAGATAAAATTGACCGCAAGCTCCTTTCATTGCTGCAAAGTGACTGTACCCTCTCTTTGCAGGCGCTGGCAGATGCCGTTAATCTGACCACCACACCGTGCTGGAAGCGCCTAAAAAAGCTGGAAGATGACGGCATTCTTCTGGGGCGCGTCGCATTACTCGATCCCGAAAAACTGGGGCTTGGGCTGACGGCATTTGTGCTGATAAAAACCCAACACCACAGCAGCGAGTGGTATTGCCGCTTCGTCACTCAGGTGTCTGAGATGCCCGAGGTGCTCGGCTTCTGGCGTATGGCCGGCGAGTACGATTACCTGATGCGCGTCCAGGTGGCTGACATGAAGCGCTATGATGATTTCTACAAGCGGCTGGTGAACAGCGTCCCGGGCTTGTCGGACGTCACCTCAAGCTTCGCCATGGAACAGATTAAGTACACCACAGCCTTACCCATTGAATAACTTCGTAAAATACCTTCAGGAACAAACCGCGTGCGATTATTTGCCCAATTAAGCTGGTACTTTCGTCGGGAGTGGCAACGCTACCTCGGTGCAGTCGCCCTGCTTATTATCATTGCCATTTTGCAGCTGATCCCGCCGAAGGTGGTGGGCTACGTCGTGGATGGCGTCACTGAACAGCATTACACCACCGCACGGGTGTTGATGTGGGTTGGCACACTGGTGCTGACGGCGGTCATTGTTTATCTCCTGCGCTACGTCTGGCGCGTGCTGCTGTTTGGTGCGTCCTATCAGCTGGCCGTTGAGCTGCGTGAAGATTTTTACCGCCAGCTGAGCCGACAGCATCCCGAATTTTATCTGCGTCATCGCACCGGGGATCTCATTGCCCGCGCGACGAACGACGTCGATCGCGTGGTCTTTGCCGCCGGGGAAGGGGTGCTGACGCTGGTGGATTCGCTGGTGATGGGCTGTGCGGTGCTGATCGTCATGTCCACGCAGATCAGCTGGCAATTAACCCTGCTCGCCCTGCTGCCGATGCCGATCATGGCGCTGGCGATCAATCGCTACGGCGAACAGCTGCACGAGCGCTTCAAGCTGGCGCAGGCGGCGTTTTCTTCTCTGAACGATCGCACCCAGGAGAGCATGACCAGCATCCGCATGATCAAAGCGTTTGGCCTCGAAGATCGGCAGTCCGCGCTGTTTGCGGCCGATGCGGCAGACACGGGGGCGAAAAACATGCGCGTCGCGCGTATTGATGCGCGATTTGATCCAACGATTTATGTCGCAATCGGCATGGCAAACCTGCTGGCGATTGGCGGCGGGAGCTGGATGGTGGTGCAGGGCACATTGACCCTGGGGCAATTGACCAGCTTTGCGATGTATCTGGGGCTGATGATCTGGCCGATGCTGGCGCTGGCCTGGATGTTTAACATCGTAGAGCGCGGCAGCGCCGCCTACAGCCGCATCCGCGCCATGCTGGCCGAAGCGCCGGTGGTCAATGACGGCAGCGAAGCGGTGCCGGAAGGGCGCGGCGTTATGAACGTCGACGTTCGCAAATTTGTCTATCCGCAAACGGAACATCCGGTGCTGGAGAACGTTAGCTTTACGCTGCGGCCGGGCCAGATGCTGGGCATCTGCGGCCCGACGGGGTCCGGAAAAAGTACCGTGCTCTCTCTGCTTCAGCGCCACTTTGACGTCACCGAGGGCGATATCCGTTTCCATGATATCCCCCTGGCGAACCTGCTGCTGGACGAGTGGCGTGGCCGTCTGGCGGTAGTCAGCCAGACGCCGTTTTTATTTTCGGACACCGTGGCGAATAACATTG
This sequence comes from Enterobacter sp. 50588862, assembly GCF_001462935.1. Lineage (NCBI taxonomy): Bacteria > Pseudomonadati > Pseudomonadota > Gammaproteobacteria > Enterobacterales > Enterobacteriaceae > Enterobacter > Enterobacter sp. 50588862. The sequence goes on from NZ_LNHM01000033.1 coordinate 28,333, forward strand.
CGCTTGGTCACCCGTCGGCGACGCAGGAAGAGATCGAACATGTGGCGCGCTTAGCCAGCGTACATGACGATATTTTGCGTCTGCCGCAGGGCTACGAAACGGAAGTCGGGGAACGTGGCGTCATGCTGTCCGGCGGGCAGAAACAGCGAATCTCGATTGCCCGCGCGCTGCTGCTGAATGCTGAAATCCTCATTCTGGATGATGCGCTCTCCGCCGTGGATGGTCGTACCGAGCATCAGATTCTGCATAACCTGCGCCAGTGGGGCGACGGACGCACGGTGATTATCAGCGCCCACCGTTTGTCAGCGCTCACCGAGGCCAGCGAAATTCTGGTCTTACAGCACGGACACATTGCCCAGCGCGGGCAGCATGAAACGCTTGCCGAGCAGCCGGGCTGGTATCGCGATATGTACCGCTATCAACAGCTTGAGGCGGCGCTGGACGATGCGCCGGAACAGGATCAGGAGGCCACCAATGCGTAAGCTCGGAACGATGTGGCCGACGCTCAAACGTCTGCTGGCCTACGGCTCGCCGTGGCGCAAACCCCTCTCCGTGGCCGTGCTTTTACTCTGGATAGCGGCGATTGCTGAGGTGAGCGGGCCGCTGCTCATCAGCTACTTCATCGACAATATGGTCGCCAAAAGCGACCTGCCGCTGGGGCTGGTGGCGGGCTTAGGCGTGGCCTACGTTGGGTTGCAGCTTGCGGCGGCAGGGCTGCACTATGCGCAGTCGCTGCTGTTTAACCGTGCCGCCGTAGGCGTGGTTCAGCAGTTGCGCACGGATGTAATGGACGCGGCGCTTCGCCAGCCGCTCAGCGAGTTTGATATCCAGCCGGTCGGGCAGGTGATTTCGCGCGTGACCAACGATACCGAAGTGATCCGCGACCTGTACGTCACCGTGGTCGCGACGGTGTTACGCAGTGCGGCGCTGATCGGCGCGATGCTGGTGGCGATGTTCAGCCTCGACTGGCGCATGGCGCTGGTGGCGATTACCATCTTCCCGGCGGTGCTGATCGTGATGATCATCTACCAGCGCTACAGCACGCCAATCGTGCGTCGGGTGCGCGCCTATCTGGCCGACATTAACGATGGCTTCAACGAAGTGATTAACGGCATGAGCGTCATCCAGCAGTTCCGCCAGCAGGCGCGCTTTGGCGAGCGGATGGGCGAAGCCAGCCGATCGCACTATATGGCGCGTATGCAGACGCTGCGCCTTGACGGCTTCCTGCTGCGTCCGCTGCTCAGCCTTTTCTCTGCGCTGGTGCTTTGCGGTTTACTGATGCTCTTTGGCCTGAGCTCAAGCGGTACGATTGAAGTGGGCGTGCTGTACGCTTTTATTAGCTATCTGGGGCGCCTTAACGAGCCGCTGATCGAGCTCACGACCCAGCAATCGATGCTGCAGCAGGCGGTCGTCGCCGGCGAGCGCGTGTTTGAGTTGATGGACAGGCCGCGCCAGGCCTACGGTCGTGACGAGCGACCTCTGCAAAGCGGCGCCATTGCCTTTGATATCGTCTCGTTTGCCTATCGCGAAGACCGGCTGGTGTTGCAGGACATTACGCTGGATGTCCCGTCGCGCGGTTTCGTGGCGCTGGTGGGACATACGGGAAGCGGCAAGAGCACGCTCGCCAGCCTGTTGATGGGCTACTACCCGGTCACGCAAGGCGAAATCCGCCTCGACGGACGCCCGCTCGCGTCTCTCAGCCACAACGTGTTGCGTAAAGGCGTCGCGATGGTGCAGCAGGATCCGGTCGTCCTGGCCGATACCTTCTACGCCAACGTGACCCTGGGGCGAGACTACTCTCAGGAGCAGGTATGGGAGGTGCTGGAAAAAGTGCAGCTGGCAGACCTTGCGCGCGGGTTTAGCGACGGGATTAATACCCGGCTGGGCGAGCAGGGAAACAACCTCTCCGTTGGGCAAAAGCAGCTTCTCGCGCTGGCGCGGGTGCTGATTGAAACCCCGCAGGTGCTGATTTTGGATGAAGCGACGGCCAGCATTGACTCCGGCACCGAGCAGGCCATCCAGCAGGCGCTGGCCGCGGTACGCGACCATACGACGCTGGTGGTGATTGCCCATCGCCTTTCCACCATTGTCGATGCCGATACCATTCTGGTGCTGCATCGCGGACAAGCCGTGGAGCGCGGGACGCACCGTGAATTGCTGGAAGCCAAAGGGCGCTACTGGCAGATGTATCAGCTTCAACTGGCGGGTGAAGAGCTCGCGGCCAGCGTGCGCGAGGAAGAGTCGCTCAGCGCCTGATGCACCAAAACAAAGCAACGCGCTAACAGTCATTCCTGTTGGTGCAATACTGAAACGCACCGTGCACCGACATGGTGCGTTTTTTTTCGCCGGTTCATTAAGGAAGACGGCATAACGCTCGTCGCACCGCTTTTCTCCCTCCATTTCATTTCTGGCACACCCCTTGCAATACCTTCTGCGTGAGCTGCGGCCATTACCGAATTCTGACTGGAGGGGATCTATGAAGCTGGTTACGGTGGTAATCAAACCATTCAAACTGGAAGACGTGCGTGAAGCATTGTCCTCAATGGGTATTCAGGGACTGACTGTCACCGAAGTGAAAGGCTTTGGTCGTCAGAAGGGTCATGCCGAGCTTTATCGCGGGGCGGAATACAGCGTTAACTTTCTGCCAAAAGTAAAAATTGATGTCGCGATTGCTGACGATCAGCTTGATGAAGTGATTGATGTGATTAGCAAAGCGGCCTACACCGGCAAAATTGGCGACGGCAAAATTTTCGTTGCCGAACTGCAGCGCGTCATTCGCATTCGTACCGGCGAATCTGACGAAGCGGCACTGTAAATAACGCCTGGCACACAGTGATAGGGATCGAGAAAATGAAGATAGCAACACTTAAAACGGGTCTGGGTTCGCTGGCACTGCTGCCGGGCCTGGCGCTGGCTGCTCCTGCCGTGGCAGACAAAGCCGATAACGCCTTTATGATGATCAGCACCGCGCTGGTGCTGTTCATGTCTATCCCGGGCATTGCGCTGTTCTACGGCGGCCTGATCCGCGGCAAAAACGTTCTCTCCATGCTGACGCAGGTTGCCGTGACGTTCGCGCTGGTCTGCGTGCTGTGGGTGGTTTACGGTTACTCGCTGGCCTTCGGTACCGGCAACGCCTTCTTTGGTAACTTCGACTGGGTAATGCTGAAAAATATTGAACTGACCGCGCTGATGGGCAGCTTCTACCAGTACATCCACGTCGCGTTCCAGGGCTCGTTCGCCTGCATTACCGTCGGGCTGATTGTGGGCGCGCTGGCGGAGCGCATCCGTTTCTCTGCCGTTCTGATCTTCGTGGTGGTCTGGCTGACCCTCTCCTATGTGCCGATTGCGCACATGGTCTGGGGCGGTGGTCTGCTGGCAACGCACGGCGCGCTAGACTTTGCGGGCGGTACCGTTGTACATATCAACGCCGCGGTAGCGGGTCTGGTGGGCGCATACCTGATTGGCAAACGCGTGGGCTTCGGTAAAGAGGCGTTCAAACCGCATAACCTGCCGATGGTGTTTACCGGTACGGCTATCCTCTACTTTGGCTGGTTCGGCTTCAACGCCGGCTCCGCAAGTGCCGCAAACGAAATCGCCGCGCTGGCCTTCGTGAACACCGTTGTGGCGACGGCGGGTGCAATTCTCTCCTGGGTATTCGGCGAGTGGGCGGTACGCGGTAAACCTTCCCTGCTGGGTGCCTGTTCAGGGGCGATTGCCGGTCTGGTCGGTATCACCCCGGCGTGTGGCTATGTGGGTGTCGGTGGTGCGCTGCTGGTGGGACTGGTCGCGGGTCTGGCAGGTCTGTGGGGCGTCACCGCACTGAAACGCGTGCTGCGCGTGGATGACCCTTGCGATGTGTTCGGCGTCCACGGCGTGTGCGGCATCGTCGGCTGTATCATGACCGGCATCTTCGCCGCGAAATCACTGGGTGGCGTGGGCTACGCAGAAGGTGTCACCATGGTTCATCAGGTGCTGGTGCAGCTGGAAAGTATCGCTATCACCGTGGTGTGGTCTGCTGTTGTCGCCTTCATTGGCTATAAGCTGGCGGATATGACCGTTGGGCTGCGCGTACCGGAAGAGCAGGAGCGCGAAGGTCTGGACGTCAACAGCCACGGCGAGAATGCGTATAACGCCTAATAAAAGCAAAACGGCAACTTCGGTTGCCGTTTTTAATGTTTATTCCCTCTCCCATTGGAGAGGGGCAGGGTGAGGGCATCAGGCCGCACACCATCACCCGCGATTACGCATTACCCCTTCCTGCACCGTAGAAGCGACCAGCACGCCGTCCTGGGTATAAAACTCTCCACGCACAAACCCGCGAGCGCTCGACGCTGACGTACTCTCCACGCTGTAAAGCAGCCACTCATTCATATTGAACGGACGGTGGAACCACATGGAGTGATCGATGGTTGCGACCTGCATCCCTTTTTCAAGGAAACCAACGCCGTGCGGCTGTAGCGCAACCGGCAGAAAGTTAAAGTCAGACGCGTAGCCCAGCAGATACTGATGCACGCGGAAATCTTCCGGCACGGTGCCATTGGCGCGGATCCAGACCTGACGTTTCGGCTCGGCGGTGTGGCCTTTCATGGGGTTGTGGAACTCAACCGGGCGGATCTCCAGCGGTTTATCGCAGAGAAACTTCTCTTTGACCTGCGGCGGAAGCAGATGCGCCAGCGCGCGGGCGATATCGGTCTCTGATTTGAGTTCGTCCGGCGACGGTGCTGGCGGCATCACTTTCTGATGTTCATACCCCGGTTCCGGTGCCTGGAAAGAGGCGGTCATATAAAAGATAGGCTTACCGTTCTGAACGGCCGCCACGCGGCGTGCGCTGAAGCTGTTACCGTCTCTCAGGACTTCAACGTCATACACGATCGGTTTTGCGCTGTCGCCAGGGCGTAAGAAATAGCTGTGGAATGAGTGCACCAGGCGGTCTGCAGGGACGGTCTCCTTTGCAGCGTAGAGCGCTTGTCCAACGACCTGGCCGCCGAAAACCTGACGTAAGCCGAGGTCTTCGCTCTGCCCGCGATAGAGTCCTTCCTCAATTTTTTCCAGATTCAGTAATGTCAGCAGATTGTTCAGTGCCTGACTCATAATTGTCCTCAATAAACGCCGTAGCGAAAGATAGGCAGAGTATAACGCAGAAATGAAAGTGGTCCGATGGGTAGAATAATCTGAATGTCGGCACGTTTTTAGGCATTAATCGGTGATCTGTGCCACACTTAAAAACGTTATGTGATTGAAACGACATCGGATGGGATCGATCCCGCTGGTGCATTGATGATAAGGAGACTTCAATGAAACTCGTGCCCATGCTAAGTGGTGTAGCTATTGCGGTGGCGTTGTCCGCCTGTGCCGGTAAGAGCGCCCAGGTGCCGGTACCAGCTGCAGATCCGAACGGGATTAATACCCTTTCACAGCAATCCATTCAGCAGCCTAACGTTTCCGGTACAATCTGGATTAAACAGAGAGTCGCTCTGCCGCCGGATGCGGTATTAACGGTCACGCTGTCTGATGCTTCCCTGGCGGACGCGCCGTCGAAGGTGCTGGCTCAGCGCGCGGTCCGTACTGAAGGTAAGCAGGCTCCGTTTAGCTTCGTGTTGCCGTATAACCCATCAGACGTGCAGCCAAATGCCCGTATTCTGCTGAGCGCTGCAGTAACCATTAACGGCAAGCTGGTCTTTATCACCGATACGGTCCAGGAAGCGATTAACCACGGTGGAACCAAAATCGACCTGAATCTGGTGCCGGTGCAGCAAACCGAAGTCCCGGTTGCTCCACAGACCAATCAGCCGTCCCTGCCAACCCCACCGACCCAGATGTAACTGTTGCTCTTACCCTCTCCTTCGGGGGAGGGTTTAGTACACCCAGCGGTATTTCTGCAAATCTATCTGTCCTGCGCCCGACACCTGCACACCCTCTGAAAGCAATGCTTGACGCTGACGCTGGAGATCCGGCCCGGTCAGCGAGATAGCGCCATGACGGTTTACCACCCGATGCCAGGGCAGCGTACTGCCTTCCGGCAGCCGCTTCAGGACGCCACCGACCTGTCGCGCCGCGCGTGGAGAGCCTGCCAGCCTTGCCACATCACCGTAGGTGGTGACATAGCCTTCCGGAATCGAGGCCACGATTTGCCATACGCGCTGGGGAAAGGAGTCGTTTTCGTCCATACCTTCACCTGTGGGGATGTTTGGACCGTCATGGTAAACGAAGATCGCCCTGATTGCTGCGCCTGTTTGCGCAAGAAACCAGCATCCGGTTCCTGGTCGCTTGCAATTGGCTCTTCGCACAGGGATAATGCGCCAGCGCGTTGGTTATCAACGCTCTCAATGGGGGCTCTGTTGGTTCTCCCGCAACGCTACTCTGTTCACCAGGTCAGGTCCGGAAGGAAGCAGCCAGGGCAGACGACGTGGGTGCCGGGATGTAGCTGGCAGGGCCCCCACCCATTTGTGGCCTCATCCATCTTTCCTGTTTCCATCTCTTTTTAGCCTTTATTCCACAATAATATAATGCCTATACCGTGTAATATATATTTCATCGCTCTGAAATATTACTGTCATAAACCTGTAATAATAGACTGGCATTTTATAATTGGACGTCTATTTTCGTCAAAATTCAAAAAAATATAGATCTGGATAACAGTGATAACTTCGTGTATTAAATAAAGTACTTATTCCGAAGGGAAGTGATAAACATGGCTACTGCAGTTTTAAATGTTAAAATTGACGAAGCGCTAAAAGAAAGACTCCGCCACTATGCGGAAGTAAATAACGAAAATTTAAGCGTGACCACAGAGAAACTGCTGCTGCTGGCGTTTGAAGCAGTAGAAGAGGCGGGAGTATCGGAAGAGGATATTGATAATCAGCATACGGAAGAAGAGAGTGTTTCTCCTTTTACTCCTAAAGAAATCAAGGCCATACGTAAACTTCTGAAGAAGAGAAAATGAAACAACAACTGTCAACTGCCAGTGACTACAACGAGGCCTGCGCTCTGTTGCGTTCAGGCTACGTGAAGCATGTACGTCTTGGCTGGAATGTTGGAAGCGATGAGTTCTTTCGTATTGCGTCTGACTGGTGTGATACCGGTGCAAAAATAAAGAAAGACGGTGATAATTTCGTTATTTCCCTGAAAGGTTTCCCCATTCCTCCTCAGCACTAAATCCTGACCAGTGAAAACTGCTGACTGCATATATTACAGTCAGCAGTTTTTATTTTATGATCCAGTTCAAAATTTTAATATTAAACCAGGCGGCGTTTGACTGCTGGCGTATTTGAATTTAGCGCGAGCCATAACGGTTTAATCCGCAGCAATGCCGCTTCCAGCTCCGCTGGCTCCAGCGAAAAGGGCATACGTAAAAAGCGGTCAAACGACCCCGATAAGCCAAACCGCGTCCCGGTTCCCAAGTTAATCCCGATGATTTCTGCCCGTGCGGCAAGCTGTGTCGCCAGCATGCCAGGAAGTTCGATCCAGTAAGAGAGCCCACCCTCCGCCTCATGAAACGTCCACTCCGGGAAATGTTCTCGCAGCAGGTTACTGCATCGATCGCGCCGTTCCGCCAGCATCTTGCGGCGAGCGGGCAGAAAACGCTCGCTATTGTCGATAAGCCACAGCGTTGCCAGCTGCTCTAGCAGCGGCGAGCCTAAATCCAGCGTATCGCGCGTCTGGGCGAGCGTGGCGATAGTCCGCGAGGAGGCGCGGATCCAGCCGAGACGCAGCCCGCCCCAGAAGCTTTTTCCGGCAGAGCCTAGCGTAATCACGCTGGCCTGCGGGTTAAACGATGCCAGCGGTGGCGGCGGTGGCGAATCAAACCAGAGATCGACCATCGTTTCATCCACGACCAGCGCCGTGCGGGTCTGGGCTGCCATATCAGCGATTGCCTGACGGGTGGCGATATCCATGCATCGACCGGTTGGGTTGTGAAAATCGGGCATCAGGTAGGCCAGGCGCGGCGCGGTCTGGGCAAGCGTAGCCGCAAAGCCATCCGTATCCCAGCCCGTTTCCGGTAACGACACTCCTACTGGCCGACACTGTGCTCCCTGAATAGCGGCAATCGCCAGCGGATAGGTGGGGTGATCGACCACGACGCGATCCCCCGGTCCGGCCATCATCCGCAGCACCAGCGCGAACCCGCTGACGGCACCGTTGACCACCATCACCTCGTCTGCCCGGGTTGGAAGACCTCGCGCGGTATAGCGCGCAGCGATGGCCTCCCGTAGCGCCGGCAGCCCAAGCTGCTCGTAGCCCGTCAGCGAGAGGTGTTGAGTAATAGCCGTAAGTGCATGGGTGTAAGCCTGGTGGATCTCCGGCCCGGCGCTGAGGGCGGCAGTGGAAAGATCCAGGGCGACGCTCGCTGCGGAAAGGGTGGGAACGGCGCGTGCATCCGGGAGGATGACGCGCGACCCGCTGCCGTGGCGGCTTTCAAGATAACCCTCTTCACGCAGGTGGGCGAGGGCGCTGCTGACGGTGGTTCGGCTGACGTTCAGCGCCGTCGCCAGCTCACGCTCACCCGGCAGGCGCGTATGCAGTGCCAGCCGGCCATCAAGGATTAATAAGCGCAGCGCGTCGGCCAGCTGGCGCCAGAGCGGAGTGCGGGATGAAGTTTGCTGCCAGTGCCCTAAAAGGCGTACCAAAGACTGGCTTCCGAAGCGGCGTGATGACATAAGCAGTCCACTATTTAAAAACTGGACATTAATCTTAGTGCCATTTTAGGTCAGGATGAAAGTCGGGTTCACTGGAGAAGATAAAAATGGTACGTCGTCTGCTACAACTTTATGTCGGTTTAGGGCTGTATGGGCTTTCCACCGCGATGTTTATTCGTGCGGATCTGGGGGTCGATCCGTGGGATGTGTTTCACCTTGGCGTGGGAATACAGCTGGGGATGAGCATCGGGACGGTGATCATTTTGACCGGGGCTGCGGTGCTCTTACTGTGGATCCCACTGCGTCAGATGCCCGGTCTTGGCACGATCAGCAACGTGATTTGTATCGGTCTGGCGGCGGACGCCAGCATGGCGCTTATCCCCGAACTGAGTTCGTTATCCGTGCGCATCGCTTTCCTGGTGTCGGGCATCGTGATGAACGCGATCGCCACCAGCATGTACATCGGGGCCGGTTTCGGGCCTGGTCCGCGCGACGGCCTGATGACCGGCATTCACGCCCGGCTGGGGTGGTCCATTCGCAGCGTGCGTACCTCCATCGAAGTGTCCGTCCTGCTGATTGGGTGCGTGCTGGGTGGCTCGTTTGGGGTGGGAACTGTGGCGTATGCTCTGACCATTGGCCCGCTTATCCAGCTCTGTTTGCCCTGGTTCCGCCAGAAGCCGCGCGGTGAGAAAATGACGCAGACGGAGCGCGTTGTTTAATTTGCGAAGCGCTCACATGTTTTAACAGCGTCGCTGTGCCAGAATAGACGCTTCGAAAATCGCGATGCCAGAACGCATGAAAGCAATCACTCTTTATGATGTCGCCCTCCTTGCGGGGGTTTCTTATCAGACCGTTTCCCGCGTGATTAACAACGCGGAGCACGTCTCTGCCCGCACGCGGGAAAAGGTGCAGCAGGCAATGGCGGAGCTGCATTACGTTCCCAACCTGCGGGCGCAGCAGCTGGCGGGGAAACGCACCCGTACGCTGGGGCTCATCACCACCGATCTGGCGCTGCACGCGCCTTCGCAAATTGTCTCGGCGGTAAAATCCCGGGCTGCAGGGCAGGGGGCGAGCGTCCTGATTTCCATGGTGGAGCAGCCGCAGCAGTGTCAGGCGGCGCTTCAGGCGCTGCTGGGGCAGCGGGTAGACGCGCTGCTGGTCAATGTGCCGCTTGACGATCCGCACGCCGAAGCGCTCAGGTCGCTGGCGATGCCCGTCCCGGTGCTGTTCCTCGACGTGTCACCGTCAGCGCAGGTAAATAGCCTCGTGTTCAACGCCGAGGAGGGGGCACGCCTGGGCGTTGAGCATCTGCTTTCGCTGGGGCATCAGCATATTGCCCTGCTGAGCGGGCCGGAAAGCTCTGTCTCTGCGCGCGCGCGTCTGGCGGGATGGAAAGCGACGCTGGCGCAGGCGGGTCTCGACGCGGCTGCGGTGGCCTACGGCGACTGGAGCGCGGCCAGCGGCTATGAGAAGGGACATGTGCTGCTCTCGGGGGCGGTACTGCCGGATGCCATTCTGGTGGCGAACGATCAGATGGCGCTTGGAGTAATGCGCGCCTGTGCGGAAAAAGGGATAGCTGTTCCTGGCCAGATATCGGTGGTCGGGTTTGACGATACGGCAGACAGCGCCTGGTTTTCTCCGCCGCTGACGACCATTCGTCAGGCGTTTCGCGAGGCTGGCGAGCGCAGCGTGGAGTGGCTTCTGTCCCCCAGCGGGGGGGAGGAATGCTGGCAGGTTCAGCTGCCGGTAACGCTGGTGACCCGCCATTCCAGCGCGCGCCGTACCCCGCAGCAGGCCGAACGCGAGGATCTGGCGCAGCAGCTCAGAAGCCTGGCCCTCCTTGCCGGGCAGCTTGCCCGCAAATAAAACTTTGTGATCGGACTCGCTACCCCGCGATTGCGTGCTTTACCGTCGCCGGGTGCCAGGGCATGTTAACCAAAATTGTGAGCGCTTCGCAAAGAGGTTAATATGCCCAACACTTTATCGCTGACTCTCAGCGCCATTCTGGCCCGACGGGACTGGGAAAACCCGGGGGTCACCCAGTGGAACCGTCTGGAGGCACATGCGCCGTTACACAGCTGGCGTCTTGAACAGCCTTCCCTGGATGATGCTGCATCCGCCAGCAGACGCTCCCTCAATGGGGTGTGGCGATTTAACTACTTTCCTGCACCCGAGCAAATCCCGGAGGCGTGGGTAACCGAAGACTGTGCGGATGCCGTTGCGATGCCCGTGCCGTCGAACTGGCAGATGCAGGGGTTTGACACGCCCATCTACACCAATGTCACCTATCCTATCCCCGTTAATCCGCCTTTTGTGCCGCAGGAAAACCCAACCGGCTGTTACTCGCTCACATTTGATGTGGATGACGCGTGGCTTCAGAGCGGGCAGACCCGCATCATCTTTGACGGCGTGAACTCTGCGTTTCATCTGTGGTGCAACGGGCGCTGGATGGGCTATTCCCAGGACAGCAGGCTGCCTGCCGAATTCGATCTCTCGACGGTCCTGCGGCCCGGTGAGAACCGCCTGGCGGTCATGGTGTTGCGCTGGTGCGACGGTAGCTATCTGGAAGATCAGGACATGTGGCGCATGAGCGGTATTTTCCGCGATGTGACGCTACTGCATAAACCCGAAACGCAGATTGCCGATTATCGCGTGGTGACGGACCTGAATGCGGAGCTGGACCGCGCGGTGCTTAAGGCAGATGTCGCGCTGGCAGGGGCGGGCTTTGCAGACTGCGAGGTGGTCTTTACCCTGTGGCGCAAGGGTGAAAAATGCGCCAGCGTTTCCCGGCGTCCGGGGTCTGCCGTTGTGGACGAGCGTGGCAGCTGGGACGAACGCTTAACGGTGGCGATCCCCATTGACCGCCCCGAGCTCTGGAGTGCTGAAACGCCGGAACTGTATCGCCTGACGATGGCGCTTCTCGGCCCGCAGGGTGAGGTGCTGGAGGTTGAGGCGTGCGATGTGGGCTTCCGCCGCGTTGACATCAGCAACGGCCTGCTGAAGCTTAACGGTAAGCCGCTGCTGATCCGCGGGGTTAACCGACACGAGCATCACCCGGAAAACGGTCAGGTGATGGACGAGGCGACCATGCGTCGCGACATCGAAATCATGAAGCAGCATAACTTCAACGCCGTTCGTTGCTCGCACTACCCGAACCATCCGCTGTGGTACAGCCTTTGCGATCGCTACGGGCTGTACGTTGTTGACGAAGCCAATATTGAAACCCACGGCATGGTGCCGATGAGCCGCCTCGCTGACGATCCGCGCTGGCTGCCCGCCATGAGCGAGCGTGTAACCCGCATGGTGCAGCGCGATCGCAATCATCCCTCAATTATCATCTGGTCGCTGGGTAACGAGTCCGGCCACGGCGCGAATCATGATGCGCTGTACCGCTGGCTGAAAACCACCGATCCCACGCGCCCGGTGCAGTACGAAGGCGGCGGGGCGAATACGGCGGCGACCGATATTGTTTGCCCGATGTACGCCCGGGTCGATTGGGATCAGCCTTTTCCGGCGGTGCCTAAATGGTCAATCAAGAAATGGATCGGCATGCCCGACGAAACGCGTCCGCTGATCCTCTGTGAATACGCCCACGCGATGGGAAACAGCTTCGGCGGGTTTGCGAAATACTGGCAGGCGTTTCGCAGCCATCCTCGCCTGCAGGGTGGGTTTGTCTGGGACTGGGTCGATCAGGCGGTGACGAAGAAAGACGAAAAGGGCAACGCGTTCTGGGCCTACGGTGGGGACTTTGGCGATACGCCGAACGATCGGCAGTTCTGCCTTAACGGACTGGTATTCCCCGATCGCACGCCGCACCCGGCGCTGTACGAGGCGCAGCGCGCCCAGCAGTTCTTTACCTTTACGCTGGTCAGCACCTCTCCGCTGGTGATTGAGGTGCAAAGCGGCTACCTGTTCCGCCCTACCGATAACGAGGTGCTGAGCTGGACGGTTGTCCGGGATGGGAAGGTACTGGCTTCGGGCGAGGTGACGCTGGCGATAGCCCCTGAAGGCGTTCAGCGTCTGGAGATCGCTCTGCCGGAATTGAAAGCCGAGCCGGGTGAAATCTGGCTGAACGTTGAGGTTCGCCAGCCGCGGGCAACGCCGTGGTCACCGGCAGGCCATCGCTGCGCGTGGGAGCAGTGGACGCTTCCGGCCCCACTCTTTATTGCACCGCCAGCCTCTACGGGCGAGCCGCCGGTTTTAACGCAAAACGGTCGCATCCTGGAGGTCACGCATCGTCAACAGCGATGGCAGTTCGATCGCGCATCCGGATACCTGACTCAATGGTGGCGAAATGGCGTTGAAACGCTGCTTTCACCCGTGACGGATAACGTCAGCCGCGCGCCGCTGGACAACGACATTGGGGTGAGCGAAGCGACGCGCATCGATCCAAACGCGTGGGTTGAACGCTGGAAAGCGGCGGGCATGTACGATCTCACCTCGCGCATGCTGCACTGTGAGGCAGAGCAGCATGCGCGTGAGGTGGTGGTTACCACGCTTAATGTCCTGGAGCATCGCGGCAGGGCGCTGTTCCTGAGCCGTAAAATCTGGCGGGTGGACGAGCAGGGGGTTCTGCATGGCGACATTCAGGTCGATATTGCGTCTGATATCCCGGAGCCCGCGCGCATTGGCCTGAGCGTTCATCTCGCTGAAACGCCAGAAAAGGTTGACTGGCTGGGGCTGGGGCCGCATGAAAACTACCCGGACAGAAAGCTGGCGGCGCAGCAGGGGCGCTGGACACTGCCCCTGGCAGACATGCACACGCCGTATATCTTCCCGACGGAAAATGGTTTGCGCTGCGATACCCGCAAACTTGTGCTGGGTGCGCATCAGCTGAATGGCGCGTTCCATTTCTCAGTGGGCCGCTATAGCCAGCAGCAGCTGCGTGAGACAACCCATCATCATCTGCTGCGGGAAGAGCCGGGGTGCTGGCTCAATCTCGATGCGTTTCATATGGGGGTGGGCGGCGATGACTCCTGGAGCCCCAGCGTTTCGCCGGAATTTATCCTGCAGACGCGCCAGCTTCGTTATACCTTTAGCTGGCAGCAGACTCTTACCTGACCAGAGAGGCGGCCACCGGGCGTGGCCGCCTGCTTACGCCAGAATGCCGCTCAGGCCATGCAGGCTCATGTAAATCCCTACCACGATAATCAGCGCGGCGGAGATCCACGGCGCTTTGCGGGAAAGTTCGCTGAATCCGGGCCAGCGTTTTGTCGCGTGCTTGAGGCTTAAGGCGGCAATCGCGCCGGAAGCGACCAGCGTTAACGCCAGACCGATGCTGAAGCTGAATACCAGCGTCGCGCCGAGCGCAAAATGCTTCAGCTGCAGGCAGATCAGCAGAACGGTGATGGACGCCGGGCAGGGGATAAGCCCGCCGGTCAGGCCAAACATCGCGATCTGTCCTGTCGTCACGTTTTGTCCGTTAAAACGCCGGTTGATATCCTGCGCGTGCGCGCGCTGGTGGGCGTCCTGCCACTCCTCTTCAACCAGTGGGTGTGCATGGTGATGATCATGATGGTGGTCATGATCGTGATGATGATGATGATCGTGCGGCTGGCCCTCTTTCCAGGTTCGCCACGCCATCCACAGGGCGATTGCAACGATCAACACCCCGGAGATCAGCTGGAACCAGGGTTCGGACGTATGTACGTCCCAGCCGCGGCCAAACCATAGTCCTGCCATGGCAATGATCCAGACTACCGCCGTATGGGAAAGCGTAGCCGCCAGACCGAGCAATACCGCCTGCTTCAGCGTGCCGCGGATAGCCACGATAAAGGCAGCCATCATTGTTTTTGAGTGGCCCGGCTCCAGGCCATGCAGCGCACCGAGCAGGATAGCGCTGGGAACAAACAGCCAGGCATTACCCTGCTGCAGGAGTGAAGCAAAATCGTTCATTGAAATTTCCAGTATGGAAAGCGTGCGCAAATAGTACTCCCCCCCAGTAGGTTAATACTACCCCCCAGTAGAAAAATACTCAGGGGGAGTAGAGCGTGATATGCTTTAAAAGCCAAAACTGAGGGAGACAGAGATGTCACATACCGTTCGCGATAAGAAGATGTTATTGACTCGCCTGAAGAAAATTCAGGGGCAGAGCACCGCGCTGGAGAAGATGCTCAACAGCGATCACGAATGTGCCGAGGTGTTGCAGCAGCTGGCGGCGATCCGTGGCGCGGTCAATGGCATGATGATGCAGGTGATTGAAGGGCATCTTACCGATCATGTCGTGAAAGAGCCCGAAGAGGCGCAGCGTGAAGCCGATCTTGGCGTCGTGCTGCAGGTGATCAAATCCTATCTTAAGTAGAGCGCGTGGCGAGGTTGTTCTCTGCCCAAAGGATAAATTCCGTCCTGGGCAGCGCCTTACTGTAGAACCACCCCTGCCCATACTGCACGCCATGGCGGTGCAGCCAGGTAAGCTGCCCTTCGGTCTCCACGCCTTCCGCCACCATTGCCAGCTGCAGCGACTTCGCCATTTCGATAATGTGCGGCGTTACGTTTTTGTACTCCAGTGCATCCACGAACGATTTGTCAATTTTTAGCGTGTCGACATCGAGATGCTGCAGATAGCTGAGGCTGGAATAGCCCGTGCCAAAATCATCAATGTAGACAGGGTGGCCCGAACGGCGAAACGCGGCGATAGCCGGCGCGCTGATTTTGGGGTCGGCAAAGCCACGCTCGGTTAACTCAAGGGCGATTTGTCGGGGATGAATCTGCCACTTATTCAGGAGTTGACTCAGTAAAGGCGGCAGATTACCGGAGGTCAAATCGGCCGGGGCGAGGTTGATGGAGATATGCTGATCGGGGTGGTGCTGCAGCCAGTGGCCCATATCTTCAAACACTTTTTCCATAACTAACTGCGTCAGCTGCGAGATGAGGCCGGTTTGCTCGGCAAGCGGCACAAATATATCAGGCGAGAGACTGCTTCCGTCTGGCTGGGGCCAGCGCGCAAGCGCTTCCGCACCCACGATTTTTCCACTGCACAGCGCCACGATGGGCTGATAGTGAACCACAAAATCGCGGCTGTTAATGGCGTCCAGCAGGCGATTGCGCGGCGACTGGATTCGTCGCAGGATCCGCAGGACAAACAGTGCCGCCAGCAGGCTTATCAGGACGCCAAACGGCAGCCAGAAAAGCAGCTGTCGGTGCCAGCTTTCAGCCAGGGGGGTGAGCGATGCCCACGTGACGACAGTAAATCCAAGCTCAGGTACCGGCTTCATCACGTACATGGAGCCCTTGTACTGAACGCTGGAGACGCCTCGATCGTTGATCCGATCGCGGATATGCGGATCAAGCGTGTTACTGCTGGCGAAAATAAGATGCGTTGCGCTTCCCACCAGAGCGGCATCAATGGCAATCGCCCCGAAAGGGATCACATCCACAAGCGAGGCAGGATCGACCAGAACAAGGTAATGGCCCTTCCCGAGCACGGCCATATAGCGGTGAAAGCCAAGATCGTTCTGTGCGGTAAGCCACGCGCTGTAGCCATCTTCGGTGATACGCATGGGGGGAGGATAAGCGGCGGATTTACTGGCCTGCTCAAGCGAAGAGCAGAGGGGTTTGAGGTTGTCGATATAGATCACCTCCTGGATATAGCGCCACGAGAACGCGACCCGACGTATTTCCCTCAAATGCAGCGGACTACAGGGAACGCCCTTAAATCCCTGCAGGTGATTTAACGCTTCTTTGGCCTGATCCACGACCCTGTCGGTGCGCATCAGCACCCGAGAAGCATAGCTATCCAGCGCATCAACAAATTTCTCTTCTGCCTGGCGATGGGCAAGCCAGATGCTGAGGCAAATGGGAACCAGCACGGAAAAGATAAGTACGCCAGTCACCAGACTGACCAGATGTCGGGTTTTCATGCTGTCGTTTCCTTTCTCATATGCCCAAATCCGGACGCTGAGTTTCCTGCCTGAAGAGAAAGATTTTACCGCGAAATGAAATAGTTATAGCACGTGGGGGCTGGGTTTTCATGTTATCTAAAGCAAATTAGAAAATATCCTCAGGAGAGAGAGGGTTGTTTTTTCAACCTTGCCTGGATATTATTTTGTTATGTTATAACAAAACACAAAGGGTTTATGATGAAACCAAACATCCATCCAGCGTATCGCACCGTGGTATTCCACGACACCAGTGCCAATGAATACTTTAAAGTGGGTTCAACCATTAAAACCGACCGCGAAATTGAGCTCGACGGTGAAACGTATCCGTACATCACTATCGAGGTTTCTTCAAAATCGCATCCGTTTTATACCGGTAAGCAAAAAACGTTTTCCACGGATGGCAGCGCAGCGCGCTTCCGCAAGCGTTTTGGCGGTTTTCTTAATGCGAAGCGGGGCTAACCATGCAGGTGCTTAACTCATTGCGCAGCGCAAAACAGCGTCACCCGGATTGCCAGATAGTCAAACGCAAGGGACGCTTATACGTGATTTGCAAATCCAATCCGCGCTTTAAGGCGGTGCAGGGACGTAAAAAAAGACGCTAGACGCGCGTTTCTCGCCAGCTTTCCAGGGATCTTTTCTGTTTGCCATCGGCAGTAAAATTGTCGGTGGCAAGCCAGCCTTCAAAGGCGCTCGCCAGCGCCGGCCACTCTTTGTCGAGAATCGAAAACCAGTCGGTATCCCGGTTACGGCCTTTTATGACCAGCGCCTGGCGAAAACGGCCTTCAAACTGAAAGCCCAGACGCAGTGCCGCTTTGCGTGATGGTTCGTTCAGGCTGTTGCACTTCCATTCATATCGCCGGTAGCCCAGGGTATCGAACGCGTACCGCATCAGCAGATATTGCGCTTCTGTTGACATGGGCGTGCGGCTTAACAGCACGGAGAAGTGAACGTGTCCCACTTCCACAACGCCGTTTTTAGGATCGATCCGCATCAGGGCCAGCGTCCCGACGGGGGCCTGGGTCTGATTATCGATAACGGTAAAGTGCATCGGGTCAGATAACTCACACACGCTTGCCACCCATTTGGCAAACTCAGCGGCCGTGGCATCGGGTTCACGCAGTAGCCACGTCCAGCTCCGGGTGTCTCCGGCCAGAGCATAGGCGGAGAACAGCGCCCCGGCATGCTCCACGCGCAGCGGTTCAAGCCGACAATAATGCCCCTGCAGTACCACCCGGGACGGATGAGGGCGAGGCTGCCAGTCGGTAAGGGCTTCGCCCACAGGTTGTCCAAACTCATTGAATGTCTTCATCTTTATTTCCGTGACGTTGAGAAGAGTTCCAGATTAGAAAATTACTGGTTCCTTAAAAAGAACCACTCGGCTATGTTTTGGTGGTACCACAAGGAGATGAGATGAACATACCGGGCGATGAACTTTATACCTTGCTCCATGCTGCGCTTAAAACGCGTGGGGAAGAGACGCTCCAGCGCGCGCTCTATCTCGCTTTGCGGGAGGCCATACTGGGCGGAAGGCTTCGGTCCGGCAGCCAGCTGTCCGGCTCGCGAACGCTGGCGCAGCAGCTTTCCGTTTCACGGAACACCGTCAATGCGGCGCTGGACCAGCTCACGCTCGAAGGCTATTTGCTGCGTAACCGTCAGGGGACGCGGGTGGCGCAATTCGCCCATCGTGCCAGCCCGCGGGTTCTGACCGATCCTGAGGTCAGGCTGGCAAAACGTGTCGTCCAGCTGCCTGCGCCTGTGCCGCGCGACACCCCGGTGATGGCCTTTACGCCGGGAACGCCCGCCATCAACTATTTCCCCTTGCCGCTGTGGCGGCGATTGTACGATCGCGTCCTGCGGGAGGAGGGGAGCGCTCTGCTGGGCTATGGCGACCCGGCCGGTGAGCCGTCGCTGCGGGCAGCCATCGCCCGTCACCTTGCGCTTTCTCGCGGCATTGACTGCGACGCCAGCCAGATTGTGATAACCGAAGGGGCGCTGGAGGGCGTCAATCTGTGCACGATGCTGTTAAGCGAGCCGGGGGATGTCGCCTGGGTGGAAAATCCCGGCTACAGCGGGGCCAAAAGCGCCTTCGTCAAAACCGGCCTTGCGATGACCGGCATACCGGTGGATGACGAGGGAATGTGCTGGGAAGGGCTGCATGCGCCTTCACCTGCGCTCATTTTCACTTCGCCGTCGCATCAGTTTCCTTACGGGAGCGTGCTCAGCGCGCGGCGGCGTCTGGCGCTGCTGGAACTGGCCCGCCAGCACAAGGCGTGGATCATTGAGGACGATTATGACAGCGAGTTCCGCTATGTCGGCGAGCCCGTACCGGCGATGCTGGGCATGGTCAACAACGCGCCCGTTGTGTATCTGGGGACGTTCAGTAAAACGCTGTTTCCGTCGCTCCGAATGGGGTTCATGGTGTTACCGCCAGCGCTGGCGAAAGCGGCGCGTCCGGCCATCGGCTCGCTGCTGCGCGGCGGGCATCGCGCAGAACAGCGCACCCTGGCGCTGTTTATCGAGGAGGGGCACTATGCCCGTCATCTTGCCGCCATGCGTCGCCTGTATCGTAAGCGTTACCGCCAGCTGCGGGAGGTGCTGAGCGCAGAGCTTTATACTCCGCACCGTGTTCTTGCCGGTGAAGGGGGAATGCACCTGACATTGGCGATTGACGGTATCGACGACCAGCGGCTGGTGGACAAAGCGAGGGCATTTCAGCTGGCACCCGCTGCGCTGAGCGGCTATTACCTGGAGACGAAGCAGGGGCAAACCGGCCTGGTTTTAGGTTACGGCAACACCTCTGCTTCGCAGTTTGCGCCGGGTATCCGACGCCTGCAGGCGTTAATTACGCAGCAGCAGGGCGGGAAAGGGTAAAAACATCATAAAAAGAGAGCTGGCCTTTCGTTGCGATCATTTTCTGCAGCTTCTCTTTGTGCACGGTTTCGACAGCCGGAGAGTGCAGGATGCTGTCGATAAGCTCATTTGGCACAAAACGCGTGTTGTACCATTCGCCGTTGTAGCAGACCCGGAAATCGAGGACGTCGATATCTTCGTAACGGTAGCGGGGATTCACGTCGAAAAAGAAAAAGGCGTTAAACACGACAAACAGCACCACCAGCAGCCAGACGGAGTCCACCAGCGTTTCGGACTTCAGCATGACAATCAGCGTCGCCAGCCAGGCGGCATACATGGCAACAAACAGCCCGGGATGTTTGCGGATAAAGCTAATGCTAAAGCGCGGGCGATTGTCTCGCTTTTCGCGGTGGTTAAGATCGTCGATTGTAGCGGTAAGCAGGCGCTGTATCTCGGTCATTTTTGGCCTTTTGAGAGTTGACAATACAGGGTATCTGCCAATTTTAGGGGAGCCATCCGGCTGAAAAAAGTAACAGTCGGGCGCTAAAAGACCATAACAGTTGGCTCCCCGGATCGTTACAGCGTTTTGATGATTTTCGCCGGGTTGCCGCCCACGACGACGTTAGCCGGCACGTCTTTCGTCACGACGGCACCGGAAGCCACAACCACATTATCCCCGATGGTGACGCCTGGGTTAATGACCGCACGTCCACCAATCCAGACATTATTGCCAATGGTGACGGGCTTACCAAACTCCACTCCGCTGTTACGTTCTTGCGCATCCAGCGGATGGGTGGCCGTATAAATATGAACGCCCGGCGCGAGCATGCAGTTGTCGCCAATATGTACAGGGCAGACATCCAGCATTACGCAATCGAAGTTGGCGTAAAAGTCTTTGCCCAGAAAAATATTATATCCATAGTCACAGCGGAAGCTCGGCTCAATATACGCCCCTTCGCTTTGTCCCAGCAGTTCCGCCAGAATGTTCTGGCGTTCTGTTTTTTCGTCAGGCGCGGTGTGGTTATAGCGGTGAAGCAGATGGCGCGCCCGAAGCCGGTCGGCGCGTAACGTCTCATCACCAGGGCGGTAATGTTCACCTGAAATCATCTTCTGTTTTTCTATGCTCATCGGAAACCTCTCTGGATGTTATTCCTGAAGGGTAATCGCAACAGGCGTTAAGGGGAACGTTCCCGGAAGGCCGATGTGACCACAGTCACAACATTGTTGCTGATGAGCGCGTTTAACACGGAGACCTGGCTTTCGCGCAGGGAGCATAACGGGACAGGTGAATACAGCTTATAACGTGGCGTAGAAACTCTACAGACACACTTCAAAGATTAACGGACAAATTTCCATACAGAAGTAGGGATTTTGTCATACAGCTTATTCATCGTTAGCTCTGCAAGGCGATGGTCAGCGGCTGAATAAAATACCGCCAGTTCATTATCAGAAAGCTCGTATTTATTCTTTTCAATGACGCGTTCAAGGGTGTCAATTGACTGACAACGTCGTAAGCGCATCAAATAATCGATTTTTGTGAGTGGTTTATCAGACATAAATTCACCTTAGTAATTGTAATAATTTTAACAGGAAAGACTAACCGGGTTAGCTCTGCTCACATTGACGAAACAGCGGAATAGCCGGTTTCCCGATTTACGCCATTTTTGCAAATCCTGAGTGTTAATGCCGTAACTGCTGAACAACATAAAGGTGTCGTCCAGGTATTCATCAATTTGCTCAATGAGCTTATTATCTTCATTGTACTTAATTTTATAATTAAGTGCGAAGGTAGCGATATGCTCTATCAGCTCATTCAATTGTAAATTGATGGCAGACGTTGGGTCATTTACCCAGCCATGGTTGCTTTCATCAAGATTGGCAAGGCAGTCATGGTACAAGGATTCGCAGAGAAATTTCAACTGCGCGATATCATGCCTTTTTGGCGAGTACTCGTCCATAGCGCATCCCCTTCTGAGTGATTTCTTACTCACCGAACATCATTGTCGGGATGGATACATCTGACTTAGCTACATGAGCGCTGTGTTCCTGATAACCTAACTATAAGCCACTCCTTCCTGGATTTCACCGCGCTATTACGAAAAATTACAAATAAAACCGCAGGCTGCGAGCGTCTACGCAAATGTTCATCCGAAACTGAACTTTTTTATCAGGATTAACGATAGTTTTTTCGCTTCCTTACATTTCATTGGCTTAGCTTAGAGCCATAAGAAAAGTTCACATCCGGAGTTCCGTTTGTCTTAACTTTTAATTAGGAATATTCCTAACAACTTAAGCAAGGAAATAGATTTAAAAAAATCCTGAGTTCACCTATTAAGTTATCAGTTAATTATGATATGTCTGTTTAAGATGACAGAAAATAAATAGGACCTCAATAAGCTTATTTTATGATTTTTTCTGAAAATGAAAAAGGCCGCAAATGCGGCCTTTTTATTATATGAAACCGGTATCAGTGAGGTTCTACCGAATGACTGTGCTCAACATCTTCATTCTTCCGGCTGAAGCGGCGGCGCACCACCACGAAGAACACCGGGACGAAGAAGATAGCCAGTACGGTCGCGGTGATCATACCGCCCATTACACCTGTACCGACCGCGTTCTGCGCACCGGAGCCTGCACCGGAGCTAATAACCAGCGGCATTACGCCGAGGATGAACGCCAGAGAGGTCATCAGGATTGGACGCAGACGCATACGCACCGCTTCCAGCGTCGCCTCAATAAGGCCTTTACCCTCTTTCTCCATCAGATCTTTGGCGAATTCAACGATAAGTATCGCGTTCTTCGCCGACAAGCCAATGGTTGTCAGCAGGCCTACCTGGAAGTACACGTCGTTGGTCAATCCACGGAACGTTGCCGCAAGCAGCGCACCAATAACCCCGAGTGGAACCACCAGCATAACGGAGAACGGAATTGACCAGCTCTCGTACAGCGCCGCCAGACACAGGAAGACCACAATCAGTGAAATGGCATACAGGGCAGGGGCCTGGTTACCGGACAGACGTTCCTGATAGGACATACCGGTCCAGTCATAGCCGATACCCGCAGGCAGTTTGCTGGCAAGCTCTTCCATCAGGTTCATGGCTTCACCGGTGCTTCGGCCCGGTGCGGCCTGGCCCAGGATTTCCATCGACGGCAGACCGTTGTAACGTTCCAGACGCGGAGAGCCGTATTCCCAGTGTGACGTTGAGAAGGATGAGAACGGCACCATCTGACCGTTGCTGCCGCGAACGTACCAGTTGTTGATATCGTTCGGCAACATACGGTACTGCGCTTCGGACATGACGTACACTTTCTTCACGCGACCACGGTCGATGAAGTCGTTGACGTAGCTACCGCCCCAGGCCGCGCCCAGCGTGGTATTGATGTCGCTGATGGACACGCCCAGCGCCTGCGCTTTTTCCTGATCGATGTTGATCTTATACTGCGGCGTATCTTCCAGTCCGTTTGGACGTACGCCGACCAGCAGGTCAGGGTGTTTAGCCACTTCGCCGAACAGCTGGTTACGCGCCTGCGTCAGTTTCTCGTGACCCAGACCGCCCTGGTCGATCAGCTGGAAGTCGAAGCCGGTCGCCGTACCCAGTTCAACAATCGCTGGCAGGTTAAAGGCGAAGACCATCGCATCTTTAATCTGCGAGAAGGTGCCCATGGCACGGCCCGTGATCGCTTCAACTTTATTCTCATCGCCCGGACGATCCGCCCAGTCTTTCAGAGAAACGAAGGCGATACCGGTGTTCTGACCACGACCCGCAAAGCCAAAGCCGTTAACCGCAAACACGGATTCAACGTTCGCTTTCTCTTTGGTGAGATAGTAGTCCGTCACTTCGTCCAGCACCTTCTGGGTTCGCTCTTGCGACGCCCCTGCCGGAAGCTGTGCCATCGTCAGGAACACGCCCTGGTCTTCATCTGGCAGGAACGAGCTTGGCAGACGAACGAACAGGAACGCCATCCCCACTACGATGATGATATAGAGCAGCAGATAACGACCGGTGCTGCGCAGGATATTGCCCACGCTGTCGGTGTAGTGGTGTGTGCTCTTATCAAACATGCGGTTAAACCAGCCGAAGAACCCTTTATGCTCGCCGTGACCACCTTTCTGAACCGGCTTCAGCATGGTGGCACACAGCGCTGGCGTCAGGATTAACGCTACCAGTACCGACAGCGCCATCGCGGAGACGATGGTAATGGAGAACTGGCGGTAAATCGCACCCGTAGAGCCTCCGAAGAAGGCCATCGGGATAAATACCGCGGACAGCACCATCGCAATACCGACCAGTGCGCCCTGGATCTGGCCCATGGATTTACGGGTGGCTTCCTTCGGCGGCAGACCTTCTTCCGCCATCACGCGCTCGACGTTCTCTACTACTACGATGGCGTCATCCACCAGCAGGCCGATGGCGAGCACCATCCCGAACATCGTCAGGGTGTTTATCGAGAACCCAAAGGCTGCAAGGATGGCAAAGGTCCCCAGCAGAACGACCGGCACGGCGATGGTTGGGATCAGCGTCGCGCGGAAGTTTTGCAGGAACAGATACATCACCAGGAACACCAGGATGATCGCTTCTACCAGCGTTTTAACCACTTCGTGAATCGAAATTTTAACGAACGGCGTAGTGTCGTACGGATAAACGATTTTCAGACCTGACGGGAAGAACGGTTCCATCTTCTTCAGTTCCGCACGGATCGCCGTCGCGGTGTCCAGGGCGTTCGCGCCTGTCGCCAGTTTGATACCCAGACCGGACGCCGGTTTACCGTTAAACTTCGCGATGATGTCGTAGTTCTCACCACCCAGCTCAACCCTGGCCACGTCGCGCAGACGAACCTGCGAACCGTCCTGGTTCACCTTCAGCAGAATTTTGCTGAACTCATCGGCGGAGGTCAGACGGGTTTGCGCGATAATGGACGCGTTAAGCTGCTGGCCTTTCACCGGCGGCGTACCGCCTAACTGACCGGCTGCCACCTGGGCGTTCTGCGCTTTAATCGCGTTAATCACGTCAACCGGCGTCAGCTGGAAGTTGTTCAGTTTGTTCGGATCCATCCAGATACGCATCGCGTACTGGGAACCGAACAGCTGAACGTCACCCACACCGGACGTACGGCTGATGGCGTCCTTCATGTTAGCGCCCACGTAGTCGGAAATATCCTCCTGCGTCATGGTGCCGTTGGTGTTAATAACGCCGACAACCATCAGGAAGCTGCTGGACGATTTCTCGACGCTCACACCCTGCTGTTGCACTTCCTGCGGCAGAAGAGGCATTGCCAGCTGCAGTTTGTTCTGCACCTGAACCTGCGCAATGTCCGCATCCGTACCGGATTCAAAGGTCAGGGTGATCTGAACCGTACCGGTGGAGTCACTGTTTGAGGACATGTACATCAGGTTATCGATACCGTTCATGTTCTGTTCGATAACCTGAGTCACGGTATCCTGCACCGTTTTCGCATCAGCCCCCGGGTAGGTTGCGGAGATCGTTACCGCCGGTGGCGCAATCGTTGGATATTGCGCAACAGGCAGCTTCAGGATCGCAAGTCCCCCGGCCAGCATGATGATAATGGCGATCACCCACGCAAATATGGGGCGATCGATAAAGAAATTAGGCATGTCTTAACGGCTCCTGTTTAAGTTAAGACTTGGTTTGTTCTGACTGGCCAGCGGCCGAAGCTTGTTGTTTATCGTCAGATGTCACTTCCTGTGCTTTTACCTGCGCGCCAGGACGTACTTTTTGCAAACCAGTAACAATCACGCGATCGCCATCTTTCAGACCTTCCGTCACCAGCCATTTATCGCCAATCGCCTGCGTGGCGGTGATATTGCGCGTTTCGACTTTGTTATCTGCCCCAACAACCAGTGCGCTCGCATCGCCGCGTGGCGTACGGGTCACACCCTGCTGTGGAACAAGAAGTGCGGTTGGATTCGTTCCTTCTTCCAGACGCGCGCGAACGAACATACCTGGCAGCAGATTTTTGTCAGGGTTCGGGAAAATCGCACGTAAGGTGATGGAACCGGTGGTCTGGTCGACCGTCACATCAGAGAATTCCAGAGTACCTTCCTGCGGGAACTTGATACCGTCGTTGGTAACCAGCTCCACTTTGGCTTTACCGTTTTCCTGTTTCAGGGTGCCGTTAGCCAGCTCCTGTTTCAGGCGCAGGAAATCGTTGCTGGACTGCGTCACGTCAACGTAGATCGGATCAAGCTGCTGCACGGTAGCCAGCGCAGTGGTCTGCCCGTTCTGCACCAGCGCCCCTTCCGTCACGGAAGATTTACCAATACGACCGCTGATAGGGGAGGTCACTTTGGTATAGGCCAGGTTAATGCGTGCAGTTTCGACAGCCGCTTTGGCTGCTACCACGGCCGCGTTAGCCTGCTGGGCATCTGCCAGCGCGGTATCGTAATCCTGTTGACTGATGTACTTCGTGCCGAGCAGTTTCTGATAGCGGTTCAGCGTCAGCTGAGCGATTTTCGCCGCCGCTTGTGCTTTAGCCAGGTCACCTTTCGCGCTTTCATAAGAAGCCTGATAGGTCGCGGGATCAATCTGATACAGGGACTCACCGGCCTTCACATCGCCGCCTTCGGTAAAGTTACGTTTCAGGATAATGCCGCTAACCTGAGGACGCACTTCCGCAATGCGGTAAGCGTTTGTACGGCCTGGTAATTCTGTGGTGATCTGCAGAGGTTCAGATTTGAGTGTCACAACGCCGACTTCTGGCGCCTGCTGAGCTCCTTGTTGAGCCGGTTTGTCGTCACATCCTGTAAGCGCTAAGCTGCCTGAGAGCATCAGAACGACCGCCAGAGGCGTTAACCCTCTGTTTTTGTTCATATGTAAACCTCGAGTGTCCGATTTCAAATTGATCAAGGGTCCTGAGTCTAAAAACCCATTGCTGCGTTTATATTATCGTCATGCTATGGTACATACATTCACAAATGTATGTAAATCTGACTCCTGTAAATTCACCCACCTATGGCACGAAAAACTAAACAACAAGCGTTGGAAACCCGACAACACATTCTGGATGTGGCAATACGTTTGTTCTCTCAGCAGGGTGTTTCTTCTACCTCGCTGGCGCAAATTGCTCAGGCTGCCGGTGTGACGCGGGGAGCGATTTACTGGCATTTTAAAGACAAGTCAGATCTGTTCAGTGAAATCTGGGAGCTTTCAGAGTCCAGCATTAGCGATCTCGAGAGTGAGTATCGGGCAAAATTCCCTGACGATCCACTCTCAGTATTAAGAGAAATATTAGTATATATCCTTGAAGCAACGGTAGTTGAAGAGCGTCGCAGATTAATGATGGAAATTATCTTTCATAAATGTGAGTTCGTGGGCGAAATGGCGGTGGTGCAACAGGCGCAGCGCAGCCTCAGCCTGGAGAGCTACGATCGTATCGAACAGAACCTGAACCTGTGTATGCAGGCAAAGCTGTTACCGGCCAATTTACTCACCCGCCGGGCGGCCATCCTGATGCGCAGCTACATTTCAGGTCTGATGGAAAACTGGCTGTTTGCGCCGCAATCCTTTGACCTCAAAGAGGAAGCCCGCAGCTACGTGGCGATTTTACTGGAAATGCTACAGCTCTGCCCGACGCTGCGCAGCGACGCGCCTTCGCTCACGGCCTGAGCCCTTCCAGGATTTATCTCAGAGGCTTGCGTTCTCGCTATTCTGCTTCCGACGAGCGTGATATTCTTCACGCCGGACTATTTTCGGTCATCTGCTGACATCATTCACAACTATGCTGCCCATCAATCGCTCGCAACATCCTGTATTTGCATTGCTCTTTGCTATGCTGTTTTTCTTCTCCACCGCGCCGCTTTCCTGGGCCCGCGCAGACAACAGCACTGATATTCCCTCGCGCAGCGAAATTCAGTCGCAGCTCGACACCCTGAACAAACAAAAAGAGCTCTCTCCTCAGGAGAAACTCACCCAGCAGGATCTGACGGAAACGCTGGAAAACATTGATAAGATTGAGCGCGTTAAAGCTGAAACCACCCAGCTTCGTCAGAAGGTGGCGCAGGCGCCGGAGAACATGCGTAAGGCCACGGAAGCGCTGAGCGCGCTGAGCGACGTCGATAACGACGATGAAACGCGCAAAACGCTCGCCACGCTCTCATTACGCCAGCTGGAATCGCGCGTCGCGCAATTGCTCGACGATCTGCAAACCGCACAGTCTGACCTCGCGACCTACAACAGTCAGCTCGTCTCCCTGCAAACCCAGCCCGAGCGCGTGCAAAACGCGATGTACGCCGCGTCTCAGCAGCTGCAGCAGATCCGCAACCGCCTGAACGGCACGACGGTAGGGGAGGGCACGCTGCGCCCGACCCAGCAAACCCTGCTGCTGGTTCAGCAGTCGCTGCTCAATGCGCAAATCGAACAGCAGCGTAAAAGCCTGGAAGGGAATACGGTGCTGCAGGACACGCTCCAGAAACAGCGTGATTACGTGACGGCGAATATTAATCGTCTGGAGCATCAGCTTCAGCTGTTGCAGGAGGCGGTAAACAGCAAACGCCTGACCCTGACGGAAAAAACCGCTCAGGAAGCCGTCTCGCCGGACGAAACTGCCCGCATTCAGGCCAACCCGCTGGTGAAGCAGGAGCTTGAGGCTAACCACCAGCTCAGCCAGCGCCTGATACTGGCGACGGAAAGCGGCAACTCGCTGGTTCAGCAAAATATTAAAGTGAAGAACTGGCTGGATCGCGCGCTGCAGGCGGAGCGCAACATCAAAGAGCAGATCGCGGTTCTGAAGGGCAGCCTCCTGCTGTCGCGTATTCTCTACCAGCAGCAGCAGACGCTGCCGTCTGCCGACGAGCTGGAGGACATGACCAACCGCATTGCGGATTTACGTCTGGAACAGTTTGACGTCAACCAGCAGCGCGATGCCCTTTTCCAGAGTGATGCTTTCGTCGCCAAAATCGAAGAGGGGCACTCCAGTGACGTAAATCCGGAAGTGCATGACGCGCTGCTCCAGGTGGTGGATATGCGCCGTGAACTGCTGGACCAGCTCAATAAACAGCTGGGCAACCAGCTGATGATGGCAATTAACCTGCAGATCAACCAGCAGCAGCTGGTCAGCGTGTCAAAAAGCCTGCAGGAAATTTTGACGCAGCAGATTTTCTGGGTGAACAGCAACAAGCCGATGGACTGGGACTGGATTAAGTCCTTCCCGGAGACGCTGAAAACGCAGATTAAGAGCATGAAAATCACCGTGAACTGGGAGAAAGCCTGGCCTGCGGTAATGATTGCTTTCCTGGCGGGCTTACCGCTGCTGCTGATTGCCGGTCTGATCCGCTGGCGTTTGAAATGGCTGAAACAGTACCAGGCGAAGCTGGCCTCGGAAGTGGGGCAACTGCGTAACGACAGCCAGCTCCATACGCCAAAAGCGATTCTGATCGATCTCATTCGCGCGCTGCCGGTGTGCCTGATTATTCTGGCCGTGGGCCTGATCCTGCTCACGATGCAGCTTAACGTCAGCGATCTGCTCTGGGCGTTCAGTAAAAAACTGGCGCTGTTCTGGCTGGTATTTGGCGTGTGCTGGAAGGTGCTCGAAAAAGACGGCGTGGCGGTGCGTCACTTCAACATGCCTGCGCAGCTGACCAGCCACTGGCGTCGCCAGATTGTGCGCGTCAGCCTGGCGCTCCTGCCGCTGCACTTCTGGTCGGTAGTCTCCGAGCTTTCCCCGCTGCATCTGATGGATGATGTGCTGGGTCAACTGGTCATTCTGCTCAACCTGCTGCTGATTGCGATCCTGATGTGGCCGATGTGCCGCGACAGCTGGCGTGATAAAGAGTCCCACAATATCCGTCTGGCCACCGTGACGGTGCTGGCGATCATTCCGCTGGCGCTGATGGTGCTTACGGCAACGGGCTACTTCTACACCACGTTGCGCCTGTCCGGGCGCTGGATCGAGACGGTCTATCTGGTGATCGTCTGGAACCTGCTCTATCAGACCGTGCTGCGCGGCTTAAGCGTCGCGGCCCGCCGCATTGCTTACCGTCGTGCCATTGCGCGTCGTCAGCATCAGGTGAAAGAGGGGGCTGAAGGCGCGGAGCCGCAGGAAGAGCCGACCATCGCGCTGGAGCAGGTTAACCAGCAGACGCTGCGTATCACCATGCTGGTGATGATCGCGCTGTTCGCGGTGATGTTCTGGGCGATCTGGTCTGATTTAATTACCGTCTTCGCCTATCTCGACAGTATTACCCTCTGGCAGTACAACGGTACCGAAGCCGGCGCGGCGGTGATGAAAAGCGTCACCATGGGCAGCCTGCTGTTTGCGCTGGTGTCGTCGGTGGTGGCCTGGGCGCTGATTCGTAACCTGCCGGGTCTGCTGGAAGTGCTGGTGCTCTCAAGGCTGAACCTGCGCCAGGGGGCGTCTTACGCCATCACCACCATCCTGAATTACGTCATCATTATCGTCGGGGCGATGACGGTATTCGGCTCGCTGGGCGTCTCGTGGGATAAACTGCAGTGGCTGGCGGCGGCCCTCTCGGTCGGTCTTGGTTTTGGCCTGCAGGAGATCTTCGGTAACTTTGTCTCCGGCCTGATTATCCTCTTCGAACGTCCGGTGCGTATCGGCGATACCGTTACCATCGGTACGTTCTCCGGGACCGTCAGCAAGATCCGAATTCGTGCGACCACCATCACTGACTTCGATCGTAAAGAGGTGATCATCCCGAACAAAGCGTTCGTGACCGAGCGTCTGATCAACTGGTCGCTCTCGGATACCACCACGCGCGTGGTGATTCGCCTCGGCGTGGCCTACGGTTCCGATCTGGATAAAGTGAAAGAGGTATTGCTTAAAGCCGCTAAATCGCATCCAAAAGTCATGCACGATCCTGCGCCAGACGTCTTCTTCACCACCTTCGGGCCAAGCACGTTGGATCACGAGCTGCGTTTATACGTGCGTGAACTGCGCGATCGCAGCTACACCGTTGATGAACTGAACCGCGCGATCGACCGCCTGTGCCGTGAAAACAACATTAACATCGCCTTCAACCAGCTTGAGGTTCACCTGCATAATGAGAAAGGTGATGAGCATACGGAAGTGAAGCGCGACATTAAGGGCGACGACCCGACTCCGGCTTAATCTATTTTCCCTCTCCCACAGGGAGAGGGTTAGGGTGAGGGGGAAGTTTCCCCTCAAAATCCCGCCGCACAATCTCCAGCGCTTTAAGCACCGTCTCGGCGGGGATCTCATGATTCTCCAGCAGCATAATTAAATCGACGGCCAGCTTGACCTCGTCGGGTGCATTTTCCAGTGACATAGATGTGGCTCCAGTTAACGGGTCAGGCGTGCAATCACGCGTTCAATCTCATCCAGCGCCTGACGGCAGCGGACGATGCGGCCTTCCAGCGCGCTAATCTCGCGCATCAATAGCTGCTGCTCTTCCAGCGTTTCGCTATTGTTCAGGCGGGCTTCGCGCTCGCGCTTCATCTCAAACAGACGCCGCTCAAACTCCTGATTCTCCAGCCGCTTGCGCTGCCATTTTCCCAGCCCAGGTGAGGCGCTGTCCCACGCCCGTAGCGGCCAGGCGGCGATTTCGCGGTGCAGGGCGGTGATCTGCTCGGTAAGATGCTCCGCAAGCCACACCACCTGTTCCTGCTGTTCACTCTCAACCGCGTGGCGAAGCTCATCGAGGTTGGTCTGCATCTCAGCAAGGTAATCCTGAATGACGGTGCTGCGGGTGCGGAAAAGCTGCCGGTCAAAGCGCGGTTTCAGCGTGGCGTGTCCCATCAGCGGCGTGGCCAGCGCCCGCAGAGCGATCAGCTGATTTTGCAGCTTCTCAAGAAGCAGTGCTGTTTTCAATGCGCTCTCCAGTGGTAAAGTAGCCGTTCAGTTTGATAACGATTCGCATTATGCAGCGTACTATTTTAATCATCATTGGCTGGCTCGCGGTAGTGCTGGGTACGCTAGGTGTGGTTTTGCCCTTGCTGCCGACCACCCCGTTTATCCTGCTGGCCGCCTGGTGCTTCGCCCGCTCGTCGCCGCGTTTTCACCACTGGCTGCTGTACCGCTCGTGGTTTGGCGGCTACCTGCGGCACTGGCAAAAACACCGGGCCATGCCGCCCGGGGCCAAGCCGCGCGCCATTGCCTTTATCCTGATCACCTTCGCCATTTCGTTATGGCTGGTGAACATGATGTGGGTGCGTATTCTGCTGCTGGCGATCCTGGCCTGCCTGCTGATCTTCATGTGGCGGATCCCCGTGGTTGATGAAAAGCAACAAAAGCACTGAAGCCTCATCATGGCGGTTGCAATTATGGCGCGCAGCCAGTAAATTCGACCGTTTTCGAGCACAGGTGCGCCTGGTCAAAGGTTAAACAACTGTTACTTTGACCGACTCGTCGCGCGCCGTGAGTAACACTGTTTCATTTAGGCACAAACCGATGACCGCAACTGCACAGCAGCTTGAATATCTGAAAAATAGCATCAAAAGCATCCAGGACTATCCAAAGCCTGGCATTCTTTTCCGTGATGTCACCAGCTTGCTGGAAGACCCGAAAGCGTACGCGCTCAGCATTGAACTGCTGGTCGAACGTTATAAAAACGCCGGGATCACCAAAGTAGTAGGTACCGAAGCCCGCGGCTTCCTGTTTGGCGCACCGGTTGCGCTGGCGATGGGCGTGGGTTTTGTGCCGGTGCGTAAGCCGCGCAAACTGCCGCGTGAAACCATCGCGGAGAGCTACGAGCTGGAGTACGGCACCGATCAGCTGGAAATCCACGTTGACGCGATCAAGCCCGGCGACAAAGTGCTGGTGGTGGACGATCTGCTGGCAACCGGCGGCACTATCGAAGCGACCGTCAAGCTGATCCGCCGTCTGGGTGGTGAAGTGACCGACGCGGCCTTCATCATCAACCTGTTCGATCTTGGCGGTGAACAGCGCCTGGAAAAACAGGGCATTACCAGCTACAGCCTGGTGCCTTTCCCGGGTCATTAATCCCGGTTTTCACAACCTCGCTCAATGGGTGAGGTTGTGATAGCATTCCCCTCCATAAATTCACCTTCCAGCGTTGCAGAGCCTGCCCATGAGTTATCAGGTGTTAGCCCGTAAATGGCGACCTCAAACCTTTGCTGACGTTGTCGGTCAGGAACATGTGCTGACGGCCCTGGCGAACGGCTTGTCGCTAGGTCGCATCCATCACGCCTATCTTTTTTCCGGCACCCGCGGCGTCGGTAAGACTTCTATTGCCCGTCTGCTGGCTAAAGGTCTCAACTGCGAAACCGGGATCACCGCCACCCCGTGCGGCGTGTGTGACAACTGCCGCGAGATCGAGCAGGGGCGTTTTGTCGATCTGATCGAGATCGACGCCGCCTCGCGTACCAAGGTGGAAGACACCCGCGATCTGCTCGACAACGTGCAGTACGCCCCGGCGCGCGGCCGCTTCAAGGTCTACCTGATCGATGAAGTGCACATGCTGTCGCGCCACAGCTTTAACGCCCTGCTGAAAACGCTGGAAGAGCCGCCCGCGCACGTTAAATTCCTGCTGGCGACCACCGATCCGCAAAAGCTGCCGGTTACCATCCTGTCGCGCTGCCTGCAGTTCCACCTGAAGGCGCTGGACGTTGAGCAGATCCGCGCGCAGCTTGAGCATATCCTTGATGAAGAGAAGATCGTTCACGAGCCGCGCGCCCTGCAGCTGCTGGCCCGCGCGGCTGACGGCAGCCTGCGTGATGCGCTAAGCCTGACCGACCAGGCGATTGCCAGCGGTGACGGCAAGCTCTCGACCGAAGCGGTCAGCACCATGCTCGGCACGCTGGATGACGATCAGGCGCTGTCGCTCATCGAAGCGATGATTGCCGCCAACGGCGAGCGCGTGATGTCGCTGGTGAACGCGGCCGCTGCCCGCGGTATTGAGTGGGAAGCGCTGCTGGTTGAGATGCTCAGCCTGCTGCACCGCGTGGCGATGCTGCAGCTGTCTCCGTCGGCCATCAGTGCGGACATGGCCGCCATTGAACAGCGGATGCGTGAACTGGCCCGCACCGTGCCGCCTGCCGACGTGCAGCTGTATTACCAGACGCTGCTGATTGGCCGCAAAGAGTTACCGTTCGCGCCGGACCCCAGGATGGGCGTCGAAATGACGCTGCTGCGCGCGCTGGCGTTCCATCCGCGCATGCCGTTGCCGGAACCGGAAGCGCCGCGGCAGTCTTTTGCGCCGGTTGCTCCGACCGCGGTAATGTCACCGCAGCAGGTGCCACCGCAGCCGACGCCGCCGCCACAGCAAAACGTACCGCTGTCGGATGCCACCAGTTCGGTGCTTGCCGCACGCAGCCAGCTGCAGCGTGCGCAGGGAGTAACCAAACCAAAAAAGAGTGAACCGGCAGCGCCAGGAAGAGCGCGGCCGGTGAACAACGCCGCGCTTGAACGACTGGCCTCGGTAACGGAGCGCGTACAGTCGCGTCCGGCACCGTCCGCGCTCGAGCAGAAAGCCCCGGTGAAAGAAGAGGCTTACCGCTGGAAGGCGACCACCGTTGTTGAAACGGTCAAGGAAGTGGTCGCCACGCCGAAAGCGCTGAAAAAGGCGCTGGAGCATGAAAAAACGCCGGAGCTTTCCGCGAAGCTCGCCGAAGAGTCCATCGCGCGCGACGCCTGGGCCGCTGAGGTCAGCAAACTCCAGCTGCCGAAGCTGGTGGAGCAGGTCGCGCTGAACGCCTGGAAAGAGCAGGACGGCAATCAGGTGCGTCTGCACCTGCGTCCGGGCCAGCGGCACCTCAATTCCCCTGGCGCGCAAAAGGCGCTGGCCGAGGCGCTTGCTGCTTTACAGGGTTCACCGGTTGAATTGACTATCATTGAAGATGATAATCCGGCAGTGAAAACGCCGCTTGAGTGGCGCCAGGCCATTTATGAAGAGAAGCTCGCGCAGGCGCGCGAGGCAATTATTGCGGATAACAACATTCAGACCCTGCGCCGGTTCTTCGACGCCGATCTGGATGAAGAGAGTATTCGCCCCATTTGATCGTGAGTCTGACTTACGGTTGTAATCCTTAAACGTGAAAGAAGAGAGAAGCCTATGTTTGGTGGAAAAGGCGGTCTGGGTGGCCTGATGAAGCAGGCTCAGCAGATGCAGGAAAAAATGCAGAAGATGCAGGAAGAGATCGCTCAGCTGGAAGTCACGGGTGAATCCGGTGCCGGTCTGGTCAAGGTGACCATTAACGGTGCGCACAACTGCCGTCGCGTTGAAATCGACCCGAGCCTGCTCGAAGACGACAAAGAGATGCTGGAAGATCTGGTTGCAGCCGCGTTTAACGATGCCGCTCGCCGTATCGACGAAACCCAGAAAGAGAAAATGGCCTCTGTTTCCAGCGGTATGCAGCTGCCGCCGGGCTTTAAGATGCCATTCTGATGCAAACCAGTCCGCTGCTCACGCAGTTAATGGAAGCACTGCGCTGCCTGCCGGGCGTTGGCCCGAAGTCGGCGCAGCGCATGGCGTTTACGCTATTGCAGCGCGACCGCAGCGGCGGGATGCGCCTGGCGCAGGCTCTGACCCGCGCCATGTCAGAAATTGGTCACTGTGCGGATTGCCGGACCTTTACCGAGCAGGACGTGTGTAACATCTGTACGAACCCGCGTCGTCAGGAGAACGGCCAGATTTGCGTGGTGGAGAGTCCGGCGGACATCTACGCCATCGAACAAACCGGGCAGTTTTCCGGCCGCTATTTCGTGCTGATGGGGCATCTCTCCCCGCTGGACGGCATTGGCCCGGACGATATCGGTCTTGACCGCCTTGAACAGCGTCTTGAATCCGAAACGATCAAAGAGGTGATCCTCGCCACCAACCCCACGGTGGAAGGGGAGGCAACCGCCAACTACATCGCCGAGCTGTGCGCGCAGTACGGCGTTGACGCCAGCCGCATCGCCCACGGCGTGCCGGTCGGCGGCGAGCTGGAAATGGTCGACGGCACCACGCTGTCGCATTCTCTGGCCGGACGTCACAAGATTATTTTCTGACCAAACGGAGGCCGCGCGCGCGGCCTCCGCTTGAAAATTTCCCCCCGTATCCCCATCTCTCACTCAACGTTTTAAAACCCCATTAAATGGCATTGTTGAGGTCGACATAGATGAAAGGACAAGAAACCCGTGGTTTCCAGTCAGAAGTAAAACAGCTTCTGCACCTGATGATCCATTCCCTGTATTCCAACAAAGAAATTTTCCTGCGTGAGCTGATTTCCAACGCCTCCGATGCGGCGGACAAGCTGCGCTTCCGCGCGCTGTCCAATCCGGATCTGTATGAAGGCGACGGCGAACTGCGCGTGCGCGTCTCTTTCAACAAAGAGAACCGCACCCTGACCATCGCTGATAACGGCATCGGGATGAACCGCGACGAGGTGATCGACCACCTCGGGACCATCGCCAAATCCGGCACCAAAGCGTTCCTGGAGTCCATGGGCTCTGACCAGGCGAAAGACAGCCAGCTGATTGGCCAGTTCGGCGTAGGCTTCTACTCGGCGTTCATCGTGGCGGACAAAGTCACCGTGCGCACCCGCGCGGCGGGTGACAGCGCCGAGAACGGCGTGCTGTGGGAATCCAAAGGGGAAGGCGAATACACCGTTGATGACATCACCAAAGCGGATCGCGGCACCGAAATCACCCTCCACCTGCGCGAAGGCGAAGATGATTTCCTGAACGACTGGCGCGTACGCTCCATCATCAGCAAATATTCCGACCACATCGCGCTGCCGGTAGAGATTGAAAAACAGGAAGAGAAAGACGGTGAAACCGTTGTTTCCTGGGAGAAAATCAACAAGGCGCAGGCGCTGTGGACGCGTAACAAGGCTGAAATCAAAGACGACGAGTACAACGAGTTTTATAAGCACATCGCTCACGACTTTACCGACCCGCTGACCTGGAGCCACAATCGCGTGGAAGGGAAGCAGGAGTACACCAGCCTGCTGTATATCCCGGCACAGGCACCGTGGGACATGTGGAACCGCGATCACAAGCACGGCCTGAAGCTGTACGTGCAGCGCGTCTTCATCATGGACGACGCCGAGCAGTTCATGCCGAACTACCTGCGCTTTGTTCGTGGCCTGATAGACTCCAACGATCTGCCGCTGAACGTCTCCCGTGAAATCCTCCAGGACAGCACCGTTACCCGTAATCTGCGTAACGCTCTGACCAAACGTGCGTTGCAGATGCTGGAAAAACTGGCGAAAGACGACGCGGAAAAATACCAGACCTTCTGGAAACAGTTCGGCCTGGTGCTGAAAGAAGGCCCGGCTGAAGACATGGCGAACGTTGAAACCATCGCCAAACTGCTGCGCTTCGCCTCAACGCACACTGACTCCTCCGCCCAGACCGTGTCGCTGGAAGAGTACGTCTCCCGCATGAAGGAAGGACAGGAGAAGATCTACTACATCACCGCCGACAGCTATGCGGCAGCGAAGAGCAGCCCGCACCTGGAGCTGCTGCGTAAGAAAGGCATCGAAGTGCTGCTGCTTTCTGACCGCATTGACGAGTGGATGATGAACTACCTGACCGAGTTCGACGGTAAGGTGTTCCAGTCCGTTGCCAAAGCCGACGAGTCCATCGACAAGCTGGCGGATGAAGTGGACGAAAGCGCGAAAGAAGCCGAGAAGGCGCTGGAGCCGTTCGTTGAGCGTGTCAAAACCCTGCTGGGCGACCGCGTGAAAGAGGTGCGCTTTACGCACCGTCTGACCGATACTCCGGCGATTGTCACCACCGATGCGGACGAAATGAGCACCCAGATGGCGAAGCTGTTCGCCGCGGCGGGCCAGGCCGTGCCGGAAGTGAAATATATCTTTGAGCTTAATCCGGATCATCCGCTGGTGAAACGCGCGGCGGATACCCAGGATGAAGCTCGCTTTGCCGAGTGGGTTGAACTCCTGCTGGATCAGTCCCTGCTGGCCGAGCGCGGCACCCTGGAAGATCCTAACCTGTTCATTAAACGTGTGAATGCGCTGCTGCTGGCGTAACTGACCACGTCTCCCCTGGTCTTCTCCCTCTCCCCGTGGGAGAGGGCCGGGGTGAGGGCACCAGACCGCACTCTCCCAAATTATCTCCCCCCATTAACCGTTTCAGCCTTCCCGCCTTCCTTGAGCCACGCCCGTTCTGGTGGTATTGTTTAGCGCTTTTGAAAAATTGAAACGACATTTGAGGGGATTTTCGCAATGCGTATTATTCTGCTTGGCGCTCCGGGCGCGGGTAAAGGAACTCAGGCTCAGTTCATCATGGAGAAATACGGTATTCCGCAAATCTCCACCGGTGACATGCTGCGCGCCGCTGTAAAATCTGGCTCCGAGCTGGGTAAACAAGCGAAAGACATCATGGACGCAGGCAAGCTGGTAACCGACGAGCTGGTTATCGCGCTGGTTAAAGAGCGCATTGCGCAGGAAGACTGCCGTAACGGTTTCCTGCTGGACGGCTTCCCGCGCACCATTCCTCAGGCTGACGCCATGAAAGAAGCGGGCATCAACGTGGACTACGTGCTGGAGTTCGACGTACCGGACGAGCTGATCGTTGACCGTATCGTTGGCCGTCGCGTGCACGCTGCCTCTGGCCGCGTTTACCACATCAAATTCAACCCGCCTAAGGTTGAAGGCAAAGACGACGTGACCGGCGAAGAGCTGACCACCCGTAAAGACGATCAGGAAGAGACCGTGCGTAAACGCCTGGTGGAATACCATCAGATGACCGCGCCGCTGATTGGCTACTACACCAAAGAAGCGCAGGCGGGTAACACCAAATACGCCAAAGTTGACGGCACCAAAGCCGTGGCTGACGTACGTGCAGAGCTGGAAAAAATCCTCGGCTAATCACGCGCCTCTCACCCGGGTTTCCGGGTGAGAAATATTCTCATCTTACCTATTACAGCAATGGGTTTCGTTTAAACGCATTTCCGCTACAATTGACAACCTATCAAATGGTTAAGAGGCGTGAATGAGTCAGGCGAAAACCGGCATCCTGCTTGCCAATCTGGGCACCCCAGAAGCACCCACTCCAGCGGCGGTAAAACGCTACCTGCGACAATTTTTAAGCGACACGCGCGTCGTGGATTTTCCGAGACTGCTGTGGTGGCCGCTGCTGCGTGGCGTCATTCTGCCGATTCGCTCTCCGCGCGTTGCCAAACTTTATCAGTCCGTCTGGATGGAAGAGGGCTCGCCGCTGATGGTGTACAGCCGTCGTCAGGAAAAAGCGCTGGCCGCCCGTCTGCCGGATATGCCCGTCGCACTCGGCATGAGCTACGGTAAACCTTCTCTGGAAAGCGCCGTCGACGCGCTGCTGGCACAGGGCGTGGATCATATCGTTGTGCTGGCCTTGTATCCGCAGTACTCCTGCTCGACGGTGGCCGCCGTCTGGGACGAGCTGGCGCGTATTCTGAAGACGCGTCGCCGCATTCCGGGCGTGACCTTTATTCGCGATTATGCGGATAACGATCTCTACATTAAGGCGCTTGCCAACAGCGCCCGAGCATCGTTTGAAAAGCACGGCGAACCGGATCTGCTGCTGCTCTCCTATCACGGTATTCCGCAACGTTTCGCCAATGAAGGGGATGATTACCCCCAGCGCTGCCGCGATACCACCCGCGAGCTGGTCTCCGCCCTTGGCCTGCCGCCGGAGAAGGTGATGATGACCTTCCAGTCGCGCTTTGGCCGCGAGCCGTG
Source organism: Enterobacter sp. 50588862 (assembly GCF_001462935.1). Lineage (NCBI taxonomy): Bacteria > Pseudomonadati > Pseudomonadota > Gammaproteobacteria > Enterobacterales > Enterobacteriaceae > Enterobacter > Enterobacter sp. 50588862. Next base: position 67,318 of record NZ_LNHM01000033.1, read on the forward strand.
GCTGACGCCGTACACCGATGAAACCCTCAAAATGCTCGGCGAGAAGGGCGTGAAGCACATTCAGGTGATGTCGCCGGGCTTCTCGGCGGACTGCCTTGAAACGCTGGAGGAGATCGCGGTGCAAAACCGGGAATTTTTCCTTGAGGCCGGCGGCGAAAAGTATGAGTACATTCCGGCGCTTAACGACTCGCCTGAGCATATCGACATGATGGTCTCGCTGGTGACGAACAGCCGCTGATCGCACTCCGGGCCGGGTTTGTGCTACCATTCCCGGCCCATATTCTTCGTACAGTTCAGACCATGAAATTTCCCGGTAAACGCAAATCCAAACACTACTTTCCCGTCGATGCCCGCGATCCGCTTCTGCAGCAAATCCAGCCTGAAAATGAAACCAGCGCGGCCTGGGTTGTCGGTATCGACCAGACGCTGGTGGACATTGAAGCGAAAGTGGATGATGAGTTTGTCGCCCGTTACGGTCTGAGCGCCGGTCACTCGCTGGTGATTGAGGACGACGTTGCCGAAGCGCTGTACCAGGAGCTGGTGCGCGAAAATCTGATTACCCATCAGTTCGCTGGCGGCACCATCGGCAACACCATGCACAACTACTCGGTGCTGGCAGATGACCGCTCGGTGCTGCTCGGCGTGATGTGCAGCAATATCGAAATCGGTGGCTACGCCTACCGCTACCTGTGTAACACCTCCAGCCGCACCGATCTTAACTATCTCCAGGGCGTAGACGGGCCGATTGGCCGCTGCTTTACGCTGATCGGCGAATCCGGCGAGCGTACCTTTGCCATCAGCCCGGGCCACATGAACAAGCTGCGCGCGGAAAGCATTCCCGAAGAGGTGATCGCGGGCGCGTCTGCGCTGGTGCTGACCTCCTACCTGGTGCGCTGCAAGCCGGGCGAGCCGATGCCTGAGGCGACCATGAAGGCGATTGAGTACGCGAAAAAGTACGACGTGCCCGTCGTTCTGACGCTGGGCACCAAATTCGTGATTGCCGATAACCCGGAGTGGTGGCAGACCTTCCTGAAAGAGCACGTCTCCATTCTGGCGATGAACGAAGAAGAGGCCGAGGCGCTTACCGGTGAAAGCGATCCGCTACTGGCGTCCGACAAAGCGTTGGATTGGGTGGATCTGGTGCTCTGCACCGCGGGTCCGGTTGGGCTGTATATGGCGGGGTTCACGGAAGAAGAGAGCAAGCGCAAAACCCAGCACCCGCTGCTGCCGGGGGCGATTGCGGAGTTCAACCAGTACGAGTTCAGCCGCGGCATGCGCCACAAAGACTGCGTGAATCCGCTGCGTATCTACTCCCACATTGCGCCGTATATGGGCGGGCCGGAGAAGATCATGAACACTAACGGCGCGGGCGACGGCGCGCTGGCCGCGCTGCTGCATGACATTACCGCGAACGCCTATCACAAAACTAACGTGCCGAACTCCAGCAAGCACAAGTTCAGCTGGCTGACCTATTCGTCGCTGGCGCAGGTGTGCAAGTACGCGAACCGCGTGAGCTACCAGGTGCTGAACCAGCATTCTCCACGCTTAACGCGTGGACTGCCGGAACGAGAAGACAGCCTCGAAGAGGCGTACTGGGACAGGTAAAAGCAAAACGGCAACCTGTGGTTGCCGTTTTTAGTATTTGTTCCCTCTCCCTGTGGAGAGGGCCAGGGTGAGGGCATCAGGCCGCAGCAAACTTACCCCGTAACCGCCTCTTCAACTGGCGGCTTCGTCAGCAGCGTCAGCATGGTGTTCGCAATCTCACGCTCGCCCATCACCACCTGATTCGCGCCGCGCTCGGTAATGTACTCCACCTCGTCGTCATAGTGCGCTCGGGCAATGATCTCAATACCGGGGCACTTCTCACGCGCGGAGGCCACAATCTCACCCGCTTCATAACCGTTTGGAATGGTCAGCAGCAGCCAGCGGGCGCAGTCCAGATGCGCCAGCTCCATGATCTCTTCGTTCGCCGCATTGCCCAGCACCGCACGAATCCCGCGCTCGCGAAGCTCATCCACGCGGGTGCGTGACGTCTCAATCACCACCAGCGGGATCCCCTGCGCCATCAGCTTCTCGCCGAGCAGGCTGCCGACGCGGCCAAAGCCCACCAGCAGGGCGTGATTACAAATATCCACCGGGATCTGCTTCTCTTCTTCCGTTGCCTCTTCCAGCGTCTGCTCTTCGAGGGTTTCGGTCTTCTCGAGGTATTTTTCCAGCAGGGCAAACAATACCGGGTTTAGCATGATGGAGAGGATTGCCCCCGCCAGCACCAGATTTTGCCCCGCCTGTGGCAGCAGGTTCAGGGCCATGCCCAGACCGGCCAGAATAAAGGCGAACTCGCCAATCTGCGCCAGGCTGGCGGCAATGGTCAGCGCCGTGCGCGGGGAGTGGCCGAACATTCGCACCAGGAAGAAAGCCGCGAGCGACTTACCAAAAATAATGATCGCCAGCGTGCCCAGCACGGCCAGCGGCTGCTGGATCAGTACCAGCGGATCGAACAGCATCCCGACGGAGACGAAGAACAGCACGGCAAACGCATCGCGCAGCGGCAGCGTGTCGTGCGCCGCACGGTGGCTCAGCTCGGATTCGTTCAGCACCATCCCGGCGAAGAACGCCCCCAGGGCAAAGGAGACATCAAACAGCTCAACGGCACCGAAGGCGATGCCCAGCGCCAGCGCCAGCACGGAGAGGGTAAACAGCTCGCGGGAGCCGGTCGCCGCGCTGCGGGACATGATCCACGGCACCAGACGGCGGCCCACCAGCATCATGATGGCGATAAAGGCCACCACCTTACCGATGGTGATGCTCATATCCAGCGCCAGCGAGGCGAAGCCGATGTTCTCTTTTTCCATCATCCCGGCGACGGCGGGCAGCAGCACCAGCGTCAACACCATCACCAGATCTTCTACAATCAGCCAGCCAATCGCGATTTGCCCGCGCTGGCTGTCTATCAACTGCCTCTCTTCAAGCGCGCGCAGCAGCACCACGGTACTGGCGGTGGAGAGGCACAGCCCAAAGACGATGCCGGTCATCAGCGACCAGCCCAGCACTGCCGAAAGCGCCATGCCCAGCAGCGTCGCCACCCCTATCTGGGCGATCGCTCCGGGTATGGCGATCGACTTTACCGCCATCAGGTCCTTCAGCGAAAAATGCAGACCGACGCCAAACATCAGCAGGATCACGCCCAGTTCCGCCAGCTCTGGCGCCAGTTTGGTATCCGCCACGAAGCCTGGCGTGAAAGGCCCCGCCAGTACACCCGCTAACAAATAGCCGACAAGAGGAGAAATACGCAGCTTATTGGCAATCATGCCAAGGATGAAAGCGAGCACAAGTCCACCAACTATGGTGGTAATAAGCGGTGTGGCGTGGTGCATTCCGTCTCCTTTCGTGGTGAGTGTTCCATTTTTGGCGTGAATACCAAAAAGCCAGGTAATAGTTTATGACAATTTTTGCCCTTATGTTTATGAATAATTGTTGAAGTTTGAATAAAACGGCAATATGCGATTAAAAAGGCGCATATTGATAAATTCAGAGTGGGGATGAAGAGGAAACCCTTATCGCATAAGGGGGGAGGGTAGCCAAAGCATAACTTTAGCTACCCGTAAATCACGCTTTATGACGATTATCAGGCAGGAATATGGTCAACATCCCAAGAAGCGGCAGGAAAGCGCAAATTTTGTAAACCAGGAAGATGCTGGTGTGATCCGCAACCATCCCTAATACGGCTGCGCCAAGGCCGCCCATCCCAAAGGCGAAACCGAAAAAGAGCCCGGAAACCATACCTATACGGCCCGGCAGCAGCTCCTGAGCATAGACCAGGATGGCGGAAAACGCGGAGGCGAGGATAAAACCGATTATCACGGTTAAAATCCCGGTCCATTCCAGACTTGCGTACGGCAAAATAAGGGTAAACGGCGCCACCCCGAGGATAGAGCCCCAAATGACATATTTACGGCCAATTTTATCCCCCACCGGCCCGCCAATGACCGTTCCTGCGGCCACCGCGAAGAGGAAAGCAAACAGGTGAAACTGCGCGTTTTGTACCGATAATCCGAATTTTTGCATTAGATAAAAGGTGTAATAGCTGCTAATGCTCGCCATATAGAAGTATTTGGAGAAAATCAGCACCAGCAGCACGGAAACCGCAAGAATGACCTTATTACGAGGCAGGGGATTGATAACCTTCGCTTTAGGTTTCCCCTTGTTCACGCGATGCTGGGCGGCGTACCAGCGGCTGATTTGTGCCAGCACGACAATGGCGAGCAGGGCGGCCAGCACAAACCAGGCCACATTGCCTTTGCCATACGGGGCGATAATCACCGCCGCCAGCAGCGGGCCGAGGGAGCTACCGAAGTTGCCCCCTACCTGGAAGAGTGACTGCGCCAGCCCGTGACGGCCACCGGAGGCCATACGCGCCACGCGGGACGATTCCGGATGGAAGACGGACGAGCCGGTTCCCACCAGCGCGGCGGCGAGCAGAACCGCTTCAAAACTGCCTGCCATGGCCAGCAGCACCAGCCCGCTTAAGGTAAAGCACATGCCTATCGGCAGCGACCACGGCATCGGGTATTTATCCGTCCAGTAACCCACCACCGGCTGCAGCAGCGACGAGGCCAGCTGGAAGGTCAGGGTGATCATCCCGATCTGTACGAAGGTTAACGAAAACTCGGACTGCAGCAGCGGGTAGATCGCCAGAATCAACGACTGGATCATGTCGTTGAGCAGGTGCGAGAGGCTGATTGCGCCTAAAACTTTAAAAGAGGTGCGCGACGCCGGCGCGCCCGGAGCGGGCTGGGTTGATTCACTGATTGCCATAAATACCACGTCAATTTGTTATTAGAGATGCAGGGAGTAATTATTATCCGACTAACATACTCGTCCGTGACATTTGAAGAAAGTCGCAATTCTGAAAACTTATTTGTCTATTCTTGTTAGTCACTGTAATTTTTGCCTTTGTCTATTGGTCAGGGAGAGAGAAGATGAAGTTAATGAAGCGGGGCGTCGCGCTGGCGCTTATTGCCGCATGGGGCCTGGCAAGCCTGCCCGCGCAGGCGTATGAAAAAGATAAAACCTATAAAATCACCATTCTGCATACCAACGATCATCACGGTCATTTCTGGCGCAGTGAATACGGCGAGTATGGTCTGTCGGCGCAAAAAACGCTGGTGGACGGCATTCGCAAAGAGGTGGCGGCCCAGGGCGGCAGCGTGCTGTTGCTCTCAGGCGGGGATATTAATACCGGCGTGCCGGAATCGGATTTACAGGATGCTGAACCCGATTTCCGCGGCATGAATTTAATCGGTTACGACGCGATGGCCGTCGGCAACCACGAGTTTGATAATCCGCTGAGCGTGCTGCGCCAGCAGGAGAAATGGTCCAAATTCCCGTTCCTCTCCGCCAATATTTACCAGAAAAGCACCGGCGAACGTCTGTTTAAACCGTGGGCGCTGTTTAAGCGTCAGGATCTCAAAATTGCGGTCATCGGCTTAACCACCGACGATACGGCAAAAATCGGTAACCCTGAGTTCTTCACCGATATCGAATTCCGCAAACCGGCAGACGAAGCGAAGCTGGTGATTCAGGAGCTGCAGCAGAACGAAAAGCCGGACGTGATTATCGCCACTACCCACATGGGACACTACGATAACGGCGAGCACGGCTCCAATGCGCCCGGCGACGTGGAGATGGCGCGCAGCCTGCCAGCGGGCTCGCTGGCGATGATTGTGGGCGGTCACTCGCAGGATCCGGTGTGCATGGCGTCGGAGAACAAAAAGCAGGTGGACTACGTGCCGGGCACGCCGTGTGCGCCAGATCGTCAGAACGGGATCTGGATTGTGCAGGCCCACGAGTGGGGTAAATACGTGGGGCGGGCGGACTTTGAGTTTCGTAACGGTGAGATGAAGCTGGTGCGCTATCAGCTCATCCCGGTGAACCTGAAGAAGAAAGTCACCTACCCGGACGGGAAAAGCGAGCGCGTACTTTACACGCCAGAGATTGCTGAAAACCAGCAGATGCTCTCCCTGCTGACGCCGTTCCAGAACAAAGGCAAGGCGCAGCTGGAGGTGAAAATCGGCACGCTGAACGGTCGTCTGGAAGGGGACCGCAGTAAAGTCCGCTTCGTGCAGACCAACATGGGCCATCTGGTGCTGGCGGCGCAGATGGCGCGCACGAATGCGGACTTCGGCGTGATGAGCGGCGGCGGCATTCGTGACTCCATCGAAGGCGGAAACATCACCTATAAAGACGTGCTGAAGGTGCAGCCGTTCGGCAACGTGGTGGTGTATGCGGATATGAGCGGGAGAGAGGTCGTTGACTACCTGACCGCCGTGGCGCAGATGAAGCCGGACTCGGGTGCCTATCCGCAGTTTGCCAACGTCAGCTTTGTGGCGAAGGACGGCAAGCTCAACGATCTGAAAATCAAAGGCGAGCCGGTCGATCCGGCGAAAACCTACCGTCTGGCGACGTTAAGCTTTAACGCCACCGGCGGCGACGGCTATCCGCACATCGATAATAAACCGGGCTACGTAAACACCGGTTTTATTGATGCGGAAGTGCTGAAGCAGTACATCGAGCAGAATTCGCCGATTGACGTGAATGCCTATGAGCCGAAAGGTGAGGTGAGCTGGCAGTAGTGTTGTGCGGCCTGATGTCCTCACTCCAACCCTCTCCCACCGGGAGAGGGCGCGAACACAAAAAACGGTAACGCCTGTTACCGTTTTGCTTTTACCTCGTAGCCGCCACCCGGCTTTTTTACTCCCGGCGGGCAATATCCGCAAACTTCGCGTCCAGCATTTTCGCCAGATCGCCCGCGGCCAGTTCAATATCCAGCCCGCGTTTACCGCCCGAAATATAGATCGTCTCAAATTCCTGCGAAGGCGCATCGATCAGCGTCGGCAGGCGTTTTTTCTGTCCGAGCGGGCTGATCCCGCCCACCAGATAGCCCGTGGTGCGTTGCGCAACCATCGGGTCCGCCATATCGACCTTTTTCGCCCCCAGCGCTTTCGCTACCTTTTTGAGATCGAGCTGTCCGGCAACGGGCGTTACCGCCACGGCGAGGTGTTTCATATCGCCATTCACCGCCACCAGCAGCGTTTTATAGACCTGGTCAGCGTTCAGCCCCAGCTTGCGCACCACTTCATCACCAAAGTTGGTTTCGTTCGGATCGTGATCGTAGGTATGGATCCGGAAAGAAATATTGTTTTTTTCGAGTAATTTAACGGCGGGAGTCATAGCTATCCTTCTTACGACAGACAATTCATGCAGCCAGCATACGCCTGACGTTTGTCTAAAAAATAGCACCATCTTGCGCAATAGTGTTGGCAGTGATGGTCACTTTGAGCGACAATCGGCTCAGCCGAAGGTCACTTCGGTATAATAAAAACGATGAAATTCCTCTTTGACGGGCCAATAGAGATATTGGCCATTTTTTTATTTCAACAGCGACGGCAAATTCCCTTCGCCGTATAAATGCAGCGCCCCGACCGCGACCACGTACTCCCCCGCAGGTAAAGCATGCAGCGTCTCTCGCCAGGCTTTGTTGCGCGCATTCATCAGCACATCATAAAGCGATTCACTGAACGTCGACGGTAGCGCCAGCTTACCGTCCGCGGGCGGCGCATCCAGCCACCAGCCAATCATGGTTTGCAGCAGACGCGCGTTGGTGTGCCAGTGGGTCAGGGTATCATCCAGCAGCATCAGACCGTCGTCAGGAAGCTGGCGCAGGAGCGCAATCTGGCTGTCCGTCCCTTCAAGCTCGATGATGGGCATACGGCGCGCCCGCGCCACGTTCAGCAGCTGGTAATCAATGCCGTAGTCACCGCGCAGGCCCAGACGCTGCGCCTGCGTGGCCTGCAGCACCATTGCAATTTGCCACAGCGGCAGGGTGTCAATCATGGAGAGCGACACGCCGGTTTCTGCCGCCAAGCGCCTCAGCTCCGCGAGCTGGTCGTCGTTCAGGCGCTCCGCCAGCGGGAGATCGCTTTCAAGCCCGGCAAACGGCGACTCGTGGCCGGAAATGTCCGCCTCGACGACCAGCGCGTCGGCGCGCTTCAGGCGTTTTATCAGACCGGATGGCAGAGGAGACATTCCCTGCGTGCCCATATGGATGCTGCCGACCAGGTGCAGGTGTTGCCCGCCGGGAAGCGAAATATCCAGGCCGGGCCAGGCATAGCGGCGGGGGAAGAGGGCGCGAAACGATGCTTTTATACGATTAAACAGACTCATACGCGCTCCATGACCGGAAAGGGTCATGCTAGCGCGTACGAGAACAAGGTTCAATCCTTCGGTTTAAACCGCAGCAGACGGTTGGCATTGCTCACCACGGTAATGGAGGAGAGTGCCATCGCCGCACCCGCAACCACCGGGTTCAGCAGGGTGCCGGTCAGCGGCCACAAAATGCCGGCAGCAACCGGAATACCGAGAGAGTTATAGACGAACGCCCCGAGCAGGTTCTGCTTCATGTTGCGCAACGTAGCTTTCGAAATGGCCAGGGCGTCGGCCACGCCCATCAGGCTGTGGCGCATCAGCGTGATGGCCGCGGTTTCGATGGCGACATCGCTCCCGCCACCCATGGCTATCCCTACGTCCGCCTGGGCCAGCGCCGGGGCGTCGTTGATGCCGTCGCCCACCATCGCCACCTGGCGACCCTGACTTTGCAGGTTCTTGATGGCATCCGCTTTGCCGTCCGGCAGCACGCCCGCAATCACCTCATCAATACCGGCCTCTTTTGCGATGGCGTTGGCGGTGGTCGGGTTATCCCCGGTCAGCATCACCAGGCGATAGCCCGCGCGGTGCAGGCGCTGTAAGGCATCCACGCTGTCCTGGCGAAGCGGATCGCGCACGGCCAGCAGCGCGGCGGCTTTGCCATCCACCGCCAGCAGAACCGGGGTGGCGCCCCGAGACGCCTGTGCTTTCAGCTCTTCTTCCAGCGCGGACGTATCAACACCGTTTTCATTCAGCAATGCCTGATTACCCAGCAGCAGCGCGTGGCCGTCGGCTTCACCGCTGACGCCAAGCCCGCGCAGGGTACGGAAATTGCTGACCTGCGGCAGGGCTGCATCGCCCGCTTTGTCGAGAATGGCGCGGGCCAGCGGGTGGCTGGAACCTTGCTCCAGCGCGGCGGCAAGGCGCAGCGCATCCTCTTGCGCAATGCCTGCGGTGCTCACGGCCACTACCTGCGGTTTGCCTTCGGTCAGCGTACCGGTTTTATCAAAGACAATCGTATCCAGGGTGCTCGCCCGCTGCAGGGCATCCGCATCACGGACCAGCACGCCAAACTCGGCGGCACGGCCCACGCCGGAGATAATCGACATCGGCGTCGCCAGGCCAAGAGCGCACGGACAGGCGATGATCAGCACCGTGGTGGCGATGACCAGGGTGTAGACAATCTGCGGTGCCGGGCCGAAGAAATACCAGATCGCCGCGCTCAGCAGAGCAATGCCGACCACTACCGGCACAAAAATGGCCGAGATTTTGTCAGCAAGCTGGCCAATCTCCGGCTTGCTGCTCTGGGCCTGGCGGACCATGCGGATAATACGCGACAGCGTGGTGTGGCTACCGACGGCACTGGCGCGGAACAGCACGCTGCCGTCCTGCACTACCGTACCGGCATGAACCGCATCGCCCTGTGATTTTTGTTGGGGGATCGGCTCCCCGGTCAACATCGCTTCATCCAGCCAGGCGTCGCCCTGGGTGATTAAACCGTCGACTGGCACCCGGTCGCCGGGGGTCAGGCGCAGCGTCATGCCCGGCTGTACCTCCGCCAGCGGGACGCTTTTTTCCCCATCGTCCGTGACCACGCGGGCCGTCGGCGGGGTTAAATCGAGCAAGCGTTCCAGCGCTTTCGAGGAGCGCTGACGGGCGCGCGCTTCCAGCATGTGGCCCAGGTTAATCAGGCCGATAATCATGGCGCTGGCTTCATAATAGAGATGGCGGGCTTCCATCGGGAACCACTGGGGCCAGACGTTCACACTCATGGAGTACAGCCACGCCGCGCCGGTACCGAGCGCAACCAGCGTATCCATCGTCGCCGTGCGGTTTTTCAGGCTCTTCAAGGCGCTGGTATAAAAATGCCCACCTGCAAAGACCATGACCGCAAGGGTAATTAAACCAATCACCAGCCATAGCGTGCGGTTGTCTGCGGTGACCATCATGTTGTCACCCATCATGCCCCACACCATCACCGGAATACCGACCAGCAGGGCGACTATCGCCTGCCAGCGGAAGCGCTTCATGGTGGCAATAGCCGTTTCCTGCTGGCGTTCGCGGCGCTCGGCATCATCTTCGATGGCTTCCGCCCCGTAGCCCGCTTTTTCCACGGCCTGCACTAAATCTGCGGCGGAGGCACTGCCCATCACCAGCGCAGTACGCTCCGCAAGGTTGACCCGTGCCTGTGCGACGCCCGGTACCGCCTGCAGGGCGTTCTGCACGCGGGAGACGCAGCTGGCGCAGCTCATGCCGTTGATCAGCAGCTGTTGGCTGTCATCAATATCATCTGCTGCCGGAAGCTCAGGAGTGGCCGCTGTCAGCGCTTCCGACGGGGATGATGACTCTGCCAGCGGGTTAGCCTTTGGGTGGCTTAACTCCGCCCCATAACCGGCCTGTTTAATAGTATCAATCAGCGCGTCCGCGCTGGCGCTGCCGGTCACGGCGGCATGGTCGATAGTCACTTCAGCGCTTTCAACGTCAGGACGCTGTTCCAGGCTTTCTTTAACGCGTTTGACGCAGTGGCCGCAGGAGAGGCCGTCCAGCGTCAGGTCGATAGTGTGAGACATAACAAAACTCCCGTATAATATATTGGTCAGTTGTTGACCGGAGTAACGCTTTTCGCTAACTGTTATGAAGGTTAAACCTTCCATCAAGGGGAAGGTCAAGGGGGAAATGTGAATATCAGTGACGTGGCAAAAAAAACCGGCTTAACCAGCAAGGCGATCCGCTTTTATGAAGAGAAGGGGCTGGTAACGCCACCGCTGCGCAGTGAAAACGGCTACCGCAGCTACACGCAGCTGCATCTCGATGAGCTGACGCTGCTGCGCCAGGCAAGACAGGTGGGGTTTAACCTGGAAGAGTGCGGCGAGCTGGTTAACCTGTTTAACGATCCGAAGCGCCACAGCGCGGACGTGAAAAAACGCACGCTGGAAAAAGTGGCGGAGATCGAGCGCCACATCATCGAGCTACAGGCGATGCGCGAACAGCTGCTGCAGCTGGCGGAATCCTGTCCGGGTGATGACAGCGCCGACTGCCCGATTATTGATAATCTTGCCGGCTGCTGCCATCGCAAAACCCACGTCTAGCAGGCTTTTACCCGCAGCGTAATCCCTTCCACCGCAATGACCTCAACCTGCGTTCCGGCACTGAGGTCGTCGTCGGCCACCACCGGCCACGAGCTGTCGCCCACGCGCATGTGCCCGCGCCCGTTCACCAGCGCGGCGTCAAGCGTAAAGCGCTTGCCGACAATCTGCTGTCCGCGCTGGTTGAGATGCGCGTCCAGCGGTTTCTGCTCTTTGACCTGACGGTTAAGCCAGCGCCACCACAGCCAGGCGGCAACCAGCGTCAGCACGGCAAACAGCGCGCCCTGCCACGCCCAGCCCAGAGGAAGGATCCAGACCAGCAGGCCCGTAATGACAGCGGCAACACCGCTCCAGAGCAGGTAGCCGTTGCCGCCAAGCATCTCCGCCGCCAGCAATAAGCCACCGAGGCTTAGCCAGAAGGCATGAGGATGTGCAACGATGAGCTCAATCATTTTTTACGCTCGTTTCCGCTGTCTTTGATCAGTTCGGCGATCCCTGCGATAGAGCCCATCAGGCTGCTGGCGTCCAGGGGCATCATCACCACTTTGCTGTTGTTCGCGGAGCCGATCTCTTTCAGCGCATCGGTATATTTTTGCGCCACGAAGTAGTTCACGGCCTGGATATCACCGGCGGCAATCGCCTCGGAGACCATCTGTGTCGCACGGGCTTCCGCTTCTGCGGAACGTTCACGCGCTTCCGCCTGTAAGAACGCGGACTGACGGTCGCCTTCGGCTTTCAGGATCTGCGACTGTTTTTCCCCTTCCGCTTTGAGGATCTCCGCCTGACGGACCCCTTCGGCTTCCAGAATATAGGCACGCTTGGTACGCTCGGCCTTCATCTGCGCGTTCATGGAGGCGATCAGCTCTGCCGGTGGGCGCACGTCGCGGATCTCAATACGGGTGACTTTGATCCCCCACGGGTTCGTTGCCTCATCAACAATGTGCAGCAGGCGGGTATTGATGCTGTCGCGCTGGGAGAGCATTTCGTCCAGCTCCATCGAGCCGAGCACGGTACGGATGTTGGTCATCGTCAGGTTGACGATCGCCAGCTCCAGGTTGCTCACCTCATAGGCCGCTTTCGGCGCATCAATCACCTGAATAAAGCAGACGGCATCAATGGTAACGTTGGCGTTATCTTTGGAGATCACTTCCTGAGAGGGGATATCCAGCACCTGCTCCATCATGTTGATCTTGCGACCAATCCGGTCCATGAACGGCACAATCAGGCTTAGGCCGGGCTGCAGCGTGTTGGTATAGCGGCCGAAGCGCTCTACGGTCCACTGGTAACCCTGAGGGACAATTTTGACACCTGCGCCCACGATAACCAGCGCGACGAATATAAGGACGGGAACAACGATGAGCATAAAAACCTCCTGTTTTGCATGCTTTGATGAGAAAAAGCGCGTGTTTACTATTCGTAAGTATATCGGCTAATGGGCTAAAATTCGCCCCGTCCGACGGGCGGGGCAGAGCGTTAGTGGTAGCTGTAGGTAAAGTCAGCGATCAGCGCATCGTCACCCGCATCGGCGATGGCTTTCGACAGGCCGTGATAGAAGGTCTCCAGCCCAATCTCTTCGACCTGGCGCAGCTGCTCGCGGATCGGCGCGCAGAACAGTTCCGCATTGCCCGCGCCCACGCGCTTGTTGTTCGGCGGAAGCTGACCGGTGATCCCTTTAAACCAGGTGCGTACCGCGCCCTTCAGAGAGGTGGGTGCGTCGTTGACGGCGTCGTGTCCCGTCAGAATTTGCAGCGTCGGGAACTGGTCTGCACAGACTGCCGTTTTCATACGCGCATAAAACTGGCTGAAGAGTTCGAAAGACTGCAGATCGGTGACTTTGGGTTTGGTCGTTTTGCCCTGAACGTTGCCGGTCTTTTTCGCCGCGGGCTGCGCGGGCGCCAGCTTATTGAGCTGCAGATCGAACAGCAGGTTCGCGTGTTCGCGTCGTTTGCTTACGTCCGGGAAGCGTTCGATAAACGCGCGGATAAATTCCGGCGTCATCAAGTCCGCAAAATCATGGTTGACCAGCCACTGGCCGCGGGCAAACTCACCGGGAGACTGGAACCAGGCCGGAACCTTGCCCGGCTCGAACTCTTTGACATTCCCTCTGCCGTCGATTTCAACGAAGCGAGTGCCGTTATCAAACGCAAAGCGGCAATTCTTCAGCTGAATGACCGGCTTCATCTTCAGCAGGCCCTTAACGAACCGGACAAGCTCTCCCCCGAACACATAAGCCGTAACGGATTCTGAAGCAATGGCAGCAAGCAGCTGATCGATGGTTTTCACGCCGGGTTCAAGTTCAGAAAACTCATAAAAAGTGTGAATATTAGACATTCTTGTACTTCCTTATTGTGTTGCGGGCAGAGCTTAACACCACTTTAACGAATGTTCTAAACCAGGGATACGGAAGTGTCGCTAAGGTCACGGCGTAAACTGTAAAGCGAAAGTGTAAAGCATGTCTAATGAATGCACGGTAAACACAATCGGAAGTCTTGGTGGCGAAAGGGGGCGCTAAAACGCGTTGTGACGAACGTGCGGCACGGATTATGCTAATAACGCTCAGGAGTTACTGGAAAAAATATGAACAACGAAAATGCAGTTTTGCAGATAAAGGACGTCGGCTTTCGTGTCGCAAATAACACGATCCTTCAGCACGTCGGGTTTAACCTTTCTCCCGGTGAGTTCAAGCTGATAACGGGGCCGTCAGGCTGCGGTAAAAGCACCTTACTGAAGATTGTGGCCTCACTGCTGAGCCCAACGGAGGGAACCATTCTGTTTGAAGGGCAGGATATTGCGTCACTTTCCCCGGAAAGCTATCGCCAGCAGGTCTCTTATTGCGTCCAAACGCCCGTGCTTTTTGGCGACACGGTTTTTGATAACCTGATTTTTCCGTGGCAAATCCGCAATAAAACGCCGGAGCCGGAAAAATTCATCGACGATCTGGCCCGTTTTGGCCTGGCGAAGGAGACGCTGACCAAATCCATCAGTGAGCTCTCGGGCGGCGAAAAGCAGCGCGTCTCGCTGATCCGTAATCTGCAGTTCTTACCGAAGGTATTGCTGCTGGATGAGATCACCAGCGCGCTCGATGATGCCAACAAACGCAACGTCAACGAGCTTATTCATCGTTACGCCCGCGAGCAGAATATTGCCGTGCTGTGGGTGACGCACGACTCAAACGAAATTACCCATGCGGATGACGTGATTACGCTCCAGCCGCACGGCGGGAAAATGCAGGAGGCCAACCGTGGGTGAGCATAACATTACCAATGAATCTCTGGCGTTTTCGATGGTGCTGGTGCTGATTGCTATCGTCGTCAGCTACCGGGAAAAGCTGGGCCTGGAAAAAGATATTGTCTGGAGTATCTGCCGCGCGGTGGTTCAGCTCATCATCGTCGGCTATGTGCTGAAGTATATTTTCAACGTCAACCACGCGGTGCTGACGCTGCTGATGGTGCTCTTCATCTGCTTTAACGCGGCGTGGAACGCGCAGAAACGCAGTAAATATATTGATAAGGCGTTTATCTCGTCATTTATCGCGATTACCACCGGGACGGCGCTCACCCTGGCGGTGCTGGTACTCTCTGGCTCGATTGAGTTTACGCCGATGCAGGTGATCCCTATCTCCGGGATGATTGCGGGAAACGCCATGGTGGCCGTTGGCCTGTGCTACAACAACCTCGGCCAGCGTTTCAGCAGTGAACAGCAGCAGCTGCAGGAGAAGTTAAGCCTGGGGGCGACGCCAAAAGTGGCTTCAGCGCGGCTGATTCGTGAGAGCATTCGCTCATCACTGATCCCGACCGTGGATTCTGCCAAAACGGTGGGGCTGGTGAGCCTGCCGGGCATGATGTCGGGGCTGATCTTTGCCGGTATCGATCCGGTAAAAGCGATTAAGTATCAGATCATGGTGACGTTTATGCTGCTTTCCACGGCGAGCCTGTCAACCATCATTGCCTGCTATCTGACCTATCGGAAGTTCTACAACCCGCGCCACCAGCTGGTGGTGACGCCGTTGAAAAAGACGGGGTAATATCGGTTTTTTGTAGGCCCGGTAAGCGTTAGCGCCACCGGGCATTTTTTGTTAGTAGAGCAGCGCGTACAACTGACGACGATACTTCGACGCCAGCGCGTCTCCGGTGCCCAGCGCGGCCAGGATCTCCTGGAACATCTTGCGCGCCTGACCGTCTGCGGCAGCCAGATCTTTCTGCAGGTGGCTGAACAGCAGCTCCAGCGCCTCTTCGTTACGTCCCACCTGATGCAGCTGGAGCGCCAGCTGGCTTGCCAGCGCGGCATCCGCCGGGTTGTCGGCCACCTGCTGCTGCAGCTGCTGAATTTCCGGAGTGTCCGCCGCCTGCTTTAGCAGCTCAATCTGCGCCACCAGCCCCTGATAGCGAGTATCCTGATCCTGCATTGGTACCGTCTTGAGCACGGCTTCCGCGTCTTCTGAACGGTGCAGGGCGATCTGCGTTTCCGCCAGCAGCAGGCCGATCTGGCTGTCCTGGTTCGACAGCTGCCACGCCTCTTTCAGCAGCGGCAGCGCCTCGTCGTATTTGCCTTCCTGCATCAGCACCATCGCTTCCTGCGCTTTCAGCTCTTCTTCGCGCGGCAGCACTTTATCCAGCAGGGCGCGAATCGCCTCTTCCGGCTGGGGGCCCTGGAAGCCATCGACAGGCTGGCCGTTCTGGAACAGATAAACGGTTGGAATGGCGCGCAGACCAAACTGCGACGCCACCATCGGCTCGGCGTCACAGTCCAGTTTCGCCAGAATGAACTGACCGTTGTACTGCGCGGCAAGGCTTTCCAGCACCGGCGTCAGCTGCAGACAGTGCTGGCTGCGCTCAGACCAGAAGTAGAACAGTACCGGTTTAGCCATCGACTGTTCGAGGACCTGTTGCAGGTTTGCTTCTGTAATATTGACGATATTCTGTACGGACATGCGGCTTTCTCTTTTGTCGGTTTACTCTTTACATGGGGATGAGCGTCGTCGCTTCAACTCAGCCGTGCAAAATTTTGTCCATTATCCTGCCCGGCAGCAGGCGCTTTAACCAGCCGACGGCATGGGTGACCAGCGTCACCGGATAGCGCATTTTGGGATGCTCGCTCTCAAAAGCATGGCGCACTTTGGCAACCACCGCCTCTGGCCCGAGGGTAAAACGTGCGGCGATGCCGGGATTTTCGACCGGCTTGTCCGCCTGGGTCTGGTTCACGTTTTCGGTAAAGCGGGTGCGGATCGGCCCGGGTTCAATCAGGCTGACCTTGATGCCGCTGTGGCGCAGCTCCATGCGCAGGGCGTCGGACCAGGCTTCCAGCGCATATTTGCTGGCGGCGTAGGCGCCGCGGCCCGGGGTGGAAATCAGCCCCATCACTGACGATGTCATCACGATGCGCCCTTCGCCGTGCGGCAGCATGGCCGGGAGCAGACGCATGGTGAGCTGATGGACGCCAAAGAAATTGGTTGAAAACTGCTTCTCCAGCGTTTCGCGCGAGAGCGTATCCAGCGGGCCATACACGCCGTAACCGGCATTATTAAAGAGACCGTACAGACGGCCTTCGGTCAGGGCCATCACCTCGTCGGCGGCGCGTTCAACGCTCTCCGGCGAGTCCATATCCAGCTGTATGCCGGTAAAGCCCAGCCCGTTCATGCGCTCGACATCGTCAGGCTTGCGGCACGCTGCCAGCACCCTAAATCCCTGGCGCTTAAGTTCAAGCGCGCTCTCAAGGCCGATTCCGCTGGAACATCCTGTAATTAAGACCGATTTTTGCATAACTTTACCTGTCAGGAACTCCGCTGAATTACGAGTCATGTTTAACTAAAGGAGCCAGCCGCGTTGCCATCCAGTCGGCAATAAACGGCTGCGCATCGCGATTGGGGTGGATACCGTCGTCCTGCATCCACTGAGGTTTGAGATAGACCTCTTCCATGAAAAATGGCAGGAGCGGAATATCAAACTCTTTGGCAAGCTTAGGGTAGATCGCGCTAAAGGCCTCATTATACCGACGACCGTAGTTGGCGGGCAGGCGAATTTGCATCAGCAGCGGCTGGGCGTTTGCCGCCTTGATGTCCCGCAAAATGGTGCGCAGCGTTTGCTCGGTTTGCTGCGGCTGGAAGCCACGCAGGCCGTCATTACCGCCAAGCTCAACCAGCACCCAGCGCGGCTGATGCTGCTTGAGCAGCGCAGGCAGGCGCGACAGACCCTGCTGCGAGGTATCGCCGCTGATGCTGCCGTTGATAACGGTCGTCTTGCTTTGCCATTTGTCATTGAGCAGAGCCGGCCAGGCCGCGCTGGCCGCCATGCGGTAGCCCGCGCTCAGGCTGTCGCCAAGAATCAGTAACGTGTCCGCTGCCGCCGCGCGGAAGGTCATCAGCATCAAAAACAGGAAGGGCAAATGCCAGCGGAAAACAGTGTTGAAGTTCATCGTCTTAAGAAGTCCGTCGGTCAGGGGGAGCAGGAGCTTTCAATCCTTACCGGAGTTGAACTCGTTGTCAAACGCGCCGAAACCATCGCGCTGATTGGCGAATCCGGTTCCGGCAAGTCTACGCTGCTGGCGATTCTGGCCGGTCTGGACGACGGCAGCAGCGGCGAAGTCCACCTGGTCGGGCAACCGCTGCACCAGCTTGATGAAGAGGCGCGAGCCGCGCTGCGCGCGCGGCATATCGGTTTTGTCTTTCAGTCTTTTATGCTGATCCCGACCCTGAACGCGCTGGAAAACGTCGAGCTCCCGGCGCTGCTGCGCGGCGAAAAGAGTCGCGAAAGCCGCACGCATGCGAAGGCGCTGCTGGAACAGCTCGGCCTGGGCAAGCGCCTCGACCATCTTCCGGCACAGCTTTCTGGTGGCGAGCAGCAGCGCGTGGCGCTGGCGCGGGCGTTTAACGGCCGCCCGGAAGTGCTGTTTGCCGATGAACCCACCGGCAACCTTGACCGTAAAACCGGGGATAAAATTGCTGATCTGCTGTTTTCGCTTAACCGCGAACATGGCACCACGCTGATCCTCGTGACCCACGATCCGCAGCTGGCCGCCCGCTGCGACCGCCGCCTGCGGCTGGTGAACGGTATTCTTCAGGAGGAAGCATGATCGCCCGCTGGTTCTGGCGCGAATGGCGCTCGCCCTCGCTGCTGATTGTCTGGCTGGCGTTAAGCCTGGCGGTGGCCTGCGTGCTGGCGCTCGGCAGCGTCAGTGACCGTATGGAAAAAGGGCTCAGCCAGCAGAGCCGCGAATTTATGGCCGGGGACCGGGCGCTGCAAAGCTCGCGTCCTGTGCCGCCTGGCTGGATTGAGGAAGCGCGCAAGGAAGGGCTAAAGGTGGGGGAGCAGCTCACCTTCCAGACCATGACCTTCGCGGGGGACACCCCGCAGCTCGCCAGCGTGAAGGCCGTGGATGACATCTACCCGATGTACGGGGAATTACAAACCAGCCCGCCGGGGCTAAAGCCGACGCCCGGCACGGTGCTGCTGGCATCGCGCCTGATGGCACTTCTCAACCTGAAACCCGGCGACAGTATTGACGTTGGCGATGCCACGCTGAAAATCGCCGGGGAAGTGGTGCAGGAGCCCGACTCCGGCTTTAACCCGTTCCAGCTCGCGCCGCGCCTGCTGATGAACACCGCCGATGTCGCGAAAACCAACGCCGTCCAGCCGGGAAGCCGCGTCACCTGGCGCTACAAGTTTGGCGGCACGTCCGCGCAGCTGGAGGCGTATGAAAAATGGCTTCTGCCGCAGCTCAAGCCGGAACACCGCTGGTACGGGCTGGAGCAGGACGAAGGGGCGCTCGGCAAATCCCTCGAACGTTCCCAACAGTTCCTGCTGCTGTCGGCGCTGTTAACCCTGCTGCTGGCGGTGGCGGCGGTTGCCGTGGCGATGGGGCACTACTGCCGCAGCCGCTACGACCTGGTGGCGATCCTTAAAACCCTCGGCGCGGGGCGGGCGCAGCTGCGCAAGCTGATCGTCGGTCAGTGGCTGATGCTGCTGGCCCTCTCTGCGCTCACCGGCGGAATAATAGGCCTGCTGTTTGAAAAACTGCTGATGGTGATGCTGAAACCGGTGCTGCCGGCCGCTTTGCCCCCGGCAAGCCTCTGGCCGTGGCTGTGGGCGATGGGCGCGATGACGGTGATCTCGGTGCTGGTGGGGCTGCGCCCGTACCGCCTGCTGCTCGCCACGCAGCCGCTGCGGGTGCTGCGCAATGATGTGGTGGCGAACGTCTGGCCGCTGAAGTTCTATCTTCCGGCGATTATTGCTGTTGCGGTCGGGCTGCTGGCCTGGCTGATGGGCGGCAGCACCCTGCTGTGGGCCGTGCTGGCCGGCGCGGTGGTACTGGCGCTGCTGTGCGGCGTGCTGGGCTGGATACTGCTCAACGTCCTGAAAAGGCTGACGGTAAAATCCCTGCCTGTGCGGCTGGCGGTCAACCGCCTGCTGCATCAGCCCTGGTCAACGCTCAGCCAGCTGTCGGCCTTTTCGCTGTCGTTTATGTTGCTGGCGCTGCTTCTCGTGCTTCGCGGAGATCTGCTGGATCGCTGGCAGCAGCAGCTTCCGCCGGAAAGCCCGAACTATTTCCTGATCAACATCGCACCGGAACAGGTGACGCCGCTGAAGGGCTTCCTGTCGGAGCATCACATTATTCCCGAGTCGTTCTATCCCATCGTCCGTGCGCGTCTGACGCAGATCAACGGCCAGTCAACCGAGGGGAACAAGGACGAGTCGCTTAACCGCGAACTCAACCTGACCTGGCAGGAGAAACGTCCCGACCATAACCCGATTACCGCCGGTAGCTGGCCGCCGAAAGCGGGAGAGGTGTCGATGGAAGAGGGGCTGGCGACGCGCCTGAACGTGAAGCTCGGGGACAGCGTGACCTTCACCGGTGATACCCAGGATTTTACCGCCAAAGTCACCAGCCTCCGTAAAGTGGACTGGGAAAGCCTGCGGCCAAACTTCTTCTTCATCTTCCCGCCGGGCGCGCTGGACGGGCAGCCGCAGAGCTGGCTGACCAGCTTCCGCTGGGAAAACGGCAACGGCATGCTGACGCAGCTTAACCGGGAGTTCCCGACGGTGAGCCTGCTGGATATTGGCGCGATCCTCAAACAGGTCGGGCAGGTGCTGGAGCAGGTGAGCCGCGCGCTGGAGGTGATGGTGGTGCTGGTGACAATCTGCGGCATATTGCTGCTGCTGGCGCAGGTGCAGGTGGGCATGCGCCAGCGTCATCAGGAACTGATAGTCTACCGCACGCTCGGCGCGAGTAAGCGGCTGCTGCGGGCGACGCTCTGGAGCGAGTTTGCGCTGCTTGGGCTGGTGGCGGGTCTGGTCGCGGCGATTGGCGCGGAGACGGCGTTGGCGGTGCTGCAGACAAAGGTCTTCGACTTCCCGTGGGAGCCTGACTGGCGTCTCTGGCTAGTACTCCCTCTCTGCGGCGCGGTGCTGCTCTCCCTCTGCGGGGGCTGGCTCGGGGCGCGATTGTTAAAGGGCAAGGCCCTGTTCCGGCAGTTTGTGAATTGATTTGGCATGGTAATAATTACGCACCGGTTTTTATGCCGGTGCGTAATGCTTAAATAGCACAAAGTGATAATGCCAACGCATTTAGTAGCACAAAACATTAAAAACCCGCCCACACAGCCCGAAAATTTCCGGTTAATATTCACCGGCTAAATATTTAGCAGCGTGTCTATTAAGGAAAAATAATGACTATAAAAAAATCAGCGCTGGCGGCAACGATCGGCGCGGCAGTGGCATTGACTACTTTTGCATCTCAGGCAGAAATCACCGTACTTAAGCAGGATCCTCAGGCGGGTAACCCGCTGAGCCGCCTGAACTTCACCGTTGGCGGCAGCATTCGTCCGCAATTCCAGAACATGACCGGCGATGACGGCAAAAACGGCTACAAGCGTAACGGCTTTGACGGCGGTACCCGCTTCCGTTTCGCGGCAGACTACTACCTGTTCGATGACATCAGCTGGATCAGCTACTACGAGCTTGGTGTGAACATTCCGGCGCAGTTTAACTGGGATAACCACTACGCCGACGGCGCGCACGACACCTCACGCCGTATGCTCTACACCGGCCTGAAGAGCGATACCTGGGGTACGCTGACCTTCGGCCAGCAGAACAGCGTTTACTACGATGTGGTGGGCGCGAAAACCGATATCTGGGACTACGACATGATCGGCCAGGCGCCGGGTAACGGGATCAACGGCGACTACGACGGTTCTTACCGTTCACGCCAGATGCTGAAATATAAGAAAACCGTGGGCGATGCGGACATCTATGCATCCTACCTGTTTGAAGACAGCGAATACCTGCCGGGCAACGGCCTGCGCTACAAGCGGAAAGGTGGCGGCTCACTGGGTATCGATTACCACCTGACCACCGATCTGACCTGGGGCGCTGCGTGGAACTACACCCGTGCGGACATGCGTAATCCGGACAACGGCGACAGCAAATCCTACGACCAGAATATTGTCGGTACTGCGCTGAGCTGGACGCCGGACAACTGGACCTTCTCCGCTGGCGGCGGCTGGTACCAGAACTTCCTGACCACCAAAAAAGTGTCTGTTAACGACTACTTTGCGGGCGACGCGTGGGGTATTGAATACTTCGCAGGGTACAAATTCCCAATCGGTCAGTACGCGGTGAAATCCATCCAGCCTTACTTCATGGGTGACCGCATCGAGTACGTGAACGGCCGTAACTACCAGCGCATCGACAACGGCGTGGGTATCAGCTTCCAGCTGGATTACGGTTTCCGCGTGGATTACGAACACGTGTTCACCTCCAGCACCGACAACCTGGGCGACATGAACCTGGTGCGTCTGCGTTACGACTTCTAAGCGGTCTTGTAGGTTGCGGGCTGATGCCCTCACCCTGACCCTCTCCCACCGGGAGAGGGAACAAACATTAAAAACGGCAACCAGGTTGCCGTTTTGCTTTTACCTCGCCACCCGGCTTTCTTTTAGCGGTTAAGCCAGTCAGCGACCTCGCCGTACGTCCCGCGATAGACAATCTTCTCCGCCTTTTTCTCCAGCTGATAGCCGTACATCGGGTCGTAATAGTCCTTCAGCAGCGGTACAAGCCAACTGAAGTGCGCGTCGGTGCTGCCCGTTCGCTGTTGTTCGGCAAGTGCCGCGTCCAGTAGCGCCGTAAATTCCGCAAAACGCTGTAGCCCAAGCCGACGGCGAATGGCAAACAGGCCGTGGTGCAGGTACTCGCTGTACTCCTTCCAGCCCGCCTCCTCACCGTACGCGGCAGTAAAATCCGCCCACATGTGGTCAAAATACTCTTCGCGCAGGCGCTCAAGACGGGTTTCAAACGGGTCTTCGACGACAACGATAGGGGCGTCAACCATGCGGTCGCGCAGGCACTCCGGCAGGTGGTTGGAGCCAATCATCCGGCCCTCGTCCTCCAGCACCCAGCGCGCGGCGTCTTTTTTCAAAAGCTCAACCGAAAGGTGATTCTCAAAGCTCGCCTGGGAAAGCTGCGGCGTAAGCGTGCGGCCAAACGACGAGCCGCGATGGTGCGCCAGCCCTTCCAGATCGATGCCCTGCGCGTGCTGCTTCACCAGCAGCGTTTTACCGTTGCCGGTACAGCCGCCAATAAGCACCATCGGCTTTTGCGACTGCTCAATGGTGACCTGAATTGCCGTCTGGCGCAGGGCCTTATAGCCGCCGCGGATCAGCGGGTAGTCGATGCCAGCCTCTTTCAGCCAGGCCTGAGAGATATGCGAGCGCTGACCGCCGCGCGCGCAGCAGAGATAGCCCTCGGGGTGCGCAAGGCTGGCTTCACGCCAGGCGTTAATGCGCGACTCCCGCGTCTCGCCGCTCACCAGGCTATGGCCGAGCGCCAGCGCGGCGTCGGGTCCCTGGCGCTTATAGCAGGTACCGACGGCGGCACGCTCGTCGTCGTTCATTAAGGGCAGGTTGAGTGCGGCGGGCATCGCACCCTGGGCAAATTCGATCGGCGCGCGAACGTCGATTAAAGGGGTATCAGACGCGAGGATCGCGCGATAGTCCGTTCCATCGTTCATGGTGATTCCAGAAGAAAACTCAGCAGCAATGGGCGGGGATTGTACGCCGGGGAAGGGGAAGGTCAACTCCCCGGCGCAGATGTCTTACTTGAGCTTTGACTGTGCCCAGACAATTCCGCTCGCGTATTCTGGCGGCAGGAGAGGAACGATCGCCTCCAGGGTGGCGCTCAGGCGGTCGGTATCGCTGTCGTTCAGGTTGAGATGACCCACTTTACGACCCGCGCGAACCTCTTTGTCATACCAGTGCAGATGCACCAGCGGCAGCTTCAGCCAGTCGTAGTTCAGATCGGTCCCGATCAGGTTTATCATCACCGACGGGCTGTTAACGACGGGCTGTGGCAGCGGCAGGTCGGTGATGGCACGCAGGTGCAGTTCGAACTGGCTGATGGAGGCGCCGTTTTGCGTCCAGTGGCCGCTGTTGTGCACGCGCGGCGCCAGCTCGTTGATCAGCAGGCCCGACGGCGTGATGAAGCACTCCATCGCCATCACGCCCACGTAGCCCAGCTCGTGCATGATGGCGGAGAGCATCTCTTCCGCCTGCGCCTGCTGGTCGGCATTGGCGTGCGGGAAGGCGACGCTGGTGCGCAGAATGCCGTCCTGATGCAGGTTATGCGTCAGCGGGTAAAACACCGTGCGGCCATCGTGCCCGCGTGCGCCAACCAGCGACACTTCGCCGCTGAAGTTGATGCCCTGCTCAACGATGCACTCGCCGTAGCAGTCGTCCGGCAGCTCGGCGGTGTCGCCTGCGCGCAGGCGCCACTGGCCGCGGCCGTCGTAGCCACCCACGCGGCGCTTCACAATCGCCAGCTCGCCCAGCATGGCGAAGATGTCGTTCCACTCGCTTTTATCAGACAACAGCTGCCACGGGGCGGTTGCGAGGCCCAGCTTGTCGAACAGCTGCTTCTGCGTCAGACGGTCGGCAATGATCGGGAACACGTCGCGGTTCACAAAGGCGTTATGGCGCGCCAGCTCGCGGGTCAGGGCGGTTTCCGGCCAGCGTTCAATTTCGGCGGTGATTACGCTCTGATGGAACGGCACCGCTTCCGGCTCGGCGTCCAACCCGACGGGCCAGACGGCAATCCCCAACGGTTCGCCAGCCTGACGCAGCATGCGGCCCAGCTGGCCGTTGCCGAGGACGCAAACCTGCTTCATGCCGCACCCCGCGGGTCCGGATTATCCAGCACCTCGTCGGTCTGGGCTTTACGCCACTCCGCCAGGCGTTGGTGTAAATCTTTGTCGTGCGTTGCAAGAATTTGCGCGGCCAGCAGGGCGGCGTTCGCCGCGCCCGCTTTGCCAATTGCCAGCGTACCGACAGGAATACCGCGCGGCATCTGGACGATGGAGTAGAGGCTATCGACACCGCTTAACGCGGCGCTTTGAACAGGGACGCCCAGAACCGGCACCAGCGTTTTGGCGGCAATCATGCCCGGCAGATGTGCTGCGCCGCCCGCACCGGCAATAATCACCTCATACCCGTTCTCTTCGGCGCTTTCGGCGAAGCTGAACAGTTTGTCCGGCGTACGGTGTGCGGAAACCACTTCAACGTGGTGCGGAACATTCAGGATTTCAAAGATTTCGGCGGCGAACTGCATGGTAGCCCAGTCGCTTTTGGACCCCATCACGATGGCGACACGCGCCGGATTATTGCGGGAAGACATGCGTCTTAAAACTCCTGTGGTGCGAAACACACTGCTTTCGAGGGCACAGAGAATAGCATGTTATACGGGCAAGGAAAACGGTTGCGTGGCTGAGAAACAAGCGAAACGACGAGAAAACGTTAAAACGGAAAAGCGATCAGTTCGACACCGTCGGGAGTGACTTTGACCATCGAACCCTCAGTATGCCATGCGCCCAATACCACGCGATGGGCCGGTTCACCGTTGGCGCTCAGAGAATGCACGTCAGGGCGATGGGTATGACCGTGGATCAGCCACTGAACGCCATGCTTTTCCATCACGCTCACCACTGCTTGCGGGTTGACGTCCATGATGGTCAGGGATTTGCTGCTGTTGGCGGCTTTGCTGCCCGCACGCATTCTGGCGGCGATGCGGTTGCGGATAAACAGCGGCAGGGCAAGGAACACCTTCTGGATCCACGGGGTGTGGACCTTAGCGCGAAACGCCAGGTAGCCGGTATCGTCGGTGCAGAGTGTGTCGCCGTGCATGATCAGTACCTTGCGGCCATAGAGATCGAGCACCTGTTCTTCCGGCAGCAGCGTCATACCGCTTTCGCGGGCGTAGCGCTTGCCGAGCAAGAAATCACGGTTGCCGTGAATGAAGTAGCAGGGGACGCCGGAATCTACCAGCGTTTTAATGGCGGCAGCCATTTCACGATGCAGCGGGTTAGGATCGTCGTCGCCAATCCAGGCTTCAAACAGATCGCCCAGGATGTACAGCGCATCGGCGCTTTTCGCTTCACCGCGTAAAAAACGCAGAAAACCGGCGGTTATCGCCGGTTCTTCTGTTTGCAGATGCAGATCCGCAATAAAGAGTGTCGCCACGAATTACTCGCTGACGGTCACGCTTGTAATCACAACGTCTTCTTTAGGAACATCCTGGTGCATGCCGCTGCGGCCGGTAGAGACGGCTTTGATCTTATCGACCACGTCCATACCTTCAACCACTTCTGCGAACACGCAGTAGCCCCAGCCCTGCAGGCTTTCGCCGGAGAAGTTCAGGAAGTCGTTGTCCGCTACGTTGATGAAGAACTGCGCGGTGGCAGAGTGTGGTGCCTGAGTACGGGCCATTGCCAGCGTACCGCGGGTGTTTTTCAGGCCGTTGTTCGCTTCGTTTTTGATCGCCTCTTTGGTCTCTTTCTGGCGCATGCCAGGCTCGAAACCGCCGCCCTGGATCATAAAGCCGTTGATCACGCGGTGGAAAATAGTGTTGTTGTAGAAACCTTCGCGGCAGTAGTCCAGGAAGTTTTTAACTGTTTCAGGCGCTTTGTCATCAAAGGTCTTGATTACGATATCGCCATGATTAGTGTGGAAAGTAACCATTTTTGCATCCTGTTCCGTTATTGTGGTACGTCGACCCGCCTTCGGGTCATATATAGGGGCTTGTTATAGCATAACCACAGGACGCGATCACCTTGCATTGTGTGCTGATCCTATTCCGAATTATGGGTATTATATGGAACAAACAACTCACACACGTGTTTACATGGAATCTTCGATGTTAAAAATCTTTAATACAATGACGCGCCAGAAAGAGGAATTTAAACCTATCCATGCCGGGGAAGTCGGCATGTACGTGTGTGGTATTACGGTTTACGATCTCTGTCATATCGGCCATGGCCGCACCTTTGTCGCGTTCGACGTGGTCTCTCGCTACCTGCGCTTCCTGGGCTATAACCTGAAGTACGTGCGTAACATCACCGACATCGACGACAAAATCATCAAGCGCGCTAATGAAAACGGCGAAAGCTTTGTTGCGCTGGTGGATCGCATGATTGTTGAGATGCACAAAGATTTTGACGCCTTAAATATTCTGCGTCCGGACAGCGAGCCGCGTGCGACCCACCATATCCACGAAATTATCGAGATCACCGAAAAGCTGATCGAACGCGGTCATGCGTACGTAGCGGAAAACGGCGACGTGATGTTCTCCGTGCCGACGGACCCAACCTACGGCGCGCTTTCCCGTCAGGATCTGGACCAGCTGCAGGCCGGCGCGCGCGTGGACGTGGTGGACGTGAAGCGTAACCCGATGGACTTCGTGCTATGGAAGATGTCCAAAGAGGGTGAACCAAGCTGGCCATCCCCGTGGGGCGAAGGCCGTCCGGGCTGGCACATTGAATGTTCCGCGATGAACTGCAAGCAGCTGGGCAATCACTTCGACATTCACGGCGGCGGTTCGGATCTGATGTTCCCGCACCACGAAAACGAAATTGCGCAGTCCACCTGCGCCCACGGCGGCGAGTACGTTAACTACTGGATGCACTCCGGGATGGTGATGGTTGACCGCGAGAAGATGTCGAAATCGCTGGGCAACTTCTTCACCGTGCGCGACGTGCTGAAGTATTACGATGCGGAAACCGTGCGCTACTTCCTGATGTCTGGCCACTATCGTAGCCAGCTGAACTACAGCGAAGAGAACCTGAAGCAGGCGCGCTCGGCGCTGGAGCGTCTGTACACCGCGCTGCGTGGCACCGATAAATCTGTGCCTGCGGCGGGCGGCGAAGCGTTCGAAGCGCGCTTCGTTGAGGTGATGAACGATGACTTCAACACCCCGGAAGCCTACTCCGTACTGTTCGACATGGCGCGCGAAGTGAACCGCCTGAAGTCAGAGGACATGGCGGCGGCGAATGCGCTGGCATCTCATCTGCGTAAGCTCTCTTCCGTGCTCGGCCTGCTGGAGCAGGAGCCGGACGCGTTCCTGCAGAGCGGTGCGCAGGCGGACGACGGTGAAGTGGCGGAAATTGAAGCGCTGATAAAAGCGCGTCTGGAAGCGCGTCAGGCCAAAGACTGGGCGGCGGCGGATGCGGCGCGTAACCGTCTGACCGAGATGGGGATCATTCTGGAAGACGGCCCGCAGGGGACGACCTGGCGTCGTAAGTAAGTCTGTAACGCCCGGTGGCGCTAACGCTTACCGGCCCTACGGTTAAAAGTAGGCCGGGTAAGGCGCAGCCGCCACCCGGCTTTTTTTACCTTCTTTTCCACCACAACATCCCCATCAGCACCACCCCCGGCAGCCACACCCACAGCAGTTCCGAGATAATGACCTCATGCCCGTACGGCGTGGCGTAGCGCGACAGCGCAAACGGCGCGACCTTAATCACCTGCCACGGCGCAAAGAAGCGCTCGTCTGACCACGGCCACAGCCAGCCGACGCCTTTTCCGCCGGTGGTAACGGAATCCAGCAGGCTGTGCGACAGCAGTGAAACGGTTAAGAACAGCCAGCAGCGCGTCAGGCTGGCCCGGAACCATCGTCGGCCAATCAGCACGCAGAGTATCGGTACCGCAAAGGCAAACAGCAGCGAATGGGTAAAGCCGCGGTGGCCGAAAATATTCCCGTAGGCGACGCCGAATTTGAACGCCAGCACGTCGGCGTCCGGCAGCATGGCGAGCACGATCCCGGCAAACAGAAGGCGGGGAGGGATGACTTTCGTTCCCAGACCTAAGCCCAGGCAAAGGGGAACAGCAGCGTGAGTGATAACGGTAGGCATTGCAATTATCCATGGCAAATCACGGCAATATAGCAGCGAATCCGCTGCAGCAAACCTGTGTCAAATTCTGATTTTACGCCGACTCGCGGGCGATAAGCTGCCCGGACAGCGTAATGCGCTGGGTTTGCAGATCCGGCTCCTTCAGCTTGCGGATAATCAGCCCCGCCGCCTGTCGTCCTGTTTCATCGCTGGCCGAAGAGACGTAGGTGAAGGAAGGGGAGGTGAGGTTGACGTGGAGCATATCTTCAAAACCGATCAGCGCCACCTGCTGGGTCAGGAACACGTCTTTCCCCACGGTGCGACCCACCTGGTGAATGCCGGAAATGGAGCCGATCATCGCATCCGGGGAGTGGCAAAGCAGGGCGGTGATGGAGCTGTTTTTTTCCAGCAGCTGGCGCGTTGCCATCGCGGCGGCCTGGGTGTCGTCGCTGCAGGCCGGTGAATAATCATCGCGCCAGACCAGCCCGTTTTGCGTCATCGCGCTGCGAAAGCCGAGCAGGCGCTGCTCGCGAATAAGACAGCCCTCGCGCCCGCCAATGTAGGCGATCGTGCGGTGTCCGCGTTCGATAAGATAGCGTGCGGCCAGGTTCGCCGCCTGGCGATTATCGCGCATGACCAGATTGCATTTTTCGTCCAGCAGAGACTGCGAGACCGCCACCAGCGGCAGCGGGCACTGGCGGATCTGCTCCGGTAAAGCGGCGTTACGGGTGTCAGACGCCAGATAAATAACGCCCGCGACGCCCTGCTGCTTAAACGACAGCAGGGTCCGTTCCAGATGTTCCTGGTCGTTCAGCGGCTGGCCGAGAAACACCATATAACCCTGCTTCTCCAGTTCCTGTACGATGCTCGCCATCACCTTGATGGAAAAGCTGTCGCTGAAGTCGCGCAGGATCAGGCCGATAAGATTGGAGGTGTTGGCGCGGAGGTTGGCAGCGGCAACGTTATGAACATAGCCCAGCGTCGTGATGGCGGCATTGACCTTCTCGATCGTCGCCTCTGAGATTTTCCCTTTCTGACGTAGCACCAGCGACACGGTAGAGACCGAGACGCCCGCGTGCTTTGCGACATCAATGATGCTGACTTTCTTCAAAACCGCTCCCTGAAATTTACCGATTATCAGCCGGATAAGACACGTCTCCCAGCGTACAGGAGACGTGTCGTTCAGGCATCTTATTATTTGCCGATCATGGTGGACATGGTCTGGGCGATAAACTGTGCTCTGGCACCGAAAATCACCTGGATCCCGTTGTCGCCGACGAAGACCACGCCGCGCGCGCCAAGCCCGTTCAGTCCGTCCCTGTCCACCGCATCGCTCTTCGCCACTTCCAGACGCAGGCGGGTGATGCAGGAGCCGACGGAGTCAATGTTCTGCGCGCCGCCCAGCAGGCCGATGATTTCGGTGGCAAGTTCGGAATCGGACTTGTCATTCGCGCTGGCGGTCACCTCCGTACGGCCCGGCGTTTTCACGTCGAAGCGACGGATCACGAAGCGGAACGTGAAGTAGTAAATCAGCGCCATCGGAATGCCGATGATAATGGCACTCAGGAAGTTGGTCTGATAGCCGTTAAACGACGGCAGGATCCCGAACGACAGGTAGTCGATAAAGCCCGCCGAGAACGATTTGGCGATATGCGCGTGCAGCAGGTACATAGTCATGTACGCCAGGCCCGCCATGATGGCGTTGAAGACGTACAGAATCGGCGCCACGAAGATAAAGGTGAACTCTACCGGCTCGGTGATCCCCGTCAGGAAGCAGGTGAGGGCAGCGGAGAAGAGAATACCGGCCGCGATTTTCTTATTCTTCGTATGCGCTTCGTGGTACATCGCCAGGCATGCCGCGGGCAGCGCGAACAGCATCAGCGGGAACTCGCCCTGCATGAACTTACCGGCGTTCTGGTAGGTGTCGCTGCTGAAGGATTTCACCCCCTCTTCGAGCATTTTGAACCAGATGGTCTGGTCGCCGTGGATCACCTGGCCCGCCTGGGTGGTGTAATCCCCGAACGAATACCAGAAGGACGGATACCAGATGTGGTGCAGGCCGAGCGGGATCAGCGCGCGCTCCACCAGCCCGAAGATAAAGGTCGATGCCGCCTGGTTATCACCGTTTACGATCACGGAGAGCGCGTCGATACCGGCCTGAATATGCTGCCAGACGTACGGTAGCAGCAGCCCCATCAGGAAAGAGAGGAACGCCGTGGCGATCGCCACAAAGCGCTTCCCGGAGAAGAAGCCGAGGAACTCCGGCAGCTGCATGGTGTGGAAGCGGTTGTAGCACCAGGCTGCGAGAATGCCGCAGATAAGCCCGCCGAAGACGCCCATCTGCAGCGTCGGGATGCCGACCACCATGGCATATTTTCCGCCCTGTGAGGCCATTTCCGGCGTAATGCTCAGCACGGTGCTGATGGTGATGTTGGTGACAAACACCGACACCGCCGCCGAGAGCGCTGCAATGCCGGATTCCGAGGCCAGACCGACAGCAGAGCCGATGGCAAACAGCATCGGCAGGTTATCAAAGATAACCCCGCCAGCGTTCATCATCAGCGGCAGGTGGAACTTATCGCCGAAGGCCAGCAGGAGGCCCGCAGCGGGAAGCAGTGAAATTGGCAGCATTAAGGCGCGACCAATCATCGATAACTTAGACAGCGATTTAACAAATCCTGATATCAGACTCATGCTGATTTCCCCCGAGTAGCGCTTTTTAAGCGCTGTTATTGTAAGTAGAACGTTTTAGTAGAACGTTCTACTTATCGTGGGGAAAGAGTGAAAAACGCGCAACTGAAATCTCACCTTTCAACAGATGAAATAGTGATTATTTGAAGTTGATCGATAAATAACCGTGATGGGTGTGAGGGGATAGAGATAGAAATTGCCGGATGGCGGCTTCGCCTTACCCGGCCTACAAACGGAGACAGTACGTAGGCCCGGTAAGCGCAGCGCCACCGGGCAACAAACGGCTTACGCCGTCACGGTCACGCTCTGCCCTTCAAAACTCACGGTCTGGCCGGCGACAATCTTGCAGCGCTTGCGGGTTTCCACCACGCCGTCTACTTTCACCTGCCCGTCGGCGATAACGATTTTCGCCTGCGCGCCGCTTTCGCTCCAGCCTTCGAGCTTGAGCAGATCGCACAGCTCAACGTGCGGGTGTTTGCCTAATGAAAATGTGGCCATCTTATGCTTCCTCTACATCGTGGTACTCTTCGCATGCCTGCAAAGTATTCTGAATCAGCGTTGCTACAGTCATCGGGCCAACGCCGCCCGGCACTGGCGTAATGTAAGAGGCGCGAGCCGCCGCATCTTCGTACACCACGTCGCCGACCACTTTGCCGTTTTCCAGACGGTTAATCCCGACGTCCACGACAATCGCGCCCTCTTTGATCCACTCGCCCGGAATAAAGCCCGGCTTGCCGACCGCGACGATCAGCAGATCGGCGTTTTCAACGTGGTGACGCAGGTTTTTGGTAAAGCGGTGGGTCACGGTGGTGGTGCAGCCTGCCAGCAGCAGCTCCATGCTCATCGGACGGCCCACGATATTGGACGCGCCGATGACCACGGCGTTCAGGCCGTAGGTGTCGATGTTATAACGCTCCAGCAGCGTCACGATGCCGCGCGGGGTGCACGGGCGCAGACGCGGCGCGCGCTGGCACAGGCGGCCCACGTTGTACGGATGGAAACCGTCGACGTCTTTATCTGGCGCGATACGCTCCAGCACCTTCACGTTGTCGATGCCCGCAGGCAGCGGCAGCTGAACCAGAATGCCGTCGATCTCTTTATCGGCATTCAGGGTGTCAATAAGTTCCAGCAGTTCCGCTTCGCTGGTGGTTTCCGGCAAATCGTAAGAGCGGGAGACGAACCCCACCTCTTCACACGCTTTGCGTTTGCTGCCGACATAAATCTGTGATGCCGGGTTGCTGCCAACCAGCACAACGGCCAGCCCGGGAGCGCGTTTTCCGGCGGCTTTACGCGCCTTCACTTTTTCCGCGACCTCAGAGCGCACCTGCTGCGCAATCGTTTTACCGTCAATAATCTTTGCTGCCATCAGAGAGAAGATTCCGTCTGTAACGTTTGAAAGGGGGGATTGCCTGTATTTTGTCAGAAGCGAGCGCCGCTGTCAGTCACCCTTTACGAGTTTTCATCCGTGAGGCGTAAAAACCCTTCTTAAGGGATGGTCAATTTCTTAGACGGGATTAGGATGTGACCTGGCGAAATGGCAGTGTTTTGACATATTTAAAAATTACATCCTGAGCTACTTTGTCTCCTCCGAAATAAGTTTTCAATTATGCAATTGAACGTATTTCTTATTCCCGATTTTTCGCGGGAAGGGTTATTTACATTTTAAAGGAATAGACATGAAACTCAGCAACATTGCTTCTTCTGTTATTGCAACACTGGCCCTGGTCGCGGGTGCCGCTAATGCAGCCGATCCCGTTACGCCGGTTACCGTAAATGGCGGTACCGTGCATTTTAAAGGTGAACTGGTTAATGCTGCTTGTTCAGTAAATACCGATTCTTCCGAGCAGACGGTTAATCTCGGTCAGTATCGTACCGCGAAATTCACCAAAGTGGGCGACACCACCTCTAATATTCCGTTCAACATTGAACTGAATGACTGCGATCCGCTGGTTGCGAAAACCGCTGCCGTTGCTTTCACCGGCCAGATCGACGCGACCGACAAAACCCTGCTGGCCGTAACGTCCGGTAACAACGACAACACCGCGAAAGGCGTGGGTATCGAGATCCTCGACAGCAAATCCAGCGTGCTGACCCCGGACGGTGCCACCTTCTCTGCCGCGAAAGACCTGATTAAAGGGACTAACACCCTGCAATTCACCGCGCGCTACAAATCAACGGCTGCAACCACCGAGCCAGGCCAGGCGAACGCTGACGCCACCTTCGTAATGAAATACGAATAATACCCTCGCACAGGGATGTTCAGGCCTCAGGGACGAGGCCCGTCATACGCTACTGCCAGGAACGAAGGATGACAAGGACTGGAACACTACTGCTGTTAACCCTTGCGATGGCCTGCCCGGCATCGGCGCATACCGTGGTGATCGAAGGCGGCAAGGTGCATCTTCGTGGGGAGCTGGTAAACGGCGGCTGCGCCGTGGCGCCCGACAGCCAGAATATGCGCATCGACATGGGGCAGTACCGAACCAATTCATTTTCCGGTGTGGGCAGCTTTTCAACGGTTAATGTGCCGTTCACCGTGCGGCTGCTGGACTGCAGCGTGGATGTCTCCCGCATCGTGGGGATCCAGTTTCAGGGCGTGACGCCCGCGGAAGATCCGCAGGTTTTTCTGGCGACATCGCGGCCAGGTGAAACGCCTGTCAGCAGCGGCGTAGGGCTGGCGCTTTTTGATGAGCAGCAGCGTCAGATTATCCCGAATGCGACGGCCGTCAGCTGGTTGCCCGTGAATACCAGCGAGCTCGCATTTCATTTTAGCGCCCGCTATCGCGCTATTTCCGAACACCTCGTGCCAGGCAATATTCAGTCGGATGTCTGGTTTACGTTGATTTATCCATAACACCTGCGAACACATTATTAAAGGTACGGTTTTGATGAATATGCTAATTAAACCAGGACTGCTTTTATCGTTTATTTTAATGATGGTTTCTGCTTGCGCGAATGCTTCCGGCGGTATTGCGCTGGGGGCCACGCGCGTTATTTATCCGGCGGATGCGAAGCAAACGTCGCTGGCGATCACGAACAGCAATAAACAAGAACGCTACTTAATTAACGCGTGGATCGAAAATGCCAGCGGGCAAAAGGAAAAAACCTTTGCCGTCACGCCGCCGCTGTTCGTTAGCGAGCCGGACAGCGAAAACACGCTGCGTATTATTTACGCCGGGCCCGCGCTGCCCGCCGATCGCGAATCGCTCTTTTACATGAACGTGAAGGCGATCCCGTCAGTGAACAAAGCGAAAACGGAAAATAATAACGTGCTGCAGCTGGCGATCCTTTCGCGCATCAAGCTGTTTGTGCGCCCGAATAACCTGGCGATGCAGCCGGATGAGGCGCTTTCCCAGCTGCGCTTTGAGCGCGTGGGGAACCATCTCAAAGTCAGCAACGCCTCGCCCTATTACATCACTCTGGTCAACCTGAAGCTGGGCGGTCAGACGCTGGAAAACCTGATGGTCGCGCCGAAAAACTCGGCTCAGCAGGTGCTGCCCGCCGGGGCCGGCGGTACGCTCTCCTGGCAGAGCGTGAATGACTACGGCGCCATTACACCGGCGCGCAGCGTCAACCTGTGAGCAGAGTCAGGGCGATGAAAAACCACCAGGGACGTTACTGCCCGGTTGCACTGGCGCTGATGGCCGCGCTCTGGCCGCAGGCTGGCTGGAGCGAAAGCTACTTCAACCCGGCCTTCTTATCCGACGACACCGCCAGCGTGGCGGATTTGTCGCGTTTTGAACAGGGGCACCAGCAGGCACCCGGCATCTATCGCGTGGATATCTGGCGTAACGATGAGTTTATCGGCACCCAGGACGTGCGTTTTGAACAGGCCGAGAACACGCCGCCGGTGGCGGGCGGCCTGTCGCCGTGCATTACGCGCGCGATGCTCGATCGCTTTGGCGTCAACGTTGCCGCATTTCCCGAGCTGGCGAAGGTGCAGGGTGAAACGTGCGTTCCATTGACCACGGCCATTCCCGGCAGCGAAACGGTATTTAACTTTGCTTCACAGCGCCTGAACGTCAGCCTGCCGCAGGTGGCAATGCAAAACAGCGCGCGCGGCTATATTCCGCCTGAACAGTGGGATGAAGGCATTCCCGCCGCGCTGGTGAACTACAGCTTTACGGGCAACCGGGGAAGCGAAGACGACAGCTATTACCTGAACCTGCAGAGCGGGCTGAACTATGGCGCCTGGCGTTTACGCAACAACGGCGCATGGCGCTACACGCAAAATAACGGGAAGCGGCGCAGCGAGTGGCAGAATATTGGCACCTGGGCGCAGCGCACCGTTATCCCACTGAAAAGTGAGCTGGTGCTGGGCGACAGCAACACCGGGAATGACGTTTTCGACAGCGTCGGTTTTCGCGGCGGGCGGCTCTATTCGTCTGACAGCATGTACCCCGACAGCCTGCAGGGTTACGCGCCGACCGTGCGCGGTATTGCCCGTACGCCTGCCAAAGTGGTGGTTCGCCAGAACGGCTACGTTATCTATCAAAGCTACGTCCAGCCCGGCGCGTTCGCCATCACCGATCTTAACCCGACCTCCTCCAGCGGTGACCTTGACGTCACGGTGGAAGAGAAAGACGGCAGCCAGCAGCGCTACACCGTGCCGTACTCCACCGTGCCGCTCCTGCAGCGTGAAGGGCGCTGGAAATATGACCTCGTGGCGGGGGATTACCGCAGCGGTAACAGCGACCAGGATACACCGTTCTTCGCCCAGGGCACCCTGATTACCGGCCTTGCTAACGGCTTTACGCTCTATGGCGGTACCCAGCTGGCGTCACGCTATACCGCAGTGGCCGTCGGTGCCGGGAAAAACCTCGGTGACTGGGGCGCAGTTTCCGTCGATATCACCCACGCCCGCAGCCAACTCGCGGACGACAGCAAACATGAAGGTCAGTCCCTGCGTTTTCTGTATGCAAAATCGCTGAACGGGTTTGGCACCAACTTCCAGCTGCTGGGCTACCGCTACTCAACGAAGGGGTTTTACACCCTGGACGACGTGGCCTGGCGCTCAATGGAGGGCTACCAGTATGCCGATAGCCAGGACGATAACGATGTGCCGGACGTGCAGAGCTATCACAACCTGACGTGGAATAAAAAAGGCCGCTTCCAGCTCAACATTTCCCAGTCGCTGGGGGATTACGGCTCGGTCTATATCTCCGGGAGTGAGCAAACCTACTGGGGGACGGACGAAACGAACCTCTGGTATCAGCTGGGCTACGCGGGGGGCGTTAAGGGGATCAACTACTCCCTGTCATGGTCGTGGAACAAATCCGTCGGGATCGACGGTACCGACCGGATCGCGTCGTTTAACGTCTCCGTGCCGTTTAGCCTCTTTACCCGCCAGGGCTATCGCCGGGACAGCGCGATCGATCGCGCCTATGCCACCGCATCCGCCAGCCGAAACAGCGATGGCGACACG
Organism: Enterobacter sp. 50588862; assembly: GCF_001462935.1. Classification (NCBI taxonomy): domain Bacteria; kingdom Pseudomonadati; phylum Pseudomonadota; class Gammaproteobacteria; order Enterobacterales; family Enterobacteriaceae; genus Enterobacter; species Enterobacter sp. 50588862. The sequence continues at coordinate 103,867 of NZ_LNHM01000033.1, forward strand.
AGCTGGCAAACCGGCGTCAGCGGCACGCTGCTTGAGGACCGCAACCTGAACTACAGCGTGACCCAGGGACACGCCAGCACCAACGGCTCAAGCGGAAGCGCCAGCGCCAACTGGCAGGCAACCTACGGCACGCTGGGCGTGGGCTACAACTATTCCCGCGATCAGCACGATCTCAACTGGCAGCTCTCCGGTGGGGTAGTTGGCCATTCAGACGGAGTGACCTTCAGCCAGCCGCTGGGCGATACCAACGTGCTGATTAAGGCGCCGGGGGCATCAGGCGTCAGCGTGGAAAACCAGACCGGCGTGAAGACCGACTGGCGAGGCTACGCGGTCATGCCGTATGCCACCGTCTACCGCTATAACCGCGTGGCGCTGGATACCAATACCATGAGCAACAACACCGACATCGAAAACAACGTGAGCAGCGTGGTGCCGACCAAAGGCGCGCTGGTCCGCGCCAGCTTTGATACCCGCATTGGCGTGCGCGCCCTGCTGACGGTAACGCGCGGCAACCAGCCGGTGCCGTTCGGCGCCGTGGTGCGCGAAACCCAGAGCGGCGTGACCAGCATGGTGGGGGATGACGGGCAAATTTACCTGAGTGGGCTGCCGCTGGAAGGCGAACTGCTGGTCCAGTGGGGTAACGGGGCGCAGTCCCAGTGCCGTGCGCCTTACAGCTTGCCTGAAAAGAGCCTGCAACAGGCGATCACACTTAAGGGGATCCGCTGTGATTAAAATCCATATCTTTGCCTTGTCGCTTCTGGCAATCCTGCCCGCGACAAACGCGTTAGCCACCGTGTGCGTCAATGAAAAGGGCGTGCCGACGGAGGTGCATTACGACCTGACGGATAAATTCAACAGCTCGAATAACCAGGTTGGGCAGGTTGTCACCCTCAGCGAGAAATCGCAGTGGGTGGGGGTAAACGCCGTCTGCCCGAAGGGCACCGTCGGGAATACCACCAAGCGCAGCTACGTGACGGATTACCCGATCACCGGGACCAGCGATGGCTATCAGTATCTGAAGCTTAACGACTATCTGGACGGGGCGATGAAGATCACGGACAGCTATGCTGGCGCGTTTTATCCACCCAAAAACTATATCCAGATGGGGAGCCATCCGAACGTTTCAAAAAACAAACCGTTTGGCGTGCAGGATTCCAGCCTTATTTTCCGTCTTAAGGTGACCCGACGCTTTATCAATATGGTGGTGATCCCGCGTGCCACCATGTTCCGCGTTTACGTCACCACCACCTCCTCCGATCCGTTGACCACGCCGGTCTACACCATCAGCTACAGCGGAACCATTCAGGTGCCGCAGAGCTGCGCCATCAACGCCGGCAATGTGGTTGAATTTGATTTCGGCGACATTGGCGCCTCCCTGTTCAGCAAGGCGGGCGTGGGTAACAAGCCGGAGGGCGTCTCATCGCAAAGTAAAACCATCGCGATTAAATGCACCAACGTGGAGGCAAACGCCATGCTGACGATGCGCGTCGAGGCTGAAAAGGTCTCCAATAATGTGGTGGTGTCGGATAACCCGGATGTGGGGTTTATCATTGCCAACGAGAGCGGTGCGCCGCTCACGCCTAACAACCTGACGAGCAAAATTCCGTTCCGCCTGGACGACAGCGCGCAGGCGCAGGTGGGGATCCGGGTCTGGCCGGTGAGCGTGACGGGCAACAAGCCAGCGGAAGGACGCTTTACCTCGCGCGGATATTTGCGTGTGGATTACGACTAAGGAGCAGACATGCGAAACGGGATCCGTTTTATCACCGTGGCGCTCTTTGCGCTTTGCACCCAGGCTCAGGCGGAAACCGCATTGGGCGAAATTAATATTCGGCTCTACGGCAATATCGTCGATTTTACCTGCGTGGCAGAGGGTAACGATAGCGACAAAACGGTCACGCTGGGCACCTGGCCCACGAAGCAGCTCAACACCACGGGGAGCCGCACGCAGCCTATGCCCTTCACGCTGAAGCTGACCGGCTGTCCGCCCGGGGCGGCGTCCATTACGTTCTCGGGTAAGGCAGACGGGAGCAATAGCGGGTTGCTGGCACTGAATGATGCCAGTACAGCGAGCCACGTCGCCGTCGAGATCAGGGATGCGGATAAAACGCGTCTGGCGCTTCAGCAGGCCAGCCAGCCGGTCACGGTTGATGCACAGGGGAATGCGACCCTATCATTTTATGCCAATTATATTGCCACGGCCGATAACCCTCAGCCCGGACGGGCTGATGCGGATGCTACCTTCATGATTAATTATAATTAGCGCTGACCGCACTCCCTGCAGCTCGGATAAACTGCAGGGAGTGAATTCAGGTTATAGCAGCTCGTGCGCTTTGGCGTAATCTATTAATTCCACGATGCTTTGTACGCCAAGCTTGGAATAAATATTGGATTTGTGCGCACTGATGGTCTTATTGCTTAACAGTAACTGTTCAGCAATCTCCTTATTGGATAATCCATTCGCCAGATAACGTAATACCGTGACCTCGCGATTCGATAATGGCATATCCGCTGCCATCCCTTTTCCCGAACCCATATGGTTTATAAAATTCAGCGTTTCCGACGGGAAAAAAGAATAACCCATCAGAATCATCTCTACGGCGTTGTAGATCTCACCCAAATCTTTTCGTTTACTGACGAAGCCGTTGGCCCCGGCGCGAATCGCACGACCCGCGTAAAATAACTCTGATTTAGAGGAGAGGAACAGAATCTTGATGTCTTTGTTTAAGTTTCTGATTCTCTTCAGTAAAGCGAAGGCATCTGTGCCCGTAAGTTCGATGTCAAGGATCACCAAATCGATAGGATGATTACGAATACAGTCAAGAACTTCATGGCTATCGCCAGACTTAAGCTTGACTGTGATATTTTTATTTTTCTGTAGCAGGACCTCTATCGACATTCTGACGATAGGATGTTCGTCCATAATGATAACGGATGCCGGTTTCATTTTTAATGCCTCAGATTGTTAAAAGCGTTATGTAGAGTTTTGTAAAACTCTCGAAATGCCGGAAGGATATAAAGTGCAGATCCCTATACCGTAGTATTTCCCTGGAAAGAGCGAAAGCATCCTTGTTTACGTAATGAAAAGAACAGTGCCTCAGCGCGGTCATCTCATTTGGCTGGTGTTGGCAAAAAGATTTTTCTTATTCAGATTTGGTACGCATCTTATTATACAGAGTAAGTTTTTTCCGAAAACCCTGTAAATTAGTCTCCGCTTATTGGTTTGTATTATCTTCTGGATCTTAATGGCTATGTTTTTAAATTTAGCGGAAATATCCTGTTATCCCATTTACCGCATCTTTTCATCTTTATGTAATAACAAAAAATAACAGATGTCTCTTTATGTTGCGTAATTGTTAATAAAAAAGGCCGTCGATTCGGCGGGCGACCCAGGGTCAAAGAGGCGAAAAAGTGCCCTTGCAAGGTGTCAAACCTTCATCTGAAAGTGCTTAAGGCGCATCAACGTCACGTCATCATCGCGCAGGAGAACATGCTATCCACTTTGCTTTCCGCTCCTGGAGAGTGAAGCGAAGCTGCTTGTTTTTACATCATTATCATCTTATTAACGCCTTCTGCATTCACTTAACGGATGGAGGAAAGTGCTGCCTTTGGCTCATTCTGTGACATTTCACATGGTTCCGAAGCATAAATTAGGAATAGTTATAAAATCGAATACATTGTTAAAATTTAACCATTTCATAACATGCGTGGTAAGTAAATTCCTAAAGCGCTTTAGGAAATAAGAAGTTAGTGCGTAAGTTAAAACGTGCAGTCAGAGAGGTTATTAAGAAGGTGTAACAATTCCTGGCGATGGCTCAGCCCCAGCTTAAGCAGGATGCAGCTGAGACGATAGATAATGCGGCTATAGGGGCGATTCTGCAGAAGGGCAATCTGACGCAGCGTCTTACCGCGGGCAAGCTCCTGCAAAATGGGCCATTCATTGCGGGAAAACCAGTCTTTATCGGACCCCTGCGGTGGGCGCGCATCCATCAGGCTGTGTTGAAGCCCTGCCGCGTTCATCTGACGTTCCAGCACGTGAAAAGGCCCCGCCGCTTTGCAGAAGAGGCGGGTATCATAATTATCTGCCCGGACCAGTAGCCACGGCGTCAGGAAGGGGGGATACAGGCTATGCCTTCTTAATTGATCCAGTTGATCAATCAGCCCGGTGGAACGGCTTTCTACATCCACCACCAGACGCGCTGAAGGCCATTGTGCCTGAGCGCCGAGCGCATCATCCAGTGAGATATAGTCGCAACAGCTGCTCAGGGGAAACTGTCCATTGAGAAAACCGGTGCGCAGAAAATGATCCTCCGTGACCAGAATGATAAACGGAGCGTCGGTTTTTCGGGGCTGGCTGATGGACTGGCTCAAAAACTCGAGCCGGTCGAAAAAGGGGGGAGCAAAAGGTGAGTGCGTAAATCCCAGTGCATCACTTCCTGTACGCCGCCGCCGGTAACGGCGCACTGTCATTCGCATGGTCTCCCTCCTGGAAATGGCTCTTTAATCCTCCGGCCATGTCCAGGACGGCCAGTAATATCCCTGGCCGAGATCTGCGCCTGCCTGCAGTGCCCAGGTGCGATCGCGTTCAGTCTCAATACCTTCGATGAGCACGCTCCCGGCCAGCTGAAAGCAACGTGAAACCAGCTGCCTCAGCGCGGGTGTAGCGCGTAAACGCCAGAATGCGCCCTTATCAATTTTGATGCCGTTCAACGGTAATCGACAAAATAAAAACGGCTGAATGACCGTTTCGTCGATGTCATCCAGCCATATACTGTGCCCCTGTTCCCGGAGTTTCGACAGGTTTTGAATGACGCGCTGCTTCTGTGCGGCAGAGAACGCCAGAAAGGCAGAGAGGTCAACAATCTCGATATTCAGCGACGTGTTTTTCAGATTGATGAGCCGCTGAAAGGACGCTGGCTCTGTCAGAACGGTTATCGGCAGATTAATAAAAAGGTTATTACCGTGCGGCGTCTTTTTTAGTGCGGCAAGCTGCGCTTCAAGCAGCGTCATTGACCAGCCTGCCGACTGATGGCGGAAAAAATCCTCGCTGTGCTGCGTTTCGGACAGCATGCTAAGCACCTCCACGCCAACCTGACGCTGAGAGGTGAGGGCGACGACAGGCTCCAGTTTGATGCCGACGATGTCCTGAGAAATAAACTGTAACCGGGGGGGCGTATCTAACGGGTTTTGCGCTGTCACTCCATTGTCCTGTTGTCTGTCAGCCTCCAGGCGGCCGGGAAACCTCGCTCTAGTGTGACGAGCCGACGAGCAGGAAAACAGCAGGCGTTACTTAAATGCAACTAAGCCTTTTCGCAGCGCTAAATTTTACGATGAAACAGTGAGAAATGTTGAGAAAATAGCCGTATTTACAATCGGCTAGCGGTAATTGCCCCCGAAAACGGAAAAGGCATTGACTCACCTGACATTGACCGTATAATTCTTCGCGTTTCACCACCGCGAAGTTCACTCTTCTCAGTGCGCCCTTAGCTCAGTTGGATAGAGCAACGGCCTTCTAAGCCGTAGGTCGTAGGTTCGAATCCTACAGGGCGTGCCATTTAGAAACAGGCACTTACGCCAGTTTCAAACCAGCCTGATTTTCTCCTTCTGTCGTATTTGCGTCATGTTTGCCAAAATGGCATCAATTTTCCGTGCGTGTTCACTTAAATGGTTCAGCGCAAGGTGAGCATCCCCTTTTATCACGCATTAACTTGAGCAGGATCCTGCAGAGATTTGCGCTTGCCAAAGCATAGATAATGCGTATAGTTCTCATTTGCATTGCAACCAATATATTCTAAGGCCCGTCCACGGGCTATTTTTGCGCGCACTTTCAAACGAGTTAACGATGAACAACACCAAAATGCACAAAACGCTGCTGGCGCTCGCCATTGGCGCGGTTACACATTCCGCCTGGGCGGCAGAGGATAAAAAAGAAGACACCATCGTTGTGCAGTCTGCACCTGCCGGCGACTTTAAACCCGGTGGCGACCAGCTGGTGCCGGCCTTCCTTGACGGGCAGGTGGCGAACGGCGGGCGAATGGGGATGCTCGGCCAGCAGAACGCCATGGACGTGCCGTTCAATATCATCAGCTACACCTCAAAACTGGTGGAAGATCAGCAGGCGAAAACCATTGCTGACGTGGTCGCCAACGACGCGGGCGTTCAGTTTGTGCAGGGTTACGGCAACAGCGCGGAAACCTTCCGCATTCGCGGCCTGAAGTTTGACGGCGACGACATGACCTTCGGTGGCCTCTCCGGCGTGCTGCCGCGTCAGGTGGTGGATGCCCAGATGGTTGACCGCATTGAGATCTTCAAAGGGGCCAACTCCCTGATGAACGGCGCGGCAAGCTCGGGCGTGGGCGGGATGATTAACCTTGAGCCAAAGCATGCCGGGGAAACGCCGCAGGCGAAAGTGGGCGTGGACTACACCTCGGATTCCCAGATTGGCACCACGCTGGATGCGGGGCGTCGCTTTGGCGATAACGACCAGTTCGGCGCGCGCGTGAACCTCGTGCATCGTGAAGGGGAAACCGGCGTACCGAACGACCGCCGCCGCACCACGCTGCTCTCCACCGGCCTGGACTATAAAGGCGACCGCTTCCGCACCTCGCTGGATCTGGGCTATCAGAAGAAAACCTTCCACGGCAGCCCGACCAGCGTCAACATCTCGGCGGTGGACTTCGTGCCTGAACCACCGAAGAACGATCGTAACTTCTCGCAGAAGTGGGCCTACAGCGATATCGAAAACGAGTTCGGGATGTGGCGCAGCGAGTATGACATCACCGATAGCTGGACGGCCTATACCGGCCTGGGCGCGCAGCACGCGCATGAAGAAGGGATCTACAGCGCGCCGAAGCTGGTGGACAAGAGCGGTAACGCAACGGTCAGCCGTCTGGATACCAACCGCATCAGCGATTCCGTCAGCGGGATGGCGGGCATTCGCGGCAACTTCAACACCGGCTTCGTCTCGCACAAGGTCAACGTCGGGTACTCCGCAATGACCAAAAACGAAAAAATCGCGTGGAAAATGTCGGCGGCGAAGGATAACCCGACCACCAACATCTACCACAACACCGGCGTGGATATGCCGGACAGCACCAACTTCAACGGCTCCGGCGGTAAATACAGCGATCCGCTGACCAGCGGGCGCACCCGCACCCAGGGCTGGCTGCTGAGCGATACCCTGGGCGTGCTTGATGACAAGCTGCTGTTCACCGCAGGCGCGCGCCATCAGAAAGTGGTCGTTCGCGGGTATAACAAAATTACTGGCGCAGAGAACGACGCGGACGGCTTCGACGGCAGCCGCTGGATGCCAACCTACGGCGTGGTTTACAAACCGTGGGAAGAAATTTCCCTCTACGCCAACCACACCGAAGCGCTGCAGCCGGGCAAAACCGCACCTAACACCGCCACCAACTACGGCCAGAGCACCGGCATCGTTCACTCTAAGCAGAACGAAGTGGGCGTGAAGGCGGACTTCGGGCGCGTGGGCGGCTCTCTGGCGCTGTTTGAGATTAAAATGCCCTCGGCGATCCTCGATGCTAACAATCACTACGGCCTGGATGCGGAGCAGCGTAACCGTGGCGTGGAGCTGAACGTCTTCGGCGAGCCGATGCTCGGGATGCGTCTGAACGCCAGCGCCACCTGGCTGCAGGCGGAGCTAACCAAAACCAAAAACGGCGTGAACCAGGGCAACGATGCGATCGGTATTCCGAACTTCTACGCCGTGCTGGGCGCGGAGTACGACATCAAGCCGGTTGACGGCCTGACAGCGACCGCGCGCGTGAACCACTCCGGCACGCAGTATGCCGATCTCGCGAACAGCAAAAAGCTGGATAGCTACACCACGCTGGATCTGGGCATGCGCTATCGCTTCGCGGTGAACCGCAACGCAAACCAGATGACCGTGCGCGCGGGCATCGACAACGTGACCAATGAGAACTACTGGGCCAGCGTGGACGATTCCGGTACCTACATCACTCAGGGCGAACCGCGTACCTTTAAGGTCTCGGTTGGCTACGAGTTCTAAGCGTTCCACCTCGTTATCCGGGGCACGGATGCCCCCATCCTTCCGTCATCGTGTTATAAAATTGTAATAAAAGCTTCTTACACTGGTCGCCAACTCTTTACCTCTTGGCCAATGACAGGAAGCCGCTATGGGCAGACCCCTCAAATCCGTTTTTAAAAAAGAACATCGCGACGACATCGCTAACCGCAGCGCAAACCCGGTATTCTCCGAGGTGGCGGAGGTGTTCCTCTCCCGCCGCCGTTTTCTCCAGATGGGGGCCGTTGCGGGGGCCGCCGTATCATTCCCGTTTCTGATCAAACCTGAGAACGCCATTGCCGCGGTATCGAAGCCTTCCGCGCTGGCAAAAGCGGTTTCCCTGGGCTTTACCAGCATCGACGTCTCCACCGAAGATACGGTCAGGGTGCCGGAAGGCTATATTGCCCGCCCGTTCTATCGCTGGGGTGACCCGTCGGGGATCAAAAACAACATGCCGGCCTTTAAGCCGGACGCCAGCAACACCACGGACGAACAGGCCGTGCAGGCGGGCATGCACCACGACGGCATGGCGTGGTTTAGCCTGCCGCAGGGGGAGCAAAACCCGGAGCATGGCCTGCTGGCGATGAACCATGAATACATCGACAACGGGATGCTGTTTACCGACGGTACGGCGAACTGGAGCCTCGACAAGGCCCGCAAGGGGCAGAACGCGATGGGCGTCTCGGTGGTGGAAGTGAAAAAAGCGGGCAGCGACTGGCAGGTGGTACGCCCGTCTTCATATGCCCGCCGTATCACCGTCAATACGCCGATGCAGCTTACCGGCCCGGCGCGGCATCAGGACTTAATGAAAACCGCCGCCGACCCGCAGGGGGAACGCGTGCTGGGCACCATGCAAAACTGCGCTAACGGCCACACGCCGTGGGGCACCTATCTCACCTGCGAGGAAAACTGGTCGGATATTTTTGTCAAAAAAGCCGATCTCAATCCGCTGGAAAAACGCTACGGCATCAGCGACAGCGATGAATCCTACCGCTGGAACGAGGTGGACGAGCGGTTCAGCGTGGATAAAACCCCTAACGAACCCAACCGTTTCGGCTGGGTCGTGGAGATCGATCCCTACAACCCCACCTCCACACCGCGCAAGCACACCGCCCTGGGCCGCTTCAAGCATGAGGGGGCAGCCGTCACGCTCGCCGCCGATAACCGCGTGGTGGTCTACATGGGGGACGATCAGAAGTTTGAGTACATCTATAAGTTTGTCTCGGACAAAAAATACGATCCCGCGAATCGTGAAGCCAATATGCAGCTGCTGACCTCCGGCACGCTGTACGTCGCCAGGTTCAACGAGGACGGGAGCGGAGACTGGCTGCCGCTGATCTTCGGGCAAAATGGCCTGGATAAGAGTAAAGGGTTTGAAAACCAGGGCGATCTGCTGATTAAAACCCGCCTGGCGGCCGACGCGGTGGGGGCGACCAAAATGGATCGCCCCGAATGGATAGCCGTCGATCCGCACGCCAGCGGCAGCGTCTACTGTACGCTCACCAACAACAGCGATCGCGGGAAAGAGGGGAAAGCGCCGGTGGATGCTGCCAACCCGCGCGCCAACAACGTGTTTGGGCATATCATGCACTGGCACGAAGACGGCGCGGACCCTGCTGCCACACGCTTTAAGTGGGATATTCTGGTCATGGCCGGACGCACCGACGGCGACGATCCGAAGGCCAAAGGCTCCATGCAGGGCGCGGCATTCGGCAGCCCGGACGGACTCTCTTTCGATCATCAGGGCGTCCTGTGGATCCAGACCGACGTCTCCTCCAGCACCATCAATAAGAAAGCGTATGAGGGGATGGGCAATAACCAGATGGTGGCGACCATTCCGGGCACCAACGAGTATCGCCGTTTCCTGACCGGGCCGCGCGGGTGTGAGATCACCGGCATTGCGTTTACGCCGGACAACCGCACGCTGTTTATCAACATTCAGCACCCAGGGGAGGGCGGGGATGATATTACCGACCCGGCCAATCCGCGCGCCGTCTCTAACTGGCCGGACGCCAGCCCGAACGGACGCCCGCGATCGTCGACGGTGGTGATCGTGAAAGCGGACGGCGGAATTATCGGGTCGTGACGTTTATCCGCCGGGCGCACGCGCTGGCCCGGCGTTAAGCTTGCTACCACCAGCATGAAGTGTTAAAACGTGCCCCTTCTAAAAAAGAGACAGGGGTAGGGCGTGAAAGACGCGTCATCCGCTTCAGGCCATGGTCGCGCTGAAGCCTCGTCGGATCAGAATCCGACGCTGCAACGTGGTTTGCAAAATCGACATATTCAGTTAATTGCCCTCGGCGGCGCAATCGGTACCGGGCTGTTTCTCGGCATCGGCCCCGCCATTCAGATGGCCGGCCCGGCGGTTCTGCTGGGTTACGCTATCGCCGGGATCATCGCCTTCCTGATCATGCGCCAGCTCGGCGAGATGGTCGTTGAAGAGCCGGTGTCAGGCTCCTTCGCGCACTTTGCCTATAAATACTGGGGCCCGTTCGCAGGCTTCCTCTCCGGCTGGAACTACTGGGTGATGTTCGTGCTGGTGGGGATGGCGGAGCTGACCGCCGCAGGCATCTACATGCAGTACTGGCTGCCGGACGTGCCCACGTGGATCTGGGCGGCGGCCTTCTTCATCATCATTAACGCCGTTAACCTCGTCAACGTGCGCCTGTATGGTGAAACCGAGTTCTGGTTTGCGCTGATTAAGGTGCTGGCGATTATCGGCATGATCGGCTTTGGCCTGTGGCTGCTGTTCTCCGGCCACGGCGGCGAGCGGGCCACTATCGACAACCTTTGGCAGCACGGCGGCTTCCTGGCGACTGGCTGGAAAGGGCTTATCCTCTCGTTGGCGGTGATTATGTTCTCCTTCGGCGGTCTGGAGCTGATTGGCATTACCGCGGCCGAAGCGCGCGATCCGCACAAAAGCATTCCGAAAGCGGTCAACCAGGTGGTGTACCGTATTCTGCTGTTCTATATCGGCTCGCTGGTGGTGCTGCTGGCGCTTTACCCGTGGGTGGAAGTGAAGTCCGACAGCAGCCCGTTCGTGATGATTTTCCACGATCTCAACAGCAACGTGGTGGCTTCGGCACTGAACTTTGTCATTCTGGTGGCCTCTTTGTCGGTGTACAACAGCGGGGTCTACTCCAACAGCCGTATGCTGTTTGGCCTCTCCGTACAGGGCAACGCGCCGAAGTTCCTCACCCGCGTGAGTCGTCGCGGCGTGCCGATCAATTCGCTGTTCCTTTCTGGCGCTATCACCTCGCTGGTGGTGCTGATTAACTACCTGCTGCCGAAAGAGGCGTTTGGCCTGCTGATGGCGCTGGTTGTTGCCACGCTGCTGCTGAACTGGATCATGATCTGCCTGGCGCACCTGCGCTTTCGCGCGGCGATGCGCCGCAAAGGGCGCGAAACGCAGTTTAAGGCGCTGCTCTACCCGGCGGGGAACTACCTCTGTATCGCCTTCCTTGGGCTGATTCTGGTGCTGATGTGCACCATGGATGAGATGCGACTTTCAGCAATGCTGCTGCCGGTATGGGTGGTGTTCCTGTTTATCGCGTTTAAGCTCTCACGCAAAAAGTAGCGCGGTTTTCTCCCTCTCCCTGTGTGCTGAGGGATCCCCAGTAAATAATGCCAGCACGGACGACCCCCTCTCCCTTGAGGGTGTACAGTCCGGGGACATAGTGAACACTTGTTCGGGGACATGGTAGACACTTACAACTGAGGCATAAGAACCCGTCTATGGAGTCGCTTATGCCCTGGGATGCGAGAGATACCATGTCATTACGTACCGAGTTTGTTTTGTTCGCCTCGCAGGACGGGGCGAACATCCGTTCCCTCTGCCGTCAGT
>NZ_LNHM01000034.1:0-549 GCF_001462935.1 Enterobacter sp. 50588862
AATCTCGGTTGATTTCTTTTCCTCGGGGTACTTAGATGTTTCAGTTCCCCCGGTTCGCCTCGTTAACCTATGTATTCAGTTAACGATAGTGCAACGAATTGCACTGGGTTTCCCCATTCGGACATCGCCGGGTCAAAGGTTCATATCACCTCGCCGGCGCTTTTCGCAGATTAGCACGTCCTTCATCGCCTCTGACTGCCAGGGCATCCACCGTGTACGCTTAGTCGCTTAACCTCACAACCCGAAGATGTTTCTTTCGATTCACCATCGACTTGCGAAAATTTGAGAGACTCGAACACACCATTAAGATGTGTCGTTTCAATTTTCAGCTTGATCCAGATTTTTAAAGAGCAAAACTTCTTAATGCACTCAAAAGTACATTCAGAAGTTCATCATTCATCAGACAATCTGTGTGAGCACTACAAAGGCAGGTTCTTTAAGGTAAGGAGGTGATCCAACCGCAGGTTCCCCTACGGTTACCTTGTTACGACTTCACCCCAGTCATGAATCACAAAGTGGTAAGCGCCCTCCCGAAGGTTAAGCTACCTA
>NZ_LNHM01000035.1:0-236 GCF_001462935.1 Enterobacter sp. 50588862
AGGCATAAGAACCCGTCTATGGAGTCGCTTATGCCCTGGGATGCGAGAGATACCATGTCATTACGTACCGAGTTTGTTTTGTTCGCCTCGCAGGACGGGGCGAACATCCGTTCCCTCTGCCGTCAGTTCGGCATTTCTCCTGCCACCGCCTACAAGTGGCTTCGCCGCTGGGCTCAGGAAGGTGCCGCCGGCCTTCAGGACCGCCCGCGCATACCGCACCATTCCCCGAACCGCTC
>NZ_LNHM01000036.1:0-352310 GCF_001462935.1 Enterobacter sp. 50588862
GTCCTTACAGAGTAGCAAGGAACATAAAGTGAACGGAATGACCACCAGAGCCGTATGTTCCCCCTCACCCCAGCCCTCTCCCTCAAGGGAGAGGGGGTCGTCCGTGCTGGTATTATTTTGTGGGGATTCCTCAGCCCTGTGGAAGAGGGTTAGGGTGAGGGCACCAGACCGCACCCACGCATAATGTGATCCACCTTAAACTTCCCGCACTCCCTCCTCATCTCCCATTTACCTCCCCTTTTTCTGCGTCATAGTATGATCGTTAAATTAATGAACACTGTTCTATAATGTAGAACAAAATGATTCAGCAAGGAGATCTCATGCCGCAGTCCGCGTTGTTCACGGGAATCATTCCCCCTGTCTCCACCATCTTTACCGCCGACGGCCAGCTCGATAAGCCGGGCACCGCCGCGCTGATCGACGATCTGATCGCTGCGGGCGTTGACGGCCTGTTCTTCCTGGGCAGCGGCGGCGAGTTCTCCCAGCTCAGCGCCGAAGAGCGTAAAACCATTGCCCGCTTTGCCATCGATCATGTCGATCGTCGTGTGCCGGTGCTGATCGGCACCGGCGGCACCAACGCCCGGGAAACCATTGAACTCAGCCAGCACGCGCAGCAGGCGGGCGCGGACGGCATCGTGGTGATCAACCCCTACTACTGGAAGGTGTCGGAAGCAAACCTGATCCGCTATTTCGAGCTGGTAGCCGACAGCGTCACCCTGCCGGTGATGCTCTATAACTTCCCGGCGCTGACCGGGCAGGATCTGACTCCGGCGCTGGTCAAAACCCTGGCCGACTCGCGCAGCAATATTATCGGCATCAAAGACACCATCGACTCCGTCGCCCACCTGCGCAGCATGATCCTCACCGTTAAAGCCGCTCATCCGCACTTCACCGTGCTGTGCGGCTACGACGATCATCTGTTTAATACCCTGCTGCTCGGCGGCGACGGGGCGATTTCGGCCAGCGGCAACTTTGCTCCGCAGGTATCGGTGAATCTTCTGAAAGCCTGGCGGGATAAAGACGTGGCGAAAGCGGCTGAGTATCATCAGACCCTGCTGCAAATCCCGCAGATGTATCAGCTGGATACGCCGTTTGTGAACGTCATTAAAGAGGCGATCGTACTTTGTGGTCGTCCTGTCTCCACGCACGTGCTGCCGCCTGCCACGCCGCTGGACGAGCCGCGTAAGGCGCAGCTGAAAACCCTGCTGCAACAGCTCAAGCTCTGCTGAGCCGGACGATAACGATGACCATTGAAAAAATTTTCACCCCGCAGGACGATGCGTTTTATGCGGTGATCACCCACGCGGCGGGGCCGCAGGGCGCGCTGCCGCTGACCCCGCAGATGCTGATGGAATCCCCCAGCGGCAACCTGTTCGGCATGACGCAGAACGCCGGGATGGGCTGGGACGCCAACAAGCTGACCGGCAAAGAGGTGCTGATTATCGGTACCCAGGGCGGTATTCGCGCCGGAGATGGACGCCCGGTTGCGCTGGGCTACCACACCGGGCACTGGGAAATCGGCATGCAGATGCAGGCGGCGGCGAAGGAGATCACCCGCAACGGCGGGATCCCGTTTGCGGCCTTCGTCAGCGATCCGTGCGACGGGCGCTCGCAGGGCACGCACGGCATGTTCGACTCTCTGCCGTATCGTAACGACGCGGCGATCGTGTTTCGCCGTCTGATCCGCTCTCTGCCCACGCGCCGGGCGGTGATCGGCGTGGCCACCTGCGATAAAGGGCTACCCGCCACCATGATCGCGCTTGCCTCCATGCACGACCTGCCGACCATTCTGGTGCCGGGCGGGGCGACGCTGCCGCCGACCGTGGGGGAAGATGCGGGCAAGGTGCAGACCATCGGCGCGCGCTTTGCCAACCACGAGCTCTCATTGCAGGAGGCCGCCGAGCTCGGCTGTCGCGCCTGCGCGTCGCCGGGCGGTGGCTGCCAGTTCCTCGGCACGGCGGGCACCTCGCAGGTGGTGGCGGAAGCGCTGGGGCTGGCGCTGCCGCACTCCGCGCTGGCGCCGTCCGGGCAGGCGGTGTGGCTGGAGATCGCCCGCCAGTCGGCGCGGGCGGTGAGCGAGCTGGATAACCGCGGCATCACCACGCGCGATATCCTCACCGATAAAGCCATCGAAAACGCCATGGTGATCCACGCGGCGTTCGGCGGCTCCACCAATTTACTGCTGCACATTCCGGCCATCGCCCATGCGGCGGACTGCACGATCCCGGACGTAGAGCACTGGACGCGCGTTAACCGCAGGGTGCCGCGTCTGGTCAGCGTGCTGCCCAACGGCCCGGACTATCACCCGACCGTGCGCGCGTTCCTCGCGGGCGGCGTGCCGGAGGTGATGCTCCACCTGCGCGATCTCGGCCTGCTGCATCTGGACGCCATGACCGTCACCGGCCAGACGGTGGGCGAGAACCTCGACTGGTGGCAGGCGTCCGAGCGCCGTAAGCGCTTCCGCCAGTGCCTGCGCGCGCAGGACGGCGTGGATCCGGATGACGTGATCCTGCCGCCGGAGAAGGCTAAAGCGAAAGGGCTGACCTCGACGGTCTGCTTCCCGACGGGCAACATCGCGCCGGAAGGATCGGTGATCAAGGCCACGGCGATCGACCCGTCGGTGGTGGGTGACGATGGCGTTTACCGCCACACCGGCCGGGTGCGGGTGTTTGTCTCGGAAGCGCAGGCGATCAAGGCCATCAAGCGGGAAGAGATTAAGCAGGGGGATATCATGGTGGTGATAGGCGGCGGCCCGTCCGGCACCGGTATGGAAGAGACCTACCAGCTTACCTCCGCACTGAAGCATATCTCGTGGGGCAAAACGGTGTCGTTAATCACCGATGCGCGCTTCTCGGGCGTGTCGACGGGCGCCTGCTTCGGCCACGTGTCTCCGGAGGCGCTGGCGGGCGGACCGATTGGCAAGCTGCGCGACAACGACATCATCGAGATTGCCGTCGACCGACTGACCCTCACGGGCAGCGTGAACTTTATCGGCACCGCGGATAACCCGCTGACGCCGGAGGAGGGCGCGCGCGAGCTGGCGCTGCGGCAGACGCACCCGGACCTGCACGCCCACGACTTTTTGCCGGACGATACCCGGCTGTGGGCGGCATTGCAGTCCGTAAGCGGCGGCACCTGGAAAGGCTGTATTTATGATACCGATAAAATCATTGAGGTAATTAACGCCGGTAAAAAAGCGCTCGGCATTTAATTATTTTTCACGCGATTGTCGTCTACGGAATATATTCCGTGGGCGGCTTTTCCGTATCTGTAATTTGTTAATTTAAACAATATGTTGCGATATATCGTTGGCGTCACAAAAGCAAAATAACGTAATTCAGAAATAAGATATGACCATTGCTGGTTAATTGAACAGCTCATTACACTCCATTAACACGATGTTGTAATTCAGCACACTAAATAAGGGTGTAATTCTGATGACGCAATTAACCATGAAAGACAAAATTGGCTACGGGCTGGGTGACACCGCCTGCGGCTTCGTCTGGCAGGCTACCATGTTCCTGCTGGCCTATTTCTACACCGACGTGTTTGGACTCTCCGCGGGCATTATGGGCACGCTGTTTTTAGTCTCCCGCGTGCTCGACGCCGTGACCGACCCGCTGATGGGGCTGCTGGTAGACCGCACCCGCACGCGGCACGGCCAGTTCCGCCCGTTCCTGCTGTGGGGCGCCATCCCGTTTGGCATCGTCTGCATGCTGACCTTCTACACGCCGGACTTCTCCGCGCAGGGCAAAATCATCTACGCCTGCGCGACCTACATTTTCCTGACCCTGGTCTACACCTTCGTTAACGTGCCCTACTGCGCCATGCCCGGCGTCATCACCGCCGACCCGAAAGAGCGCCACGCCCTTCAGTCCTGGCGTTTCTTCCTCGCCGCGGCGGGCTCGCTCGCCATCAGCGGCATCGCGCTGCCGCTGGTCAGCATCATCGGCAAGGGGGATGAGCAGGTGGGCTATTTCGGCGCCATGTGCGTGCTGGGGCTGACCGGCGTGGTGCTGCTCTACGTCTGCTTCTTCACCACCAAAGAGCGCTACACCTTTGAGGTGCAGCCGGGCTCGTCGGTGGCGAAAGATCTCAGGCTGCTGCTCGGCAACGGCCAGTGGCGCATCATGTGCGCGTTCAAGATGATGGCGACCTGCTCCAACGTGGTGCGCGGCGGGGCGACGCTCTACTTCGTGAAATACGTGATGGATCATCCGGAGATGGCGACCCAGTTTTTACTCTACGGCAGCCTCGCCACCATGTTCGGCTCGCTCAGCTCGTCCCGCCTGCTGGGCCGCTTCGACCGCGTCACCGCCTTTAAGTGGATCATCGTCGCTTACTCGCTCATCAGCCTGCTGATTTTCTTTACGCCAGCAGAGCATATTGCCCTGATTTTCGCCCTCAACATCCTGTTCCTGTTCGTCTTCAACACCACCACGCCGCTGCAGTGGCTGATGGCCTCCGACGTGGTGGATTACGAGGAGAGCCGCAGCGGGCGTCGCCTCGACGGGCTGGTGTTCTCCACCTATCTGTTCAGCCTGAAGATTGGCCTGGCGATTGGCGGGGCGGTGGTGGGCTGGATCCTGGCCTGGGTGAACTACTCCGCCAGCAGCAGCGTGCAGCCGGTTGAGGTGCTCACCACCATCAAAATTCTGTTCTGCGTGGTGCCGGTGGTGCTCTACGCGGGCATGTTCATCATGCTGTCGTTCTACAAGCTCACCGACGACCGCGTGGAGGCCATCAGCCAGCAGCTTATCAAACACCGCGCGGCGCAGGGCGAGGCCGTACCCGACGCCGCGACAGCCGCATCCCATTAACCGGAGGCAACATGGAAATCACTAACCCGATCCTGACCGGCTTCAACCCGGACCCGTCCCTCTGCCGTCAGGGCGAGGACTACTACATCGCCACCTCGACCTTCGAGTGGTTCCCGGGCGTGCGCATCTACCATTCCCGCGACCTGAAAAACTGGTCGCTGGTCAGCACGCCGCTGGACCGCGTGTCGATGCTGGACATGAGGGGCAACCCGGACTCCGGCGGCATCTGGGCGCCGTGCCTGAGCTACGCCGACGGCAAATTCTGGCTGCTCTACACCGACGTGAAGATTGTCGATTCGCCGTGGAAAAATGGCCGCAACTTCCTCGTCACCGCTCCGTCCATTGAGGGGCCGTGGAGCGAGCCGATCCCGATGGGCAACGGAGGGTTCGATCCGTCCCTGTTCCACGACAACGATGGCCGCAAATACTACCTCTACCGTCCGTGGGGGCCGCGCCACCACAGCAACCCGCACAACACCATCGTGATGCAGGAGTTTGACCCGCAGACCGGCACGCTCTCGCCCGAGCGCAAAACCCTGTTTACCGGCACGCCACTCTGCTACACCGAAGGGGCGCATCTTTATCGCCACGCGGGCTGGTACTACCTGATGGTTGCCGAGGGCGGCACCAGCTACGAGCACGCCGTTGTGGTACTGCGTTCCAAAAATATCGACGGGCCGTACGAGCTTCACCCGGACGTAACGATGATGACCAGCTGGCACCTGCCGGAGAACCCGCTGCAAAAGAGCGGCCACGGCTCGCTGCTGCAAACCCATACGGGAGAATGGTATATGGCCTACCTCACCAGCCGCCCGCTGCGCCTGCCCGGCGTGCCGCTGCTGGCTTCCGGCGGACGCGGCTACTGCCCGCTGGGGCGCGAGACCGGCATCGCCCGCATTGAGTGGCGCGACGGCTGGCCGTACGTGGAAGGCGGCAAGCACGCGCAGCTGACCGTGCCCGGCCCGCAGGTGGCGGAGCAGCCCGCAGCCGCTCAGGGTAACTGGCGGGATGATTTCGACGGCAGTACGCTTGACCCGCAGCTGCAGACCCTGCGCATTCCGTTCGACGACACCCTCGGCTCGCTCACCGCCCGCCCGGGCTACTTACGGCTCTACGGCAACGACTCGCTCAACTCGACCTTTACCCAGTCGACCGTGGCGCGCCGCTGGCAGCACTTCACCTTCCGGGCCGAGACGCGGATGCAGTTCTCGCCGGTTCACTTCCAGCAGAGCGCGGGGCTGACCTGCTACTACAACAGCAAAAACTGGAGCTACTGCTTTGTGGATTACGAGGAGGGGCAGGGGAGAACCATCAAGGTGATCCAGCTCGACCACAACGTGCCGTCGTGGCCGCTGCACGAGCAGCCTATTTCGGTGCCGGAACATGCGGAGAGCGTCTGGCTGCGGGTGGACGTAGATAAGCTGGTCTACCGCTACAGCTACTCGTTCGACGGCGAGACGTGGCACGCCGTGCCGGTGACCTATGAAGCGTGGAAGCTGTCGGATGACTACATCGGAGGGCGCGGCTTCTTTACCGGCGCGTTTGTGGGGCTGCACTGCGAGGACATCAGCGGCGACGGCTGCCACGCGGACTTCGACTACTTCACCTACGAGCCGGCATAGCCCAGGGCGCGTGAGAGCTGGAGCCCGGCCTGCTGAAGCTCCTCGCGGAAGCGGGCCAGCTCGGCGTCGTCCACGCGGGAGGTGAGCGTCGACAGGCTCAGGGCGGCAATCACGCGGGATTCGTGGTTCCACACCGGCACCGCCACGCAGCGCACGCCCTGCTCGTTCTCTTCGCTGTCCTGGGCGTAGCCCTGCTCGCGGGTCTGCGCCAGGGCGGCCATTAAGGCTTCACGAGACGCGAGGGTGGAAGGCGTAAAGGTGGTGTAGTGATAGCCCTCCAGCAGGGCGTTCAGCTCGGCCTCGCCCAGCCAGGCAATCAACACCTTGCCGATGGCGGTGGCGTGAACCGGCAGGCGGCGGCCGATACGCGAATAGGCGATGGCGGCCAGCTTGCCTTCAATCTTCTCGATATAGACCCCTTCACGCCCGTCCAGGATCCCCAGATGGGTAGTCTGCCCGGTCCGCCGGGACAGCTCCGTCAGCCAGCCCTTCGCCTTCTGGCGAATATCGATGGAGCCCACGACAAAATGGCCGCGCTCGACCAGCTTCATGCCGAGGCGATATTTGCCGTTCTCCGGGTTCTGATCGATATAGCCGTGAAGCTGGAGGGTTTTCAGCAGCGAGTGGAGGGTGCTCTTGCTCAGCCCCATCAGTTTGCTGATGTCGGTGATCTTAAGCTCGGTGGCCTGCTCGTTGAACAGGTCGAGGATCTGCAACGCACGTTCAACAGACTGAATAATCGGCATAATGCTGGCATGTCCACGCTGGAATGAAGGCGAAAACGTACCTTTTTCGGGGTGAAAAATCAATTGAGTAGAGCGGGTTGTGGGAGAAAGGGCATCAGGCCGCATCGTCGCCTGATTTGCCCGGCGGCGCTACGCTTGCACGGGCCTACGGGTTTTGTAGGCCGGGTAAGCGCAGCGCCACCCGGCTACATTATTGTTAGCGGGGGAATCAATTATTATCCCGTGCAGCGACAGACTGAATTTTCCAGATCCCATCTTCTTTAACCATGCAATCAATAACTGTGTGCTGGGTCTTTTTGCCGAACGTGATATTCACGTTTACACAGACCGGGTCTGCATCATACGAATCAATAGCCACATTCCCAGCCCAGTCCTCGCCGATATATTGCGATTTCATAAAAAAATCAGCCTCGTAAAATTCAGCATCGGCATAACGGGGATCGTCTGCATGACGTAATTTTTTCATGGTACTGGCCGTAACGAACTTATCGATTTCATTTCCCTCCTGGATAGGATAATGATCGTTGTTCACCTGTTTGACGTACCAGCGATTGAATTCAAGGGCGCGCTGCATCGGTATCTGAAAATCTTCGGCCCCCAATGCTGCTGTGCTGAATAATACAATTAAGATGAGCTTATTCATATTAATAATGCCTGTATAAGGTGACGCTGGCTGGAGTTGGCGATACGTTGGCCCCGGGTACAGTGTTCTCTGTTTAAAATCTGAATACCAGGTTCCAGCGCCATCGTAAATACAGACATGCCCGTACTGATTCGGGCCGGGCAAGGCATCAATCACCGCGATATCCCCCTCTATGGGAGTGCCATAGACTTTTGTGAACCCTGCTTTTCAAGAGAACGCCAGAAATCCTTAGCGTTTGCCCCTTCGATTTTAAGCCCTCCGGCTCGAATGGCGGCGGCGATTGTGCGAGCGAAATAGTGTCCAGTATGGGTTAGTGCGTGGCTACGGGCGTATGACACAGCTTCATGCTTATTCCATGACATAAATAATCCTTATTAACGAAATGCAGCAATAAGGAAATATTACGCCGATAATATACGGTGTTTTGTAATTGATAATGACCTGATATTAACCATTATCTACTCAATAAATAATGATTAATAAAAACATAAATACTTATTATGGTTAATGCCTGGCTGAGAAAGCGGCAGTAAAATATTTTTCTGCCAGACCATAACGCTATTGTCGTTTTTAGGGTTTTCGCCCTCTCCCTGTGGGAGAGGGCCGGGGTGAGGGCACCAGACCGCAGACGAGCCAATCACTCCCCAAGCGTCGCTACCATCACCGCCTTAATCGTGTGCATCCGGTTTTCCGCCTGGTCGAACACGATGCTTGCCGCCGACTCAAACACCTCGTCCGTCACTTCCATTCCGCCGTGCAGATCGAACTCCTTCGCCATCTGCTTGCCGAGCGTGGTCTGGTCGTCATGGAACGCCGGCAGACAGTGCAGGAACTTCACGTTCGGGTTGCCGGTCAGCGCTATCATCTGCGCGTTCACCTGATACCCCCGCAGTAGCGCAATCCGCTCCGCCCACTTCTCTTTGGCTTCGCCCATCGACACCCACACGTCGGTATAGATAAAGTCCGCGCCCTTCACGCCCGCCGCCACGTCTTCCGTCAGCGTGATTTTGCCGCCGTGCTTCTCCGCCAGCGCGCTGCACTCCGCCACCAGGCTCTCTTCCGGCCAGCAGGCCTTCGGGGCCACCAGGCGCAGATCCAGCCCGGTTAGCGCCGCCGCTTCCAGCATCGAGTTGCCCATGTTGTTGCGCGCGTCGCCCGCGTACACCAGCGTCATCTCGTTAAACGCCTTGCCCGGCAGGTGCTCCTGCATGGTCAGCAGGTCCGCCAGCAGCTGCGTCGGGTGGAACTCGTTGGTCAGCCCGTTCCACACCGGCACGCCCGCATAATGCGCCAGCGTTTCGACCACTTCCTGGCCATGGCCGCGATACTGAATGCCGTCGTACATCCGACCGAGCACCCGAGCGGTATCCTTAATTGACTCTTTATGCCCAATCTGGCTGCCGCTCGGCCCTAAATACGTGACGCGCGCGCCCTGGTCAAATGCGGCAACTTCGAAAGAGCAACGGGTACGGGTCGAGTCTTTTTCGAAGATGAGCGCGATGTTCTTACCGGTAAGCTTCTGTACTTCCTTGCCATTTTTCTTATCGGCCTTGAGCTGTGCGGCAAGGGTCAGCAGAGAAGTGAACTGTGCAGGGGTAAAGTCGAGCAATTTCAGAAAGTGTTTCTTGTACAGATCAGACATTTTATCCTCACATGGCGAACGCCACTTATTGAATTAAAATTCACTTTATATGTGTAATTATTCATTTGCAACCCCGTTTCACAATTCTTTCTTACAAAGGTGGAGGCAAACCCGTCCGTGTGTGAAAATAGAAGTATCTGCCGCACTTTAAAGAGGATTGAGCCATGGCAAACCCGGAACACCTGGAAGAGCAACGCGAAGAGACGCGTCTGATTATTGAAGAGCTGCTGGAAGACGGTAGCGATCCGGACGCGCTGTACACCATCGAGCACCATTTCTCTGCGGATGATTTCGACGCGCTGGAAAAAATGGCCGTGGAAGCCTTTAAGCTGGGTTACGAAGTGACCGAGCCGGAAGAGCTGGAAGTGGAAGAGGGCGACACCGTCATCTGCTGCGACATCCTGAGCGAGGGCGCGCTGAAGGCGGAGCTGATCGACGCGCAGGTAGAACAGCTGATGAACCTGGCCGAGAAGTTTGAGGTGGAATACGACGGCTGGGGAACCTACTTCGAAGATCCGAACGGTGAAGACGGCGAAGAAGGCGACGACGAAGATTACGTCGACGAAGACGACGACGGCGTGCGTCACTAAGCGTTTCAGGCGGTGGCCCGCGCCACCGCTTTTTTCAAGGCAGAACCATGGATTACCCGCAGATACTCGCCCCCGTACTCAACTTCCTCCAGTGCCCGACCCCGCAAGCATGGATTGATAAAGCCCGCGACCCGGCGAACCTGCCGCTGCTGCTCACCGACCACATGGTGTGCGAGCTCAAGGCCGCCCAGACCGCGCTATTACTCGTGCGTAAATACGTCGCCGACGAAAGCGGTGCCGACGCGCTGCTCGACTGGCTCAAACCCTACGAACAGTTCACCTTCCGCGACGGCCCGGAGCCTGACTTCATCGCCCTGCACAGGCAGATTGGCAAAAGCGTAATGCCCAAAACCGACGACCCGTGGGGCCAGTCGCTCATCGACAGCATGGTGCTGCTGATTAAAGAGGAGCTGCACCACTTCTGGCAGGTGCGCGAGGCGATGCTGGCCCGCGACATCCCGTACGTCAAAATCACCGCCAGCCGCTACGCCAAAGGGATGCTGAAGGAAGTGCGCACTCACGAACCGCTGACGCTGATCGACAAGCTCATCTGCGGCGCCTACATCGAAGCCCGCTCCTGCGAACGCTTCGCCGCGCTGGCCCCGTTCCTCGACGACGACCTGCAGAAGTTCTATCTCTCGCTGCTGCGCTCGGAAGCGCGCCACTATCAGGACTACCTGACGCTGGCTCAGCAGGTGAGCGACGACGATATCTCACCGCGCATACAGCATTTTGGCGAAATTGAAGCCACACTTATCTCGACACCGGACAACGAGTTTCGCTTCCACAGCGGCGTGCCGGTGTAAACCGGCACAACTCAAGGATAAGGATGCGAGATGAATAAAACGTGGACCCGTATTGTGATTGTCG
This sequence comes from Enterobacter sp. 50588862, assembly GCF_001462935.1. Taxonomy (NCBI): domain Bacteria; kingdom Pseudomonadati; phylum Pseudomonadota; class Gammaproteobacteria; order Enterobacterales; family Enterobacteriaceae; genus Enterobacter; species Enterobacter sp. 50588862. Next base: position 10,934 of record NZ_LNHM01000036.1, read on the forward strand.
TCATTGCGGCTGCCGCCGTGGCGTTCTGGGTGTTCTTTGACAGGCAACGCGCTCCGGAAGCGCAGATTGATTCCACCCTCAACGCGATGCCTGCCTGGCAGGTGATTAAGGAGCAGGAGCCCGCGCTGCATCAGCGCATCCTCGACCAGATGGCTGCCCTGCAAAAAGCGGGCGAGCCGGAGCAGCAGATTATCGACACCATCCAGCCGCAGATCCTGCATTTGCAGATGTCGCGCCTGCAAAACGCCCCGGACGCCAACGTGGTGAACTACATGACCATCAACATGGAGCAGACCGCCGCCATCCAGAAGGTGAGCGACGACGCCTGCTTCCGCTTCCTCTACCCGATGGTGAAGGGCGGCATCAACCCGATGCGCATGCTGGATAAAGACCTGATGGCGCGGCGCATGCAGGCCGATGCCGACATGATGCGCGCGGCCTACGGCAAAAACCGCCACACCGTGACCCCGGCCGAACGCGAGGCGGCCGTCGAAGACGTGCGACCGATTATGAAGGAACTTGCCGATAAGTACAGCGAGGACATCCAGCTGCTGCAGATGTCGGAGAAGGCGGTGGGCAAGGAGAAGCTCTCCTGCGACATGGTGCAGGACATGTGGGCGAAGGTGCTGGCGCTGCCGGAGCAGAAGGCGGCAGGCGTGATTCGGCTGGCGGTGTCTGAGCTGGAGTGACGAAGGGCGCTGGTTTTTTGGGCACTTAGCGCGGGTTTAGCGCGTCGTCGCTTGCATGGCGGCGCGCGACAGGTATAATCCACAACGTTTCCGCATCCCCTTCAGTGCCGAAGTGGCGAAATCGGTAGACGCAGTTGATTCAAAATCAACCGTAGAAATACGTGCCGGTTCGAGTCCGGCCTTCGGCACCAAAAGATAGCAAATTCTTTCAAAAAAATTCATCTCTTCTTTTTGAAATAATTTTAAGTATTTGTAGATTGCTTGAATATATATTTTCATGTATATTTTTATAAAATTATATTCGTAATAAAAAATACATATACTTATAATTAATTATAGACATATGTTCAGAGCAAACCGTTTCTCTTTAATTTATTAATTTCACTAAAAGTAATATCAGGCTTCAAGCCAGTCTTTAATAAATTTTTGGAATGAATTATTAGCTCGGAACCCTTATATTTATTTTGAGCTGTGTAGGTCAACCCGAATGATTCAGGAATAAAATCAGAATAGATCTCATAGATTTCAGGGGTATCATCATAAGTGACAATCCAGTGTTGTTTAATTTTAACTACACTTTCAAATAATTTATAATGGTCATCATGTTCAAAGAAATTCTGATAAAGACCTTTCCCCTTTATATAATAAGGAGGATCAATATTAATAAATGCTGGGCCATCAATGTCGGGTATGAATTTTTCAATGTAATCAACAGCATCCATATTGCTTAGACGTATGGAATCTCTTTTGGCTGCTATAGCTAATATTTGTTCAACAAGTCTGTCTTTATTATATCTACAATGTAATTTATAGTTTCCATCTTGCTTTAATCCACCTATAACCCCTCCTTTAATAATGCCAGAACGGTTCGTTCGGTTAAGAAAGAACGTAGCGAATCCTAATTTTAAAAAATCACTATTTTTTTCTTTATATATTGCACGTTGCTTATGCCATTCATCTATGGTCACTGGAGTGCTCTTAATCAATGAACATAGCTCATCTGTGCGATATAACACGCAATGCCAAAACGCATGTATAGCCGGATCTAAATCATTTATATATACTTTCTGTACATGGTTATTTAGCAATAAATGCCAAGCAATCGCACATCCGCCAGCAAACGGTTCGACATATGACTCCCCCTCAAGATTGTTTAACTTGATTGTTTCCAGTACATATGCTGCTAACTTGGACTTTCCACCTGGGTATCTTAAGGGAGAGTAAAACATTAAATTTCCTTCAAACTTATCAGTACTGCCAAAAGCGGTGTCAACATATCCCAGAAGCGATTCAAAAACTGAGGTTCAACTTTGTGAACTTTGCTTCCATGTATGTATTCGTTCAATGTGTTCAAACTGTAATCATTGCTTACATGTAGTAACTGATCAATAACTTTGTTAGCCTCTTTTACGTCTATATATTCGCCGCGCAGAGTACTTAGCTTTTGCTGCAGTGTAAGGTCATTGTAGCCTTTCTTTTCATACTTGGACAGCCTATCCTTCAGATCATTTGAATGAATGTATTCATCCACAGCGAGCTCAAGGAAAATACGTAATGACGCTGCTGTCACGTTAGGATAGATAAATACTGGTAGTTTTTGAAACTCTTTGAAAAGTGATTTTAGTTTGTAACTAGTTGTTGATATTTCATGATAGCAATCAGTTAACTGACGCCGCCTAGGATCACCTTTTAACTTTGGCTTATCTTCGGGTTTAGGATCCTGAACTTTTGTTGGGTCTGCATGGATTGGGTCAGGGGTGTCTGAAGGGGCTGGGGTAGGATTAACCTCAATACCGGCATGGGGAATATCATCTTTATTTGCTTCTTCTAGACTTTTTACTTTAGGTAGAAAATCAAATATTTTTTGGAAGCTAGAATCAATGGTACGAGTATTGACTAAGAACCCTAACTCATTGTTTTTATTTAGCATTAACTTCAGGAATTTGGCATAAGCAAAACAAAAAGTTGACATTTCAGCCTTAATTACAACACCCTCCTCATTAAAGTCGATATGCCAAGCATCGCGAACTTGGCTATTCCCGAACCATCGTTCTAATACAGTCATATTAATTTTATGGCTATAGACTTGCTCTTTTTCTTCATGCGTAAGATATTGTGTCACTTCTTGTCTTGTCGCGATATCACGTATTTTTACATACCGTAAAGCCTCGATTATTGCTGCACGTTTAAAACCAGTGTATTCGATGGTTTTGTCAATATCTTGCCCTTCTGCGTCATAGACATCGATTATAAATCGTTGCTGTTGTAATCGTTGCCATCTGACAAGGTTACTTGCTGAAGAATGACGTTGTAAAATATACCACCTAGCATCATCGTAAGAAGGCGCTACACATACCCTAATTTTCTCCAGCTCGTCTCTGTCAATCATTCTTGATAGGTTGACAACAAGTTTACGAATAGACATTGGGGCTTTATCAGGCGAACGTAACAGTTTCAGAGCCATTACCCTCCGATTGCCTTCTGCAACAACGAAATCTTTATCTTTATTTTGCCAAACTACAACAGGGTCGAATGATTGAAAACCTCGTGTCGCAATAGATCTCATTAAAGTTAAAAAGTTTTGTTCATCATTGTCATCAGATATTAACTCCTCAACAAAATCGCGAACTGTAACGAGCTTACTTGAGGGGTCTAAACGTGGATTATTAGACCATAACTTAAGGTTATCCACGGAACGTAGCACTCTTTTTTCCCACCATTTATTGTGTTCTTGAATCATATAATAAATATTCCATATGGTTATTAATTGTAGTATTAGATAAAGGGTTATACTGTTGCAGTAATGATAAATAAGAAATGATCGAGTATCAGTAGGAGTTCATTTTATACACCTCCCTACGATGCCATTCTACAAAACCCTCTCCAGGATAGTTGCCTTTTATGATTGGCAGAGCAATCTGCTTCCCAGCAAAATCCCAGAACAGTCTTCCAACTATCCCACTCCCATTCACCGCCTCAGATACCAGCACCCTCATATTCTCATCCAGCCCAATCGAACCCTTATCAAACGCTTTATGATGAATTGCGCACAGCGCTAGTCCGTTCGGGATCTCGCACGGCCCGCCAAACTGCTTCCACTTGATATGCGCGGCTTCAAGTCCAACGGAGGCGTTATCATGTCGCATGTTAAATCTGCAGATTGCGCACTCATAGTTATAAGCACGCAACACCTGCTGGCGGAAAAGCGGATCGCGAACCTTACGGATCTGCTGGATATCAAAACCCATCTCATCCGCGAGCTCTTCCTGAATGCTCTCAGGAAAATGCGCTTCAAGGATCTGCTGCGCCAGCGAGCCGATCAGGTTTTTGTTCTTACTCAGGATCGCGAAGTATTCTTCATCAAACCCGCCTGCGACGTTATGCTCCACAAGTTCTTTAACGGGCGGCTGCTTACTACCAGTGGTCGAACAGAACTCAGTATTCTGAAGATCCCAGAACCCATCCCCCTTAAGCCGCCAGAAGGGCATATTCGGGTAATGTGCCTTCCGTTGCGGGCCAAAGCGTTCTAACAGGTTAAGCAGCTGCTCGTGGACCTCAGTACCGTAATCAAACAGTCGCGCATGCCCCTGCTGATAGTTCGCCAGCACGTAAAGAAGCAATAATGGCTTATGCGGCGCACGCTGTTCGCCTTTGCGCCAGATGGTGATGTCGGCAATTGCCTGTTCGAGAGTTTTGCTGGAAGCCATCGCGTTACGGAAGAAGGTAAATAATTGCGATGATGCTCGCAAAATCCAGACCAATCAACCCGCAATCAACAAAAACATGACCTTACCGTACATAACTCTATTTCCTGAATCCACCTCGCAAATTCCAAATTTACCCCACGCCAAACCGCTGTATTTATATTCAGCCCTGTATAATGAGCACCAGAAATTACGCCGAACGGCAAAGGAAGTAACAAAGAAAATTTAACAAGGAATTCGCGATATGAAGGTGCTGCAACACCCCCATACCGCTAACCACAACCAACTATCGAGGAGTTGAAAATGGCTGCGACGAATTTTAAGCCAGAGTTTACCGTTTGCAAAACAGAATCAGACGCTTTCACCGGCATGATTGAAAACCGCGAGCTGGTCCGCAAAAACAGCGCCCGCCGTTTACACGGCAACCCGCCCAACGCAGCGCCCGTCCATCCCCGCGCCGAAACGCCGCAGGACAGTGCCGCTTGCTGCGAACTGTATGCGCGCATAGACATGAAATACCTTCTGCTGGGCGGCGACTGGTTAACCCGCGCGGGCTTTATCAACGGTATGCCGGTAAAAATCCGCGCTATGAAAGACTGCATTGTGATTACGCCACAGCATACAAGAGAATTATGGGGATGCCTGGAAGGCATGAGCGTGGTGAATATAAATAAACAGAAAGTCGCGCAGTGGCTGAAGACGTTTCCGGGGGCGCTGAATGATACGGGAGATATACCTATGGTGAAGCGCGGAAATGGTCTGGCAGAATAAGAATAATATCTAAAATCTCTCTTCGTTAATCCTGTAAAAGGATAAATCAATACGGACATGCGCATTCATGTCCGTATTTCTTGTTTTTCACATGAATTATCTATCACCGCTGGTGCACTCAATAAATCGGTTGTAACATTCTCCGCAAAGCGACAGGGAGGATTACTATGCAGATTTGTAGGATGGATTACAACGATGTCTCCGCCGATGGAAGAAGACTGAAACTACACGTTTATGGCGTTGGGACGTTTCCCGTTTTTTCAGGGATAGAACCCGTAACCAATATTGCTGAGTGCGCCTTTATCAGGAATGCTGCATTACCAGTGGGCACGTACTGGATCGTTGATGCACCGGAAGGCAGTATTGCCAACCGGGTTGAGCGGTTTGTTAAAGACTTCAAGAACGGGACCGATCATTCTGAATGGTTCGGCTTGTTTAATGCTTCGACCATGGCTGATAACGTATTTGTGAATGGGGTCGACAGAGGCTCATTTCGACTTCATCCATTGAGGCCGAATGGTGAGGGAGAGTCGTGGGGATGCATAACGTTCTATAATATCCCTGATTTTCAACTGGTCAGACAATCTTTGCTTGCACGTAAGAAGATTCGTGTTCCTGGTGGTAAAGGGTTGATGGCATATGGACGTATTGATGTGACAGGAAGGGCTGATTATGCTTCATGCAAAGTTAAAAAATAATATCCTGATTGGTCTGGCATGCCTCATTGCTTCCTTCTTTATCGTCCTGTTTCCTCTGGGAGGCTTGCTCGATTACTTGTCTCAAGCCAGCAATGATTTTTTAAATCGCACCGGTCTGGGGTTTGCTGATGGTGAAGCAGACCCATCATTCCTGTGGGTGTTGGGTGGGATGATGGTCGTCGTTACCGCGCTACTGATGTTCGCCATTCGGAAGATATGCAATCTAAGGCAGGGATAAGACATTTCATGGGCATTTTTTATGACAATCCTTTTAAACGCCCTGAAGTGGTCAGCGCTCACGGTTGCCACTGTATGTATCCTCGGATGGTTGTTTGTATGGCTTGTGGCATCTGATTCTGATGCGACGACCGTTTATACGGAAAACGATTTTTTCCACTACCGGATACTGACAGACAAGGATATTAAGAACGCCCCAAAAGTAACGGACGACTATTATTTTGAGGCGCATTCGGGCGATGGTTACGAACCTTCAAACAGTATCATTTTTAAAGGCGCTACCAGTGCTGCGTCGTTGCGCGCTTATCTCGAAACGCTGGGGTATGTGAAGGAAAAGCGTAGCCTGGAAGTGAAGGAGGTCTGGTCGAAACCCGAACGGTTAAACGCAGATTTTTCTATCTGTACTTTAATACCGCTACGGGTGACATTGAACTGACCAAAGTGATAGGTAACGGGCATGTCATCCCATGCCCGTAGTAAGAAAAAATCACTCGTGCTTTATCTGCTCTTTCACAGCCTTAACCAGTACAGCATGAAGCTCGCCAACGGTTAAATCGCGTATCACAGGTTCGGGAATGCCTCGTAACCTGCGAATCAAACGGCAGATACCAAAGTAATCTATGCCCTCGGTGCTAAAAAGAAACTCGTTTTCAGCGAGGGAAAAAGTTTTCTCATAGCCATCTTCTTCAGTGGCGAGCGTAACGCCAAACGCTTCCTCGCAGTCTTCAATCAGGGCATCGCCATCCATGCCGCAGATATCGAGGTCGGCTTCGATGAGGGTGTTCTCATCAATGCGCTTGCTATTATGTCCCGAGGACTGACGTACAACCTCAATGACCTGCGAAAGAGTGGGGTACATTATGTTGGATTCCGTGGGTGAAGAAATGACGTAGACATTGATTAATAGACTGAGTTAACGTTTGGGACTTATTATTGAAGGTACAAAGAAAATCAAAACAATCCACGTAAACATCCCAATAATCTTTATCGGCCAGGGTTCAAACACATCCAGACACACAATTGCGCCAATCACTAATAGCGGACCTTCTATCAGTTCAGCTATCCCCCCTAAAATATGTAACTTATGAGGCAACACCCGATTAAGTAATGTCGCAATAAGTTGTGCACTTCCTAATATGATTGTTATTGCGATTGTACGGTCCGCCCAGTTATCAAAACTAACCAAAGAAATGAGGCATGTAGCCAGTACATAACCACAAAATAATATATTCAGCATGTAAATAATAAACTTGCTCATAGCTTTTGCCGCGACGTTTAAAATATTAAGAGTCTATGAATATAGCGCTCTCAACAGAATGACAAACGACATTGGCTAATAATGCATTTCAGAATTTATCGCGCCTCACTGATTTCCGTAATAATTAAGTTAGCGGTTTCATGCCTATCCCACGCACTCCACCGCTAAATCTACCTTAACTAAACACCGGCACCCCCAACCCAACCTTCACCTCCCTCAACGTCTCTTGCGTCACCCCCTGCGCCCGTTCGGTCCCGCGCTTCAGCATCGCCATCAGTTCCCCCCTGTCCTGCATATACACCGCCCTCCGCTCCCGCATCGGCGCAATCAGCTCCTGCAGGCACGCTTCAAGCTCGTTCTTGCACGCCCGGTCCCCCAGCCCGCCCGCCTGATAGTGCGCCTTCATCCCCGCCACCTTCTCCTTGTCCGGATGAAACGCGTCGAGGTAGGTAAACACCACGTTCCCCTCAATCTGCCCCGGGTCGCTCACCTTCAGGTGGTTCGGGTCGGTGTACATCGCGCTTACCGCACGGTGAATGGTCTCTTCGCTGGCCGAAAGGTGCAGCGTGTTGCCCAGCGATTTCGACATCTTGGCGCTGCCGTCGATGCCGGGCAGGCGGCTGGTGTCGCTCAGCATCGCCCTGCAGTGGCGCAGCACCGGGGCGGGCAGCAGGCTATTCATCTTGTGCACAATCTCGTTGGTCTGCTCAATCATCGGCAGCTGGTCGTCGCCGACCGGCACGCACTCGGCCTTGAACGCGGTGATGTCCGCTGCCTGGCTGATGGGGTAGGCCATAAACCCGACCGGCAGCGAGCGGGCGAAGCCTTTCTGCACAATCTCGTTTTTCACCGTCGGGTTACGCTCCACGCGGGCGACGGTGACGATGTTCATATACAGCATCGTCAGCTCTGCAAGGGCGGGCAGGGCGGATTGCAGGCAGATCGTGGTCAGGTTCGGGTCGATGCCCGCGGCGAGGTAGTCGGCCAACACTTCGGGGATGTTGTCGCGGATCTTCTGCGGGTTGCTGCCGTTGTCGGTCAGCCCCTGCAGGTCAGCAATCAGCACAAACTGGTTGTGCGTCTGCTGGAGCGCCACGCGCTGGCGCAGCGATCCGACGAAGTGGCCGAGGTGCAGCGGGCCGGTTGGACGATCGCCGGTGAGGATGGTGGGTGCGTTCATAAAGACTCCTTAACGTTGTAATGCCGAAAGGGGTCTTAGAAATGTGAAAGCCGCCTTTCGGCGGCTATCTGAAAATGGGAAAAACTACTCCGTGCCGCCTTTAAGAAGGCAGCCACCAGCGGTTTACGGTGAGCACGGCGTGGTTTATGTTCATGTCTTTACCGTACCACGTCCTGCGCGAAAAACAAAAGGGCACGTCATGCTGCAATCTCTCAACCACCTGACCCTCGCGGTCAGCGACCTGCAAAAAAGCGTCACCTTCTGGCACGAACTGCTTGGTCTGACGCTGCACGCCCGCTGGAATACCGGGGCCTATCTCACCTGCGGCGATCTGTGGGTCTGCCTGTCGTACGACGAGGCGCGCCGGTACGTGCCGCCGCAGGAGAGCGACTATACCCACTACGCGTTTACCGTGGCGGAAGCGGATTTTGAACCGTTCTCGCAAAGGCTTGAGCAGGCGGGCGTCACCGTCTGGAAGCAGAACAAAAGCGAGGGGGCGTCGTTCTATTTTCTCGACCCGGACGGGCACAAGCTGGAGCTGCACGTGGGCAGCCTCGCCGCGCGGCTGGCGGCGTGTCGCGAGAAGCCCTACGCGGGCATGGTGTTTACCTCAGACGAGGCTTGAGGCGCGCACCTTCAGCCTGCCCGCCAGCGTCACGTGCGTGGCGGCATCTTCCTGATTGCACAGGTACTCAACCGCCAGCCGTCCCAGCTCGCTGTAGGGCAGCTGGATACTGGTCAGCGGTGGGGTGAGCTGCTCGGAGATCTTCTGGTCGTCGTAGCCCGCCAGCAGCATATCCTGCGGGATGCGCACGCCGTTCACCGCCAGCGCCTGATAGCAGCCAATCGCCAGCCAGTCGCTGGCGCAGAAGATGGCGTCCGGTCGCTCGGCCAGTTCCAGCAGAGAGGTGGTGGCGGTAAAGGACTCGCTGAACTGCCAGTTGGTCTGGCGCACCAGACCGTCGCCGCACGCGAGTCCGGCCTGCTGTAGCGCCGCCTGGTAGCCCGCCAGACGTTGGCGGGAAGCCTCCATCCAGCTCTCGCCGGTGATGTGGGCGATGCGCGTCGCCCCGCAGGCGATGAGGTGTTTAGTCACCTGGAAGGCGTTGGCGTAGTCGTCCGGAATAAACGACGGCAGCAGCGGCGAGCCTGGGTCGCGCTGGTTGAGCAGCACCAGCGGGATGCGGGTGCAGTCCTGGAATGCCGTCATGTCCACCAGCGTGGTGACCGGGGAGGCAAGGATAATCCCGATGCAGTTGCGCTTCTCCAGCTGGCGGATGATGTTCAGCGCCAGCTCAATGTCGTCGCCGTAGTCGTAGACGGTGAGCAGGGTCTCGTTGCGCCACGCCGCTTCCCGCGCCTGGCTGATGGCGTCGATAAACGGGTCGAAGCTCTGCATGGAGCTCACCAGCAGGGCGATCTCTTCCTGGTTGCGCGGGGCGTGAACGGTGGGGAGGCGGTCGTAGCCGAGCTCGGTAGCGACGCTAATCACCCGCTGGCGGGTGTCGTCGCTGAGCTTGATGTTGCGGGACTGGTTAAGCACCAGCGATACCGTCGCCTGCGACACCCCTGCCGCCCGCGCAATATCGTTCATCGTCACTTTCGTTTTTCGCTTCATCCGTCCTCTCCCTTTCGCGATTTCGCATCATACCCTAACCGCACGCTTTAGCGCCGTCGATCACGTTTCTCATTCATCGAAGCGTGAACTTTGTGAGGGGCGTCGCTTTTCTTATCGCCGTGATTTGCGCATTTATCCCGCAGCTAATATTTATTAGCTAAATATTATCAGTAAGAGGACGCGTAATGAAAGAGCAGTGGAGCAGGGAGCAGGCACAGGCGTGGTACGAGCAAAAAGGCTGGCTGTGCGGGTTTAACTATCTGCCGTCGACGGCGGTGAACTGGACCGATATCTGGCAGGCAGAGACCTTCGATGCCGGGACGATTGACCGCGAGCTGGGCTGGGCGGCGGACGCGGGCTACAACACCCTGCGCATTAACCTGCCGTTTATCGTCTGGGAGCACGACCGCGACGGGCTGATGGCGCGCATCGACCGCTTTTTGACGATTGCCGACGGCTACGGGTTCAGCACCATGCTGACCCTGATGGACGACTGCGGCTTCTCCGGCGACGAGCCGTACCTCGGCCCGCAAAAGCCGCCGGTGCCGGGCAAGCACAATAGCCAGGCGGCGGCGAGCCCGGGGCGCGACAAGGTGTGCGATCCGGACTGCTGGGCAGACATTGAACGCTATATCCGCGACGTTGTCCGCCAGTTCCGCGACGATAAGCGCGTGCTGCTGTGGGATCTCTATAACGAGCCGGGCAACCGCGGCATTTTCGCGACGGGCACGCAGGAGGTGCAGTACGACGCGAAGCTGGAGACCTGCGCGCACGAGTTGATGAAGCTCGCATTCCAGTGGGTGCGCGAAGAAGACCCAACCCAGCCGCTCACCGTCTGCGCGTGGCGCCTGCCGCCGGAAGAGGAGGGCGAGACGTTCTTCCAGCATCCGCTGGACCAGACCGCGCTGGCGCTCTCGGACGTGGTGAGCTTCCACGCCTACACCCCCACCGGGCGCATGACGGCGATTATCCAGCAGCTGCAACAGCTTGGTCGCCCGCTGTTCTGCACCGAATGGCTGGCGCGTCACGTGGGCGGCACCATCGAAGAGCAGCTGCCGCTGATGTACATGGCGAAGGTCGCGCCATACCAGTGGGGGCTGGTGCGCGGTAAAACCCAGACGTGGCTGCCGTGGCCGGTGGTGATGAAGGCGTCCACGGACTACTGCCGCCTGTGGTTCCACGACGTGTTTGAGGAGAACGGCATCCCGTTCTCACGCGCTGAAATCGCGCTGATGAAGAAACTGCGCAAAATCGCCCCTAATCCGCAGGGCTAATAATAACGACCCGGCGGTCAGCCGCCGGGCAACCAGGTACGCACTATGGCAATGACAATGAAAATACCGTCTCGCGAGTTGTGGTCTTACTTTGGCTATGGTTTAGGTCAGTGTTTTAGCTTTGGTTTAGTGGGTTCGTTTATTAACTATTTTTACACCGACGTGCTGGGGATCTCGGCGCTGGCGGCGAGCACCATCTTCCTGATTGCCCGCGCGTGGGACGCGGTTCACGATCCGCTGTTTGCCAGCATTATGGACACCATTAACAGCCGGTTCGGCAAGTTTCGCCACTTTTTGCTGATCGCCCCGCTGCTGATCACCGGCGTCACGCTACTGTCGTTCTATAAAATTGAAGCGGACATGACCACCAAAATCCTCTACGCCGGGGTGACCTACATCCTGTGGGGAACGCTGTACGCCATCTCCGATATCCCGTTCTGGTCGATGTCGTCGGTGATGACCAACGACTCCGGGCAGCGCACCCGCGCGGTAACGGCGGCGATGCTCGGGGTGAACGCCGGGATTGCCTGCGCCAACATCTTCTTCCCGAAGCTGGCGGCCTACTTCGCCCAGTACAGCAATGACAAAGGCTACTTTATGGCGGCGCTGGTGATGATGCTGGTGGGGCTGCCGCTGATGCTTAACGGCTTTATGCAGATCAAAGAGCGCGTGCCGCCGAGCCCGGAAAAGGTGACTATCCGCGACACCTTCCACAACCTGCGTCAGAACAAGCCGCTGTTTATCGTCCTGCTGTCGTTCTTTTTCTGCGTGTTCCACAACGTGGCGGGCGGGCTATACATCTACTTCTTTATCAACAACCTGGGCGACGGCAGCCTGCAAATGGCGATTGGCGTGATGGGAATTGTGGCGGCGATGCTGTGCCTGGTCGCCCCGATGCTGACGCGCCGGATGCAGAAGCGGAAGCTGTTTATGATCCTCTGCGGGCTGGACGTGGCGGTGCGCGTGGTGATGTGGTTTGTCGGGTATCAGCAGGTGACGATGCTGTTTATTCTGCTCGGCCTGAGCACGCTGTTCGTGATGATGACCAACATCCTCACCTCGTCGATGATTGCCGACACCATCGAGTACGCGGAGTACCACACGAACAAGCGCTGCGCGGCGATCACCTTCTCCGGACAGACCTTTACCGGCAAGATGTCGGTGGCGGTGGGCGGCGGATTAATCGGCGTGTTTCTGACGATGATCGGCTACGTGCCGCAGGCGCAAATCCAGAGCGAAGGCGTGCTGTCGGGGCTGTTCTTTGGGATTTGCCTGCTGCCGGCGATTGGGTCGCTGATCCGCATGGGCTTTATGTCGCGCTTTACCTTTACCGAGGAGAAGCACGCGGAGGTTTGTCGGCTGCTGGCGGAGCGGAACGCGTCTGCGAAAACGCCGGGTGGCGGCTGCGCCTTACCCGGCCTACAGGACCAGCCCTTGTAGGCCTGATAAGCGAAGCGCCATCAGGCTTCGCGTAATGACTTAAAGCGACTTCACAAATGCCAGCAGATCTTCGTTGAGCTGGTCCTGGTGGGTCAGCGCGAAGCCGTGCGGCGCGTTGTCGTACACCTTCAGCGTGGCGTTTTTGATCATCTCCGCCGCCAGCTTGCCGGTGCTTTCAAACGGCACGATCTGGTCGTTGCTGCCGTGGATCACTAGCGTCGGCACGTCGATTTTCGCCATATCCGGGCGGAAGTCGGTTTCGCCGAAGGCGGTCACGCAGTCGATGGTGCCCTTCAGGGAGGCCAGCAGGGCGATGTTCAGCGTCTGGGTCAGAGCACCCGCGGAAACGGTCTGTCCGGCGTTGGTGCCGTAGAACGGGGTGGCGAAGTCGCTGATGAACTGGGCGCGGTCTTTACGCAGTCCGTCGCGAATACCGTCGAATACGCTCTGATCAACACCTTCCGGGTAGCTATCGGATTTGCCGAAAATCGGCGTTACCGCGCCCAGCAGCGCAAGCCCGGCCACGCGCGCGCTGCCGTAGTTGTTGATGTAGCGGGTTACGTCGCCGCCGCCCATGGAGAAGCCCACCAGCGTAACGTCCTGGAGGTCCAGGGTGACGATCAGGTCGTTGATGTCGGACGCAAAGGTGTCATAGTCGTAACCGTTCCACGGCTGATCCGAGCGGCCAAAGCCGCGACGGTCAAAGGCGATAGCGCGGAAGCCGCGCTCGGCCAGGTAGTTCAGCTGGCTGTCCCACATGTCGCCGTCCAGCGGCCAGCCGTGGCTGAAGAGAACCGGTTTGCCCGCGCCGCCTTCTTTGTAGTAAATCTGCGTGCCGTCTTTTGCCTTAAACGTTGCCATAGTGTGTTCCTGTACAGGTGATGGTTATGGTTATACCGGCGCGACCAGGTAGCGAATAGCCGGTGATGTTGTGCCCTGATGAAAAGCCAGAACGCGGCTTTGCAGCAGGAGGTCATTCATGGTGTGGCGCTCCTGCTGGCGCAGATGCTCAATCCACGAGCCCATCAGGAAGGTCTCAATAAACAGACCGGGACGCTCAATATCCTCGTACACTGCCCAGCTCATCGCCCCGGCGCGGCGGCGCACCCGGCGCAGCTCGTGTACCGCCTCCAGGAAGGCCTTCGCGTTGTGCGGGTCGATGATGTACTCGTGCGAGACCAGCACCGGGCCGCGCTCGTTCGGCAGGTCGATCTCCACGCCGTCCAGCGGCTGGCCGCTCAGGTCGAGGTTTAAGTCAGGATCTTTCTCCAGCTTCCAGCGGAACACGGTGGCGCTCGCCAGCACCATCCCCAGCGTGGCGACCACCAGCGAGGTCGGCGTACCGAACTGCGAGGCGATCTGCCCCCAGATGGCGCTGCCCGTGGTCATCGAGCCAAAGAATACCGTCAGGTAGACCGCCAGCGCCCGGGCCTTCACCCAGCGGGCGGCGCTGCGCTGTGCGCCGAGGTTGAGGGTGGAGAGCACCGCAATCCACGCGAAGCCGGTGAAGAACTCAAACAGGTTCAGCAGCCAGACGTGGCGCACGAACGCCAGCGCCAGCATGGTGAGGGCAAAGACCAGGCTGGCGGCCACCATCAGGCGGTCGGCGTTCAGCCGCTGGCGCAGGCGCGGCAGCAGGATCGCCCCGGCAATGGCCCCCAGGCCAATGCACGCCAGCATCACGCCGTAGCCCGCCGGGCCTAAGCCCAGCTCGCGGCGCGCCACCAGCGGCAGCAGCGCCCAGCCCGCGCTGCCGAAAACGAAGAAGGCCACGGTGCGCACCAGCACGTTGCGCAGCACCGGCGCGGCGTGCACGTAGCGAATCCCGGTGCGCACCGCAGAGAAGAAGTGCTCCGGTGGCAGGCGCTGTATGGACGGAGCCGGACGCCAGCGCCACAGCACCCACGCCACGCCGACCACGGAAAGCGCGTTCAGGGCAAACACCATCCACGGCCCGGCGAGCGACAGCAGAAAGCCGCCCAGCGCGGGGCCAATCGCCCGGCTGATGTTCACCCCGAGCGAGTTCAGCGCCACGGCGGCGCCCAGCTCCGGCTTGCTCACCAGATCGGGCACCACGGCCTGGAACGGCGGCGAGCTCATCGCCGCCCCCACGCTCAGCAGAAACGTTGCTACCAGCAGCACCGCGGGGGTGACGTGTCCGGTGAAGGAGAGCACCGTCAGCCCGGCGGCGGCGATGAACACCCACAGTTGGGAGAAGAGCAGGTATTTACGTCGGTCAACGATGTCCGCCATCACCCCGGACGGCAGGGCGAAGAGGAACATCGGCAGGCTGCTGGCCGCCTGCACCAGCGCGATATCTAAAGGATCGGCGCTCAGGGTCAGCATGCTCCAGTTGATGCCGACGTCGCTCATCCATGAGCCGACGTTAGAGACCACCGTGGCGATCCACAGCATGCGGAACACCGGCTGGCTCAGCGGCTGCCAGGGCGAAAGCGTTGGTGCGGGCGTCGTCTCGACGTGTGCGTCGCGAACGTCGTTAACCTGGGTCATGCGAACCTCTCCGCTGCCTTACGCTGCAGCCGCCACTGGCCAGGCCCGGTGAGGGCAAGGGTGGTGAAGATAATCAGCAGCAGCCAGCCAAACTGCCCTTCGGCAATCGACCAGTTCGGGTGCACCGCCAGCATCGCCACCAGCAGCACGGCGATAATCGGCAGGCACGCCAGGCGGGTGTACACGCCCGCAATGATAAACAGCGGGCAAACCACCTCGGCGACGATAGCCGGGATCAGGCTCGCGTAAGGCCCGAAGCCGAACGGATCTTCAATGCGCGTCAGCTCTTCGCTGAAGTGCAGCACCTTCGGCAGGCCGTGCACGTAGAGCAGCAGCAGGCTGCCGGTCAGGCGCAGGAAGAACAGCCCCAGGTCGACCCGGGGCGGCATAGTGGTGTTTTTCATCAGAATGCAAAGCAGCTGCATCCCAGCGCCCCCCAGAAAGCGTTATCGTCGGACACCGGCATCGCTGACGTGCGGGCGAAATCATGCTGGTGGCTGTGAACCCCGCACGGGCCGCTACAGTGGTGAGCCACGCTCATACCCACGCGTGCGGCCTGCGGCGGCGCGCTGCGGTAGTGGCCGGGCACCTTCACCACCGGGGACCACTCGGGCAGAACCGGGATGGCCGGCGGGGCGAGCGGGCCAAAGCTGCCCGCGGCGTAGACGATGTCGCCGTTCACCACCGTCAGGACGGACTCGATCCCCTTGATCTCCTCTTCCGGCACGCGGAAGTAGTCTTTGCTCAGTACCGCCAGATCGGCGAGCTGGCCGACCTTGATCTGCCCCTTCTGGTTCTGCTCGCTGGAGAACCACGCGCTGCCCTGGGTCCAGAGCATCAGGGCGGTATCGCGATCCAGACGGGCGCTATGATCGTACATCTGCATCCCGCCGACGGTGCGGCCGGAGACCAGCCAGTAGAGCGCGGTCCACGGGTTGTAGCTCGCCACACGGGTGGCGTCGGTGCCTAAGCCCACCGGCACGCCGGTCTCGAGCATTTTCGCCACCGGCGGCGTGTGGCGGGTGGCTTCGATGCCGTAGCGCTCGGCAAAGTACTCGCCCTGGAAGGCCATGCGGTGCTGCACGGCAATGCCGCCGCCCAGTTCTTTGATGCGGTCGATGTTGGCCTGCGACACGGTTTCGGCGTGGTCGAAGAACCAGTGCAGGCCGTTGAACGGAATGTCGCGGTTCACCTTCTCGAACACGTCCAGCATGCGGCTGATGGACTCGTTATAGGTGGCGTGCAGGCGGAACGGCCAGCGGTGCTCCACCAGATGGCGCACCACGCGCTCCAGCTCGTCCTCCATGCCCGGCGCGAGGTCCGGGCGCGGCTCGAGGAAATCTTCGAAGTCGGCGGCGGAGAAGACCAGCATCTCGCCCGCGCCGTTGTGGCGGAAGAAATCGCTGCCCTGTCCCGGCGTGAGCATGTCGGTCCATTTTTCAAAATCTTCCAGCTCGTGGCCCGGACGCTGGGTAAAGAGGTTGTAGGCGATGCGGATGGTCATCTGCTTTTTCGCGTGCAGCTCGGCGATCACCTCGTAATCTTCCGGGTAGTTCTGGAAGCCGCCGCCCGCGTCGATGGCGCTGGTCAGTCCCAGACGGTTCAGCTCGCGCATGAACTGGCGCGTGGAGTTGACCTGCTGCTCCAGCGGCAGCTTCGGGCCTTTTGCCAGCGTGGCGTAGAGGATCATGGCGTTCGGACGGGCAATCAGCATCCCGGTCGGGTTGCCGTTGGCGTCGCGCTGGATCTCCCCGCCCGGCGGATTTGGCGTGTCTTTGGTGTAGCCGACCACCTTCAGCGCGGCGCGGTTGAGCAGGGCGCGGTCGTACAGGTGCAGGATGAAGACCGGGGTGTCCGGCGCGGCGTCGTTAATTTCGTCCAGCGTCGGCATGCGGCGCTCGGCAAACTGGAACTCGCTCCAGCCGCCCACCACGCGAACCCACTGTGGCGACGGCGTGCGCAGGGCCTGCTCTTTCAGCATCCGCAGGGCGTCGGCCAGCGACGGCACGCCTTCCCAGCGCAGCTCGAGGTTGTAGTTCAGCCCGCCGCGGATCAGGTGCAGGTGCGAGTCGTTCAGGCCGGGGATGGCGGTGTGGCCTTTTAAGTCGACCACTTTGGTGCCGTCGCCGTGGTGTTGCATCACCCCGGCGACGGTACCCACTTCCAGAAATTTTCCGTCGCGCACGGCAACGGCTTCCGCGACAGGGTTCTCGCGATCGACGGTGTGAAACTGGCCGTTAACCAGAATAAGATCGGCTTTACCGAGGGTAACCATAACTGCTCCTGACTGAGAGGGGGAATGGTCAGGATTATGGGAACCGGTTTCGGCAAAGATCCAGTTATACAATAGGATAGGTATACCAAAGTATAACTATACCTAAGGTTAACTATACGAAGAGATAATTACGCGCGGCGACGGAAATCCGCAGGATGAGGGTGACTTTATCGCCGCGTCGCTCGCGGCGATTTCTACCCTTAACCACTGGAAAATGCTATGACCTCTTCAAAGCTCGAAGTGTTAACCCCTGCGAACTGTCAGATCATCTTTATCGATCACCAGCCACAGATGGCGTTTGGCGTGCAGTCAATTGACCGCCAGGTGCTGAAAAACAACACCGTGGCGCTGGCGAAAGCGGCCAAAGTGTTCAACATCCCGACCATCATCACCACCGTTGAGACCGAAAGCTTCTCCGGTAACACCTATCCGGAGCTGCTGGACGTCTTCCCGGGTCAGGACATTCTGGAGCGTACCTCCATGAACTCCTGGGACGACCAGAAGGTGCGCGACGCGCTGAAGGCTAACGGCAAGAAGAAGGTGGTGGTTGCCGGCCTGTGGACCGAAGTGTGCAACAACAGCTTTGCCCTGTGCGCGATGCTGGAAGGCGACTACGAAATTTATATGGTGGCGGACGCGTCCGGCGGCACCTCCAAGGAAGCCCACGACTTCGCGATGCAGCGCATGATCCAGGCAGGCGTGATCCCGGTGACCTGGCAGCAGGTGATGCTGGAGTGGCAGCGCGACTGGGCGCGTAAAGAGACCTACACCGCGGTGATGGATATCGTGCGCGAACACTCCGGCGCGTACGGCATGGGCGTGGATTACGCCTACACCATGGTGCACAAAGCACCGTCTCGCCAGAAGAGCGAGCACCGCACCTTAGCGCCGGTCCCGGCTCGCTAAGTCCCGTCGGCGGGCTGGTCCCTCATCCGGCTCGCCGCTGCCTCTTTCTCTGGAGTTCACAATGAGTACTGGGCTGATATCCCTTGCCGCAGGCGTGTTGATTGGCCTGATGTATGCCGTGCTGAAGGTGCGCTCCCCCGCGCCGCCCGCGCTGGCGCTGATTGGCCTGCTGGGGATGCTGGCGGGTGAACAGGCGACGCGCCATCTGTTATCCCGCGACGGCGCGCCGCCTCCTCAGATAACGGTTCCGCAGGTGAAATCGCAGACGGGAGCGACGTCATGAGAGCATGGATAATTTCGCTGGTGTGCGGCGTGGTTGCTGGGGTAATTTACGCCCTGCTCGACGTTCATTCCCCGGCACCGCCGGTTGTCGCCCTGCTTGGCCTGTTTGGCATGCTGGTGGGTGAACAGCTCATCCCGGTGGGACGGCGTTTACTGAGTCGCGAACCGTTTACCCTCGCCTGGTTTCGTCACGAATGCGTACCGAAAATCAGCGGCACGGCGCCCCCTGCGCCCGCGAAGGACCCTCGCGACGTTAAATGACTGGTTAGAGGAAAAACAGCATGACGCTGCCGTGGCGCATTGCCATCATTGATGACGAACGTTCCGTCCGCAGCGGGTTGAGTAATCTCCTGGAGTCGGAAGGCTATTCAACCGACACCTTTGATTCGGCAGAGGTGTTTCTCAGCCATCCGCTTGCCCTGTCCGGCGCGGCGCTGGTGATCACCGATATCAAGCTCCGGGGCATGAGCGGCCTGGAGCTGTTTGACAAGCTGCGGCTGCTGGCCGTACCGCCTCCGCCCGTGCTCTTTATCTCCGGTCATGCTGATGAAAATATGCAGCGGTACGCTCTTAATCTGGGCGCCGCTGCTTTTTTGCGTAAGCCCATTAACATCGATATTCTGCTGGATCATATACAGCGGGAGCTGGCCCGCCGACAATAAGGATCGCGGATGAACGAACACGAGCAGCCTGCATTCTGGCCCGCCCAGGGAAATCTTCACCAGGGGCGGGTTTTTGTCCTTAAAGAGGATGTGATGTTTACCGTGCTGGCGCAGGAGGGCGGTATCGCCTGGATGCATGCGCGACATCCTCATTCAGGCGGCTCGTTCATCATTGCCACCGCGGTCAGCGACGAAGAGGAAGAGCGGGCCACCCGGCTGCTGAAAAACGAGTTTGCGCTGCGTGACGTGATGCAGGACAGCTGGGCCATTCGCGCCGTCGCGTCCACCCAGTACCGGGGACGCTTCGCGCTGGTGTACGCCCCGTTTGCCTTTGAGCTGCTGGCGCGGCGCGCGGGCAGGGCGATCTCGGGGATCGCGCGCTTTATCGAGCTGGCGATCCAGATCTGCGCGCCCCTGCGCCAGATGCATCTGCAAAACCTAATCCACGGCGATATCAAGCCCGGCAGCATTTTTATTCATCACGATGGCACCTGCCGTCTGGGCAGCTTTGGCCTCTCCTGCACGCTCTCCGATGCTTTCTCTCAGACCCGGCTTGCCGTTTCAGGCGGTACGCCCGCGTATATGTCGCCGGAGCACACCACCCGCACCCGGCGTCCCGTTGACGGCCGCAGCGATCTCTACAGCCTCGGCATGGTGCTGTATGAACTCCTGACCGGACGCCTGCCGTTTGAGCTGGGAGAGGACGATCAAACCAACTGGGCGCACTACCATATTGCCTCGGAGCCGCTGGCCCCGGACGAGATTCGCCCGGACGTGCCGGGGATGCTGTCGACCATCATCCTCAAGCTGCTGGAAAAGCACCCCGATAACCGCTACCAGACGGTCGACGGGCTGATTGCCGACCTCCGCCGCTGCCAGGCGACGCTGACCTGCGAGGGCGAGATCGTCGCCTTTACGCCCGGCCAGCAGGACCGCACTCCCGCGATCCATCTGGCGGACTCCCTGTTCGCGACGCATCCGCAGGCGAATGACGTCATTGCCGCGTTTGAGCGGGTGGGGCAGAACCGGGTGCCGGAGCTGGTAACGATCGCCGGGCCGTCAGGGATCGGCAAATCCTCAATTATCGCGACGGCGCTCAAAACGCTACAGCAGCGGACGGTGCTGCTGGCGGTGGGCAAAGTCGACCAGTTTTCGCCGTCGCTGCCCTACGGCGCATTAAGCTCCGCGTTCCGCACCCTGACGCTGCACCTGCTGGGGCTGCCGGCAGACGAGGTGGCGAAGTGGAAAATCCGCCTGTCTCGCGCCCTGGAGGGGTACGAGGCGCTGGCCGTCAGCCTGGTGCCCGAGCTGGGCCTGCTGCTCGAGAGCAAGCCGCGCTTCTCGGCGGATACGTTTTCCATTGATGCCCGGGCGCGCTTCAGCCATATGGTGCTGGCGCTGGTGAAAACCTTTGCCTCGCAGGGCTGCCCGCTGGTGCTGGTGCTCGACGATCTCCAGTGGAGCGACGCCGCCAGCCTGCAAACGCTCAACTACCTGCTGGTGAACTGCGGCGCGATCCCGCTGCTGGTGGTGGTCGCTCACCGCGATATCGATGCCTTGTCCGAACCCGCACTGCAACAGCTGCTGGCGAGCCTGCCGGAGGCGGCGCAGCACGCGAGCGCAATTGTCCCGCAGGCGCTTTCCGTGAAAGCGGTGGCGCGCTGGCTGGGGACGGTATTTCGCACCCGCAGCACGGCGACGACCGATCTCGCCACGCTGATCCATGAAAAGACCGGGGGCAACCCGCTCTTTGTACACGAGTTTTTCCGCCGCATCGTCGATGACGGGCTGGTGGTACACAACAAATATCAGGACAAGTGGCGCTACGATCTTCAGGCGATCCGCGCCCGGCATTACACCGAAAACGTCGTGACTCTGGTGCTGGAGCAGCTTGAAGAGCTGCCCGACGAGACGCGCCGCCTGCTGGGCAACCTTGCCTGTCTCGGCGGCACGGGTGAAATGGAGATGATCTGCCGCGTGGTTGGTATATCGATGGCGGAGATGCGCTACGCGCTGCATCCGGCGGTGATGGCCCAGCTCATCGTGCTGACGGAAAAGGCGTATTCCTTCACCCACGACCGGGTGCAGGAGGCGGCCTTTGCGCTGCTGGACCGGCATGAGAAAAGCCATATTCACCTGACGACCGCCGGCCTGCTGGCCGATGCCGCGCGCCAGGCGGCGGGGAACGAGCTGCTGTTCCGCGCCGTTCACCACGTCACGGCCGCGCTGGACAGCGTCCAGCCCGCCCCGCAGCGCCAGATGTTCCGCGAGCTGAGCCTGCTGGCCGCGCGACGCGCGAAGCGTTCGGGGGATTATCTTTCGGCGCTGAGCTATATCCAGACCGCCCGAGCGCTGGGCAACGCCGGGACGGTGTCGGACTTTATGCTCGATATCGAAGAGGCGGGCTGCGAGTTTGCGCTCGGCCATCTGGAGCGGACCCGCGAGCTGTGCGATGCCATCCTTGGCTGCCCCGGCGGGCTGACCGAAAAAGCGCTGGCGGCCAACCTGCTGGTGGAAGTCTACATTCGCCAGTCGGACAGCCGTCTGGCGCTGGAGGCGGCGCTCTGCTGGCTGGGAATTTTTGGTATTCAGATCGGCCGCCATCCGGAAGACGCCGACTGCGACGAGGCCTGGGAACGCTTCTGCAACCGCGCGAATGATGCGCCGCAAAACCTGTTTGCCCCGCTCTCGCGGATGGATAACCCGGAAACCGAAGCGGTGATGAACCTGCTCTACAGCGCCAGCATTTGTGCCAGCTTCATCTGCCCGCGCCTGCACTTTTTACTGCTCTGCCGCATGATGCACCTGACCCTCGACCACGGCATTACCGGCGCCTCCACCACGGCGATGGCCTGGTTTGGCGTGCTGATGGGCCACCGCTACGCCGAGTACCGCCTCGGGTTCCAGTACGGCACGCTGGCCCGCGAGCTGGTGAGTCGCCACGGCTACGACGCGTTCGAAGCCAAAACCCTGCTGCCGCTCGACCAGCTCAGCGTCTGGACCCAGCCTTTGTCGTTTACCATCGAGTGCGCGAAGGCCTGCTTTACCTCGGCTGTGACCCACGGGGATATGACGATGGCCTGCTTTGCGGCCTGCCACCAGGTGATCAACTTCCTCTCGCGGGGCGATCACCTGGACGGGGTGCTGACCAGCATCGATCGCGGCCTGGCGTTTGTGCGAAAAACCCACTTCCAGGACGTGGAAACCATTTTGACGATCCAGCGCACCTTTGTTGCGTTTTTGCGCACGCCGGTCATCGGCACCTGGACCGCGTCGCAGGCGCTGCCCGAGGCGCTGCTGCCCGCGTCGCCGGAGCAGGCGCCGGAGCAGACCTCCACCATGCTGTTCTGGTACTGGCTCTACCGCGGCATGGCGCACTTTACCTGCGGCGAATATGCCGACGCGCAGGCGGATCTCGAGACGGCGGGGTGGTACGCGTGGTCTGCGCCGGGCCACATCCATCTGCTGGATTACCATCTTTACAGCGCGCTGGCGCTTTCCCGTCAGCTGACGCCGGAGACCTTCTCGGCGAATCATCGCCGCAGCATTCACGCCCACTACGACAAAATCGCCCTCTGGGCGCGCATCAATCCCGGCACGTTCGCGGATAAAGAGGCGCTGATCTACGCCGAAATCGTGCGTCTGGACGGGATGAACAGCATCGCGCTTGAGCAGTATGAGAAGGCGGTCCGGCTCTCCCGCGAGGGCGGCTTTAACCCCATTAACGCCCTGGCCCACGAGCTGGCTGGGCGCTTCGCGCTGGCCTGCGGCTACCCGACCGCCTCGGACGCGCACTTCCGCGGCGCAATTGCCGCCTGGGGGCGGGCGGGCGCGCAGGCCAAGGTGCGCCAGCTGGAGCAGGATTTCCCGCACCTGCTGGCCTCCGGGCAGGCCAGCGCCTATGACACGGTGGCGTTCGCCCAGAACGAGACGATCCGCGATCTGCAAAGCGTCATCAAAGCCTCCCGCGCGCTGTCGGAAGAGATCAATCTCGAGCGCTTGATCGAAAACCTGATGACCAGCCTGCTCGAACGCGCCGGGGCGCAGCGCGGCCTGCTGCTTCGCGTGAGCGATAGCCTCATCCCGGAGATCGAGGCCAGCGCCTGGACCAGCACCGAAGGCGTGCGGGTGCGGATCCTGAAAGACGTGCCGACGGCGACCGACATGCCCCTGTCGGTGCTCGCGGCGGTGATCCGCACCGGGCAGGAGATCCGCACCGGCAGGCCGGAAGAGTTTCACCCCTTCAGTCAGGACCCTTATCTGGTGACCTCGGGGGCGGCGGTCATGTGCGTCCCGATGTTCAAACAGGCGCGGCTGGTGGGGGTGCTTTACCTGGAAAACCGCCTGATGCCGGAGGTTTTCACTGCCGAGCATTCGCGGGTGGTGAGCCTGCTGGGGGCGCAGGCCGCGGTATCCCTGGAGACGGCGCGGCTGTACGCCGAGCTGCTGGCGGAGAACATCCAGCGCCGCCGGGTGGAAAAAGAGCTGCGCGCCAGCCAGACCTCGCTGATGCTGGGCGAGCAGATCAGCCACACCGGCAGCTGGCGCTGGGAGCTGGAGCAGGATCTGATGTTTGTCTCGGAGGAGTACGCCCGCATCCTCGGCCTGCCCGAGCAGCAAAAGACGATCTCCATGGCGGAGTTTTTGACCTTCGTTCATGAGGACGATTACGCCCGCATCAGCGCCATCGTCACCCAGAGCGTGCGGGAAGGGCTCTCGATGCGCGCGGAGTTTCGGGTTAAGCGTACCGACGGCTCAACGCGCTATATCCTCGGGATTGGCGATCCGGTGGGCGTGGGCAGCGAGGTGAACGAGTACTACGGCATCATTACCGATATCACCAGCCAGCGCGCCGCGGAGGATGCCATGCGGGTGGCGCAGGCGGAACTGGCGCGGGTGTCGCGGGCCACCACCGTCGGACAGTTAACCTCCTCTATCGCCCACGAGATCAACCAGCCGCTGATGTCCATCGTTTCTAACGCTGGGGCAAGCCTGCGCTGGCTTAACCGCGAACCCGCCCGGCTGGATAAAGTGCGGGAAGGGCTGGAGGAGATCGCCGCGGAAGGCGCGCGGGCGGGGGAGATCATTCGCAGCATTCAGTCCCTGACGCGCAAGCAGGAGCCCACCTTCGCGCGCATCGATCTGCACTATCTGATCCACCATATCATCACGCTTTCGCGCAGCGAGCTGGAGCAGAGACACATTAGCGTTGATTACCTGTTGAAGGCGCAGGACAGCTTTATCACTGGCGATAGCGTGCAGATCCAGCAGGTGCTGCTCAACCTGGTGATGAATGCGGTGGAGGCGATGGCCGAGGTGAAGGATCGCGCCTGTACCATCACCCTCAGCACCGGCAACGCGGACGGAAAAGTGCTCGTTGAGATCGCCGATACCGGGAGCGGCATTGAGCCCGGGCGGCTGGAGCAGATTTTTGACTCGTTCTACTCCACCAAGCCGCAGGGAATGGGGATGGGGCTAACCATCAGCGCCAGCATCATCGAGCGCCACTGCGGGAAGCTGAGCGCGCGCCGCCGGGAGCCTTACGGCACGGTGTTCGCGTTTGCGCTGCCGCTGGCGGCGCAGGAAGGGTAAAGGTTACTCCGCGGGCTGGCTTTTGGTCAGGCGCTCAACGGCCCTGACCAGCTCGGCAACCGAGCGCACCTGCATTTTCTCCATCACGCGGCGACGGTGCACCTTCACCGTGATCTCGCTGACGCCCAGTTCGGCGGCAATTTGCTTGTTCAGCATGCCGCTTATCGCCAGCGTGAGCACCTCGTGTTCGCGCGGCGTGAGGGAGAGATGGCGCTGCTTCAGGGCGTAGCGCTCTTTATTGCGCTCGGCATTGTTTTCCGCCAGCTGTAACGCGGACTCAATGGCGTCGATCAGCGCGTTTGATTCGACGGGCTTAGTGAGAAATTCGTACGCGCCGCCTTTGATGGCGCGCACCGACATCGGGATAGTGCCGTGGCCGGTGAGGAAAATAATCGGGATCTCTCGCCCGCTGTCCTTGAGGGCGTCCGCCACGTCAAAACCTGAAATGGCGGGCATTTGCATATCGAGGATCACGCACGACGGCAGGTCCTCAAAGCGGTATTGCAGAAACGCTTCTGCCGATGAAAAGCCGATAGCGTTTAAGTCTGCCGATTCCAGCAGCCCGATTACGGACTGCCTGACCACGTCATCGTCATCAACCACATACACAATGTGTTCCATTCACCGCCCCGGTGCTGATTTAAATGTCGAGGATGCAAACAGTCCCAACGGTGGCGTAAGAGACTGTTTATGCTGACTTTCATCTTAACACATTAAATATCATTATCATTTAACAATATGATAACCATATGAAGTATAGCGAGCCGGGGCGGGGGCGGTGAAGGAATGAAACGCTGTTTTTATGCACCGACAAGCTCGATGCGGTTGCCGTCCGGGTCCGCGATCACCGCTTCATAGAAGCCGTCCCCGGTCATGCGCGGGGCGCTGAGCAGCGTGCCGTTGGCCTGCGCCCGCTCGGCCATGCTGTCCACTTTTGCCTTGCTGCCGACGTTAATGGCGATATGCGCCCAGCCGATAAACTCCGGGTGCGACGGGGCGTCGGGCAGGTCCGGCAGCGTCATCAGCTCGAGGGTCGGCCCGTCATCCAGGGTAATAAAATGGGATTCAAATCCCGGACGGTTTTTGCTGACATAGCGTTCGTTACTGCGGCCATTAAACACCGTTTCCCAGAACTGAACCTGAGCTTCAAGGCTGCGGGTCCAGAGTGCGACATGTGCAATATTCATAAGATCCCTCGTTATTTGTCTGTGAGGACTTTCACCGATAAAACAGGCTACACTCTGGTTTTGAGCGCGACAAGCTGAGGAAACAACAATGCACTACACACTGAAAGAGAGCGACAAGGACAAAGCGGAAGGGGCAAGCGGCGCGGGCGCTCTGCAGCAAAAACTGCTGGAGTCCCGTTCGATTGTCATCTCCGGCGAGATCAACCAGGAGCTGGCGCAGAAGGTCATTACCCAGATGATCCTGCTGCAAAGCGTCAGCAACGATCCGATCAAGCTGTACATCAACAGCCAGGGCGGCCACGTGGAAGCGGGTGACACCATTCACGACTTCATCAAGTTCATCCGTCCGGAAGTGCACGTCATCGGCACCGGCTGGGTGGCGAGCGCGGGGATCACCATCTTCCTGGCAGCGAAAAAAGAGCACCGCTACTCGCTGCCAAATACCCGCTTTATGATCCACCAGCCGCTGGGCGGCGTGCGCGGTCAGGCGACGGATATTGAGATCGAAGCGCGCGAGATCATCCGCATGCTGGATCGCGTGAACAAGCTGATCGCCGACGCCACCGGCCAGCCGCTGGAGAAAGTGAAAAAAGACACCGACCGCAACTACTGGATGTCTCCGGCAGAAGCGCTGGACTACGGCATCGTGGGTAAACTGATTACCCATTATGACGAGCTGAACCTGGATTAAGTTTTCGCGGCGTGTAGGTCGGGTGGTGGCTTCGCCTTACCCGACCTACACGCCCTCGTTTGACCCATGACAAGTTCCCCCTCTGCTTTCTTACCTATAATCGCGCCTGTTTCCCCTCTCACTGGTGCTACTCATGGCGTATCAACTGAACCTGAACTGGCCGGAATTTCTTGAGAAATACTGGCAAAAACAACCCGTAGTGCTGAAAAATGCCTTCCCGAATTTTGTCGACCCGATTACCCCGGACGAGCTGGCAGGCCTGGCGATGGAGCCGGAAGTCGATAGCCGTCTGGTGAGCCACGCTAACGGCAAATGGCAGGCCAGCAATGGTCCGTTTGAGCATTTCGATAACCTCGGTGAAACCGGCTGGTCGCTGCTGGCGCAGGCGGTGAACCACTGGCATATGCCCGCCGCGGAGCTGGTGCGTCCGTTCCGCGTCCTGCCGGACTGGCGTCTGGACGATCTGATGATCTCCTTCTCCGTGCCGGGCGGCGGCGTGGGTCCGCATATCGATCAGTACGACGTGTTTATCATTCAGGGGATGGGCAGCCGCCGCTGGCGCGTGGGCGACAAGCTGCCGATGCGTCAGTTCTGCCCGCATCCGGCGCTGCTGCACGTGGATCCGTTTGAGCCGATCATCGACGAAGATCTTGAGCCGGGCGATATCCTCTATATTCCGCCTGGATTCCCGCATGACGGCTTCACCCATGAAACCGCGCTCAACTACTCCGTCGGCTTCCGCGGGCCGAACGGCCGCGATCTGATCAGCAGCTTTGCCGACTACGCGCTGGAAAACGATCTGGGCGGCGAACACTACAGCGATCCGGATCTGACCTGCCGTGAACACCCGGGCCGCGTGGAGCAGTACGAGCTCGATCGTATCCGTCAGATGATGATCGACATGATTAGCAAGCCGGACGATTTCACGAAATGGTTTGGCAGCTTCGTCTCCACGCCGCGCCACGAGCTGGATATCGCCGCCGCCGAGCCGCCGTATTCGGCAGACGAGGTGCTGGACGCGCTGCAGGGCGGCGAAACGCTGTCGCGCCTGAGCGGCCTGCGCGTGCTGAACGTTAACGGCAGCTTCTTCATCAACAGCGAACAGCTGGAGACGGTAGACGCGAAGGGCGCGGATGCGCTGTGCCGCTACACCGAACTCGGCCAGGCCGAGCTGGGCGACGCGCTGAAAAACCCGGCGTTTGTGGACGAACTCACCGGGCTGATTAACCAGGGGTACTGGTACTTCGACGAGTAACAGGAGGCGGCGTTTAGTCAGCCTAAACGCCGCTACGTTCAAACCAGCATATTACACGCCTTCCAGTAGTTCAAAAGCCGCTCGTCGTCGCGCTCTTTCTCCGCTTTGATTTTCATCGCCTGGGCGAGATTTTCTCGCGATACTTCATGGCCTTTTTGCACGATGTCTAAAACCGCCTCACCAAGAGCCAGTGAAATTTCTGCCCGATTGTTGCGAATCGTCATAAATACCTCCTCGTTGGTTGCGATAATTTAATTATGAACGGCAAATAATCAGTCGGTAATAATTCATCTCATTCTTATTTTTTCCTTTCGGCGCTAAATAGACATAATATTCGATTCTGTCAATGATGTTTCAAAATGCTAATAAGCCTTTTAAGCCTGAATTTATGCGCTACAGTTAATTTCGTGCAACAGGCAAATAACCGAAACAGGAGAATAATTATGGTAGATAAAAGCGCAATTAAGGATCACACTCAGGTTGTCGCCAGCTGCGGAACGCACGTCGGGGTTGTGGACCATCTTGATGGTGAGCGTATCAAGCTTGCGAAGAGCGATCCGGAATCGGGCGGCAAACACCACTTTATTCCTCTCGGCTGGGTCGATAAGGTCGAAGATAATAAAGTTGTCCTGACCAAAAACCATAAAGAGGTTTTTGCTGAGTGGCAGGAAGCATAAATATATTTCTCGCAAGGAAATATATGACTTCGCTCCGGCTTCGTCCGGAGCGTAATAATGTCTGCGCCCGGTGATTGCTGCCATTGCAAAGGGATGGTACTGTTTTGCCTGCCCTTTCCCCGATGCAGGCCCCGAATGATGCTCCAGAGTGAAAATAGATCAGCGAAACGCATATTTTTTGTTGAAGATTTTCAGGTATTCGGCGAGCGCTACGGCATCGACTACCGTTTCCCCCAGTTAAAAGAGGCGCAGGCCAGCGGCAGCCCCGTGTTGCAGGGGAATGTTGAAGAGATGATGCTCTCGTCCGGCATTTCGCTGACCCATTCCGACGTACGTGTATTACAGCCCTATGAAACCACCTCTCGCCACAGCAGCCCGCTCTATATGCTGGTGGTGCTGGAAGGGTGCGTGACGCTCACGCTCAATGGTATCGATTATCCCGTCCACCCGGGCATGGCGTTCAGCTCTCGTCTGAGTGAAGATCAGGTAATGAGCGCGCGTCACGATGCCGACAGCACGCTGAAAACGCTCTCGTTTGGCGTGTATCCCCACGATGCCGGACGTGAAGCCCTGCTTGACTCATTGCTTCTGGAATGGCAAAGCCTGAATGCACCCGCGTTTGTCTGGCAGGTTCCCGAGTTTGTGATGTCAGGTATTCTGCATGCGCAGCGGCAGAGGGGACGCGTGCTCTCACGCAAGCTGGTGCTGGAGGGGCTGATGTATCAGCTGCTCGGCCACGGCCTCAGCCAGCGCCAGCAGCCTTGCCTAAGCCGCCCTGAGCATGCGCGTCTTGAACGCGTGCGGAGCCTGCTGGAACAGTCTCCTGAGCGGGATCATACTCTCGCGCAGCTGGCAGCCCTTGCCGCAATGAGCCCAAGCAGCCTGCGCAGCAAGTTCCGTCAGCGCTACGGCTGCACGCTCTTCGATTACCTCCGCGACTGTCGCCTTGCGCTGGCGCGCCGCTATCTGCTGGAAGGCCACAGCGTGCAGCAGGCGGCCTGGATGTGCGGGTATCAGCATGCCACCAATTTCGCCACCGCGTTTCGTCGTCATTACGGGATTTCTCCGGGCGACGTGCGCAAACTCCGCTAACGTAATTTCGCCCATCGCGCGAACGCATCCCGTGCGGTTTAGCATCGCGCATACGTAACCTGGCGGCGCGCATAGCCGTTTGCACTCTCAAAAAGGTAATAATTCTTATTAACAATAAGAAATATCTCTGGAGAGGGTTATGTTTGTTAAATCGCGTCTGGCACTGCTGGTGGGATGGGTTACCGGTAGCGTCGCTTTTCCTTTGCTGGCGCAGGATGCGCAAAAAACTGACACCGTGGTGGTGACCTCGCAGATGCAGTCTGCGGCCACCAAGCTTGAAACGCCGGATATTGAAACTCCGCAGTCGGTCTCTATCGTCACGCGCGAGCAGTTCGAAGAGCAGGGCGCAACCAGCGTGCGTCAGGCCGTGAGCTACACGCCGGGGGTCTACAGCAACCAGATTGGGGCGTCTAACCGCTTTGACTACATGGTGCTGCGCGGCTTCTCTGACGGCAGCCTGGACAACGTCTACCTGGACGGCCTGAAGATGATGGGCGACACCAACTCCCACAGCTCGCTGGTGGTTGATCCGTGGTTCCTGGACAGTATCGAAGTCGTGCGCGGTCCGGCCTCCGTGCTCTATGGTCGTTCATCGCCGGGCGGGATTGTGGCGCTTACCTCCCGTAAGCCGTCGTTCGATCCGGGCGGGGAGATCAAGCTCTTCGCCGGGAACAATAGCCAGCGTGGGGCGATGTTCGACGTCACTGGCCCGGTTGATGATAATGACCGCGTGGCGGTGCGCCTCAGCGGGATGACCCGCTATGCCGATTCCCAGTTCGATCCGCTGAAGGAAGAGCGTTACGCCCTGATGCCGAGCCTGACCTGGCGTATCACCGATAACACCCGTCTGGATCTGATGGCCTACCTGCACCGCGATCCGGAAGGCGGCAGCCACTCCGGCCTGCCGTATGAGGGCACGGTTGTGCCGCACAGCGGGAAGAAAATCTCCAACACGTTCTTTGAAGGTGAAGACGATTACGACAAGTACGATCGTCGGGAAAACATGGTCGGCTATAACCTTGAGCACCTGTTTGACAGCGGCTGGTCCGTGCGCCAGAAGCTGCGCTACCTGCACACCAAAGTGGAGCTGAACCAGGTGTATGCCGCAGGCTGGCTGAATGACACCGAGCTGAACCGCGGCTATTCCGGCTCTGACGAGAAGATGAACGCCATCACCCTGGATAACCAGGTCGACGGCAGCTTCGACACCGGGGCGGTGAACCACCGCGTGCTGATCGGCATGGACTATCAGGACCGCACCAACAACGTGACCGGCTACTATGGCGGCTTCCCGCCGATTGACGCCTTCCACCCGGTTTACGGTGCGAAGCCGGACTACATCACCCAGTACAGCAGGGAAAAGCATAAGCTTCGCCAGACCGGTTACTACCTACAGGATCAGATGTCCATTGACCGCTGGCGCCTGACGCTCGGCGGGCGTTACGACCAGGTGAGCGTGTCGAACGTCGACAACTTTAACCACACCCGCAGCGATCTGGATAAAAACAACTTCAGCAGCCGCGCGGCGCTGCTGTATCTGTTTGATAACGGCGTTGCGCCGTACGTCAGCTACTCCACCGCCTTTACGCCGACCAGCTTTGCCGACGAGCAGGGCAATATCCTGGATCCGATGAAGGGCAAGCAGTGGGAAGCGGGCGTGAAGTATGAGCCAGAAGGGATGAACAGCCAGTTCAGCGCCTCGGTGTTCCGCATCAACCAGAAGAACATTGCCACCAAAGAGGAGCCGACCGATCCGTACCGTTCCATCGGTGAAATCGAATCCAAAGGCGTTGAGCTGGAGGCGATTGGTCAGCTGACCGACAGCCTGCGCATGCAGGCGGCGTATACCTACACGGATATTCGCTATAAGAAGAGCAGCCCGGAAGAGGAGGGCAAGCGCGCCGTCTATGCCCCGCGTAACATGGCCAGCGCCTGGCTGAGCTACGACGTCAAAACCGGCCCGCTGGACGGCCTGACCGTCGGCTCCGGCATGCGCTATGTCAACGGGATCGCCAGCGATCGCCAGAACACCCATACGCTTCCATCGTACACGCTGGTGGATATGGTCGTGGGGTATGACCTGTCGAAAGTGGGGCTTACGGGCGTGAGTGCGCAGCTGAACGTCAATAATCTGACGGACAAAAGCTACGTTGCGGCGTGTAACTCGCTCTCTTACTGCTACTTCGGTGCAGAACGCAGCATTGTGGGCAGCGTTTCGTGGAAGTTCTGAGTCGTTGATTTTGCCGGGTGGCGGCTTCGCCTTACCCGGCCTACTCTGTTCCGTAGCGCCACCGGCGCTAAAAAACGTACTACTCCTCCATCGCAATCACAATCGCCTCGCCCATCTTCTTCAACGCCTCGCGATGTTTATCCGTCGGCGGCAGCGCCACGTTGATCCGCAGGCAGTTGCGGTACTTCCCGGAGGCGGAAAACAGCGACCCGGCCGCCGCCTGGATCTTCAGGCGGCACAGCTGCTTGCTGACGCACACCATATCCACCTTCTCCGGCAGCTCAACCCACAGCAGGAAGCTTCCCTGCGGGCGCGTGACGCAAATCTCCGCTGGAAAATACTGCCGCACCCAGCAGGTGTAGGTTTCCATATTCTGCTGATAAATCTGGCGCATACGGCGCACGTGGCGATGGTAATGGCCGTCGCGAATAAACGCCGCCACCGCCATCTGGGTGCCCGGCACGTTAAACCCGCCCGCGGCGTATTTCATGTGCATCACCCGGTCGTAATAGCGTCCCGGCACAATCCAGCCGACGCGAAGGCCCGGCGCCACGGTTTTGGTAAACGAGCTGCAAAGGATCACGCGGCCATCAATGTCCATCGAGTGAATGGTGCGCGGGCGCGGGTACTCCGCCGCCAGCTCACCGTAGATATCATCCTCCACAATCACGATATCGTGCCGCTGGGCGAGGGCTAAAACCTGTTTTTTCCGCGCTTCCGGCATGATAAACCCGAGCGGGTTATTGCAGTTGGGCACCAGGATCACCGCCTTGATCGGCCACTGCTCCATTGCCAGCTCTAACGCCTCGATGCTGATCCCGGTTTCAGAGTCGGTGGGAATTTCAATCGCCTTGATGTCAAACCCGCGCAGCATCTGCATGGTGCCGTGAAAAGATGGCGACTCCACCGCCACGATGTCCCCCGGTTTGCACACCGACAGCAGGGCGATCGACAGCGCGCCGTGGCAGCCGTTGGTGATGACAATCTCATTCGCTGCCACGGTAGAGCCGCCGTCCAGCATCAGGCGGGCGATCTGCTCGCGCAGCTCAAGGCGGCCGTCGAGCACGTCATAGCTCAGCATCTCGCTTGGGTTATGCTGTGCAAGGCGGCTCATCTCGCGCCACAGGGGCTTCAGGCTCGGCTGGTTAATGTCCGGCGAGCCGCCGCCAAAGGAGATCATCTCTTTGTCGGCGCGGGCGTCCAGCAGCATCATCACCTCATCCCACTGGGTGACGTCCACCGGGCGCTGCACCGGGCGCGTCATCGCCGGGACGGGCGGCTGGGCTTTGCGTTTCGAGACAAAATAGCCGGAGCGCGGCTGGGGGGTGATCAGCTGAAGGTTTTCGAGGATCTGGTAGGCCTGCTGTATGGTGCTGATGCTCACGCCGTGCTCCTGGCTCAGGGCGCGCACCGACGGCAGACGCTCGCCGCTGCGATACAGCCCTTGTTCAATGCGTTCTGCCAGAAGGTTGGCGAGGTGTTGATAGCGCGTCATGCTGTATCCTTTATTTTCACCATACAGATTATTAAACCAGTACAGATTGCCGCAAAAAACGGCATGCAGATACCGTTTTAGCGGATCTGTATGTTAAACAAAAGTTGTTTTTGCATCTGTATTGCGCAGGTCGATTTCCAGGATGATAACCCCACTGGCACAGTGAGGAGAGCATCATGGAATTCTACGAAAATCGTTCAAAACGTCCGTTTATTGTGTTTGTCTGGATCGCAAAAACGCTGGGTAACTGGTACCGCATCAACCGCACCCGCCGCATCCTGAGTCAGATGAGCGACGCGCATCTGAAGGACGTAGGGTTATCCCGCAATGATATTTAAACCGTGGCCGGGTAAGGCGCAGCCGCCACCCGGCGATGTTCAGCTCAACAGCGCAAGCGTCTGCCGCTTCGGCCTTTCCAGCAGCTCCACCGCCTCCTGATACGTCCGCACGTTGTTATAGCCCATTACCAGCCCATAGCGTTTGCCCGACCCGCGATACCACTCCGAGAGCGCATTCACCTGCAGCCGCTGTTCCTGCCAGCAGCGCGCGACTTCCCGGTCACGGCTTCCTTTGGTCAGAAACGCCACGATATGCATCCCGCCGTCGTTTTGCTCGGTGAAAAACAGATCGCCATACACCTCGCGCAGGGCGGCAATCATCCAGTCGCGGCGGGTCTGGTACAGCGCGCGCATCTTTTTGAGATGGCGGAAAAAGTGCCCTTCGTTGAGAAACGCGGTGAGGATCTTCTGCGTCAGCACCGGCTGGCCGCTGGTGGTGATATCCGCGCAGTCGGTAAAGGCCCCGACGGTGCTGGCGGGCATCACCACGTAACCCATGCGCAGCGACGGCATGATGGTTTTACTGAAGGTGCCCATAAAGATCACCCGGTCGTGCTGGTCGAGGCTTTTCAGCGACGGCAGCACCTTGCGGGTGTAGTGAAACTCCCCGTCGTAATCGTCTTCGATGATCCACGCCTCGTTCTGGCTGGCCCAGTCGAGCAATTGCTGCTTGCGCGGCAGGGAGAGCGTCACCGCCAGCGGGCTCTGGTGCGAGGGGGTGACGATGGCAAAACGCGCGTCACGATGGTGACGAAGCAGGTAGTCCGTATCAATGCCGCAGCGATCGACCGGCACCGTGTGCAGGCGCGGCACGATCCGCTTCAGCAGCTGCTGGCCCATAAAGTAGCCCGGATCTTCAAACACCACCTTGTCGCTGCGGCTGGCGAGGGTGTCGAGGATCAGCCGCAGGCTGCCGCTGTAGCCGCTGGTGATCAGCACCTGTTCGGCGGTGCAGGACAAGCCGCGCGAGATATTGAGATAGCTGGCGATGGCCTGGCGCAGCGGATACCAGCCCAGGACGGGCGGGTTGAGCATCTCCTCCTGACGCATGGCGCGCGTCGCCTGGCCCGCCAGCAGCAGCCATTTTTTATACGGGAAGCTGTCGAGGGCGGGGATGCCGGGGCGCAGAAAACCGGCCCGCTCGCGCTGGCTGATAAGCGAGGCCGGAAGCGTGCCGGTAGGCTGTTCCGCAGGGGCATTGTTATCCGGCAGCAGTAAATCCGGGTTGACCCGCGTGCCGCGCGCGCCCTGACTCACCAGATACCCTTCACCCGTCAGAATGGCGTACGCCGTTTCGACGGTTTTGCGCGCCACCTTCAACTCTTCCGCCAGCACGCGGATGGCAGGTACCTTATCCCCCGGCTTCAGCACGCCGCGCGTGATGTTGTCGCGATAGCGGGTATAAATGTCGTGATAGCCCGGCTTCATGTCCTACCTCATTTCACGCTTTTTGTATCTTTTTACTATGTCATGAACGGCGTAGATTTGCCTCATCGCACGGCACATGCCGCACAAAAAGAGGAAAGACAATGAGCACTCGCGTTAACCACCATAAAGTTACACCTGCCCTCGCCAACGCGCTGTCTGCCCTGAGCATGGAGGTGGCAAAAACCTCCATCGACCCGGCGCTGAAGCACCTAATCGACATTCGCGTGTCGCAGCTGAACGGCTGTACATTCTGTCTGGATATGCACTCTAAAGAGGCCAAAATCGCCGGGGAACGCGAGCTGCGCCTGTACCATCTGGCGGCCTGGCGCGAGTCCCCGCTGTTCAGCGCCCGCGAGAAAGCCGCGCTGGCCTTCACCGAAGCGCTGACCCAGATTGGCGTTCACGGAGTGAGCGACGTGCTGTACCGCAGCGTGGCGGAGCACTTCTCGGACGTGGAGATTTCAGAGCTGAACTTCGCCATCGTGGCGATCAACGCCTGGAACCGTCTTGGGATCACCTCCCGCATGGCGCCCGGCTCGCTGGACGCGGCTTACGGACTGAATAAGGCTAACCTGGAATAATCCCGCGCTCGCGGATCATCGCCACCAGCGCCCGCAGTCCCGGCGGGACGTGGCGATGGCCGGGGTAATACAGGCGCAGCCCGGCAAAGGGCTGCGCCCAGTCGTTTAAAACGCTCACCAGCTCTCCATTCTCAAGCTCTTCCCGGATATACAGTTCCGGCAAAAATCCTACCCCTAATCCCGCCTTTACGGCGCGGATCGAGGCAAAAAGATCGGATGTCGCAAAGCGCGGCGGTACGGCAAGGGCGTACGTTTCCCCCCGACGCGCCAGCTCCCAGCGGTAGATCCCGCCGTGGGCCATGCGCATGCCGATCCCCTGATGTGAAAGCAGATCGTCCGGCGTCTGCGGAGTACCGTGACGGGCAAAATAGTCCGGCGTGGCGGTCACCAGCTGGCGGATCTCCCCGGTCAGCGGCACGGCGATCATGTCCTGCGGCACGGACTCCTCAAGGCGGATCCCCGCGTCGTAGCCTTCCGCGACGATGTCAATCATGCGCGCTTCGCTGACGGTTTCCACGCGCATCTTCGGATAGCGGATCATAAAGTCGATCAGCAGCTGGTCCAGAAACAGGGTGCCGATATGGTTCGGCACGTTCAGACGCAGCGTGCCGGCGGGTTCCCCGGTGTCGCTGTGGATCTCCTCGCTGGCGAGGCGGATCTCCTGCAGCGCCGGGCCAACGCGCGCCACGTAGCGCTGTCCGGCGTCGGTGAGCGCCACGCTGCGGGTAGTGCGGTTAAAGAGGCGAGTATCCAGGCGGCTCTCCAGCCCGGCGATGGCGTTACTGACCGCCGTGGCGGACATGCCGAGCTCCTGCGCCGCGCCGCGAAAGCTGCCGCGCCGCACCACCGCCATAACCACTTCCAGCTCTGTCAGACCTGAACGATGCATAGATTATCCTGAAAATCGAAACAACCCTTGCAGCATAGCGTGGATTATCGCAACGGAGAAGCCGTGCCAGACTGTGCTCACACAGCCTGAGGAGGTTTATATGCACACTATCGAACAGATCTTTATTAACGGCGAATTTGTTACCCCGCACGGCACCGAACGGTTTGATTTATACAACCCGGCGACGGCGCAGGTCATCGGGCAGGTACGCCTGGCGGATGAGGTTGACGCAGCGCGCGCCGTTGCGGCGGCAAAAGCGGCGTTCCCCGCGTGGTCGCAGACGACAAAGCAGGAGCGCATTGCCGCGCTAAAACGTATGCACGCCGCCGTGGCCGCTCGTCACGACGATCTGCTGGAAGCGGTCATCGAAGAGTACGGCGCGCCCGCCTCGCGCTCCGCGTGGATGGCCAGCTATCCGGCGGAGGTGATTGCTCAGGCGATTGAGGCGCTGGAGGCGTTTGAATTCGTCACCCCCGCGGGTGCAGCCACGGTGCAGATGACGCCGCTTGGCGTGGCCGGGCTGATTACGCCGTGGAACAGCGACGCAGGATTTATCTGCGGTAAGCTGGCGGCCGCGCTGGCCGCGGGCTGTACGGCGGTGATCAAGCCGAGCGAAATGAGCGCCCTGCAAACGCAGATTGTCACCGAAGCGCTGCGCGATGCGGCTCTGCCGCCGGGCGTGTTAAACATCGTCACCGGGCGGGGTGAGACGGTCGGTGACACAATCAGCCGCCATCCGGACGTGGCAAAAATCTCGTTTACCGGTTCGACGCATACCGGCAAGGCGATCCTGCGCAACGCGGCGGAAAGCTTTAAGCGCGTGACGCTGGAGTTAGGCGGGAAATCGCCGACGATCCTGCTGGATGACGTGGATCTGGCGCAGGCGATCCCGCTGGTGATTCAGGCCGGGTTTATGAACAGCGGGCAGGCGTGCGTGGCCGGAACGCGTATTCTGGTGCCTTACTCGCGTAAGGCGGAGATCGAAACCGCGCTGGCGCAGGCCGTGGCGACGGTGAACTCCGGCGACCCGCGCGATAAATCAACGGACGTCGGCCCGATGGTCAGCGCAAAGCAGTGGCAGCGGGTGCAGGGCTATATCCGCAAAGGTGTCGAAGAGGGGGCGCGCCTGCTGGCGGGCGGCGAGGGGCGGCCGGAAGGCACGCAGGACGGCTGGTTTGTGCGCCCGACGCTGTTTGCCGACGTGAACAACCAAATGACGATTGCCCGCGACGAGATTTTTGGCCCGGTGCTGTGCGTAATTC
The DNA here is from genome assembly GCF_001462935.1 of Enterobacter sp. 50588862. NCBI lineage: Bacteria > Pseudomonadati > Pseudomonadota > Gammaproteobacteria > Enterobacterales > Enterobacteriaceae > Enterobacter > Enterobacter sp. 50588862. The sequence goes on from NZ_LNHM01000036.1 coordinate 49,156, forward strand.
CCTATCGTGACGAGGCGGAGGCGATTGCCATTGCCAACGACACGGACTACGGCCTGAGCGCGGTGGTGCTGGGCGGTGCGGACCGCGCGCGCCGCGTGGCGCAGCAGATTGTTTCCGGTCGCGTGCTGGTGAACACCCTGGCCCATGAACCGAAAGCGCCGTTTGGCGGGTTTAAGCACTCCGGCGTGGGGCGCGAGATGGGCGAGTGGGGGATCCGCGCGTTTATGGAGCCGAGGTCGGTTCTGGGCTAAAGCTTCGCTCTTTACCGAAGCATTGTGCTTTTCCATCCTGCATTCTCTCCTCAACATCACAGCGGAGAGACCATCATGATCGCAGTCCTTTTCGAAGCCAAAGCCGCGCCTGCCCATCAGGCGCGCTACCTCCAACTTGCCGCAGAGCTTAAGCCTTTGCTGGCCGACATCGACGGCTTTATCGATATCGAACGGTTCCAGAGCCTGACGACCGACGGCAAAATACTTTCCCTTTCCTGGTGGCGGGATGAAGAGGCCGTCCGCCGCTGGAAGCAGAACGTTTTCCATCAGGCGGCACAGGCCGAAGGGCGGGAGTCGATTTTTTCTTTCTACCGTATTCGCGTGGCGCAGCTGGTGCGGGAGTACAGTTCCGAAACGGGAGGGCGCGCGAATGTATGACGTTCACGTGATTTTCCGCGACGGGCCCGGCGAGCTGGCGCGCTTTGGACAGCTGTTGGGGCGCAACGGCGTAGGGCTTGAGGGGGGCGGCGTATTCGGTACCGATGCCCATTTCCTGGTGGAGGACGGGGAAAAAGCCCGCCGCGTGCTGGTGGAGGCCGGGTTTACCGTGCAGGCGGTGCGCAGGCCGGTTATCAGAAAACTCAGGCAGTCGCGTCCCGGCGAGCTGGGTGAAATTGCGGCGGCGCTGGCGGCACGCGGCGTGTCTGTTCTTACCCAGTACAGCGACCATGCGAATCACCTTATTCTGCTGACGGATGATGATAAGCTGGCCGCAGAGATCACCGAACCCTGGGCAGCACATGTTAAAGACAAGCTTACCGACTGATAACGGCGCGGCGCTGGAGCAGGCCATTGCGGCGGTGGCGGCGGCAATGGCCGATCCGTCGCGCGTGAAGATGCTGTGCGCGCTGATGGACGGGCGGGCGTGGACCGCCACCGAACTGAGCACCGCGGCAGACGTCGCCCCGTCGACCGCCAGCGGGCATCTCGCCCGGCTGGTGGAGGGAAAGTTGATTACCTGTCTGTCTCAGGGGCGGCACCGCTACTATCGTCTGGCGGGGCACGACGTGGCGGAGCTGATCGAACAGATGATGGGGCTCTCCTGGAGCCGCATTGCGCCGCCGGAAACCACCGCGCCGAAGGCCATGCGGGAGGCGCGCACCTGCTACGATCATCTGGCGGGCGCGGTGGCGGTAAAGATCTACGATTTCATGCAGGCGGAAGGCTGGCTGGAGGCAGACGGTTCAGCGCTCACGCTGTATGGCCGGGAGCAGTTTCTGAAGCTCGGCGTGTCGTTAAGCGCTCATCCGCGCCGCAAGGCCTGCTGCGCCTGTCTGGACTGGAGCGAGCGGCGGTTTCACCTCGGAGGCGAAGCTGGCGCGGCGCTGCTTATTCATCTGGAAAGCAAAGGGTGGATCCAGCGGGTGGCGGGGTATCGGGAGGTGGTGGTGACGGCTTCGGGAAAAAGTGCCGTCAGGAGGCATTTTAGCCGCTAAACTCCACTGCGGGCTGGTGCCCTCACCCCGACCCTCTCCCACAGGGAGAGGGAGACATCGTTTTCGCAATTCCTGCTCTTTCGTCTCGCGTTTCTTGATACTTACCCTGATAACTATTATCTTGACCGCGTGTGACGAGAGGTTTCCCCATGAGTGAAGAAGCGCTGTTTAGCCGCAGGCCGATGGGCATGCGGATGGCGATGATCGTGCGCCAGTGGCGTGCGGTGATCGATGATGCCATTCTCGATACCGGCTTAACCCAGTCGAGCTGGACGGTGATGATGCAGCTTCATCAGCTCGGGGATAACGTCTCAATGAGTGAGCTGGCGGAGGTGCAAGGTATTGAACTGCCGCCGCTGATGCGCACCCTGACACAGCTGGAAAAACAGGGTTACCTGCTGCGCACCACATCGCCTTATGACAAGCGCATCCGGCTTCTGACGCTGACGCCTGAGGGAAAAGCCATTTTAAAAAGGCTCACTCAGGTGATTGAGACCTATCAGGCTCGCGTATCGCAACACATCGCGCCGGAGCATATCGAGATTTTCAGCGCCACGTTAAATCAAATCGCGTGCAATTTGCGGACAATCCGCGAAGAAGACAACAAGACCGAAAAATAATGACCCCTGAACAAAAGTTTGCCCGCTGGGTAAGGGTGAGTATTGCCTCTTTCCTGCTGATGTTTATCTATTTTGTCGTCGCGGATATCTGGATCCCGCTGACGCCGGACTCCACCGTCATGCGCGTGGTAACCCCGGTTTCTCCGCGCGTCTCCGGCTACGTGGCGGCGGTACATGTCCACAACAACAGCCAGGTGAAGAAAGGCGATCTGCTGTTTGAGCTCGACGACACGCCGTTTCGCAATAAAGTGGAAGCGGCGCAAATCGCGCTGGAGCAGGCGCGTCTCTCTAACGAACAGCTGGACGCGCAGATCGCCGCCGCGCAGGCCAGCCTGAAAACCGCGGTGCTGACCGCACGTAACGACAAGGTGACCTTCGAACGCTATCAGAAGCTGAGCACGTTACAGAACGTCTCGCAGGCGGATCTGGATAAGGTCCGCACCGCCTGGCAGAGCAGCGAGCAGTCCGTCAGCACGATTCAGGCCAACATCCGGAACCTGCGCATCCAGCGCGGCGAGCGCGAAGAACACCGCAACGTGACGCTGCAAAAATACCGCAACGCGCTGGATGAAGCAGAGCTGAACCTCGGCTGGACAAAGGTCTACGCCCAGGCGAACGGCACGGTCAGTAACCTGCAGTTAAGCCCCGGTTTTTACGCCTCATCCGGCTCCGCCGCGCTGGCGCTGGTAAACAACCAGACCGATATCGTGGCCGATTTCCGCGAGAAGAGCCTGCGCCATACCCGTCAGGGCACCGATGCCGCAGTAGTGTTTGACGCCTTCCCGGGGCAGGTGTTCCGCGCCCACGTGGCCAGCAGCGACGCGGGGATCCTCGCAGGCCAGGAGGCGGTTAACGGCCAGCTCTCCCAGCCGGAGACCTCTAACCGCTGGGTACGAGACGCTCAGCGCATGCGCATTCACGTCACGCTGGATGAGCCGCTGCCGAAGCCGCTGCCAACCGGCGCACGGGCGACCGTGCAGCTCTACAACAGCGAAGGGCCGTTTGCGCGCTTCTTCTCCGGAATGCAGATCCACCTGGTGAGCCTGCTTCACTATGTCTATTAATACGCTGGCGCGGGTCTTTACCCCGCACGGCAACATCGTCTACACGGCAAACGACTTTCGCCAGACCCTGCGCATCGTTTTTGCCGGGATGATTGCCCTGAGCATATCGAGCTTCTACAACACCAGCTACGGCGTGTTTTTCGTGGTCTATCCGATCATGCTCCTCTCGCTGGTGCCAGTGTTTAACCGCCACGTGGCGAAGCAGTTTATCTTCAGCGCATCGCTGAACTGCGTCGAAATGGTGATTATCATCGGCTATCTTTCCCAATGGCCGGTCATCATGACGCTGGTGGTATTTGCCCTTTACGTGATGCGTTTTCGCTTTATGAGCAAAGGGCCGCTATTCCTGTTCGGCTCGATGGGGGTTGTGTGCCAGAGCGTGATGCTCAATTTTATGAGCTACCCCACCACCAACTGGCACACGCTGCTGTTTTCCAACATCGAAGCGAGCGTGATGGCGGTGTGCCTGAGCGCGCTGATGAACTACCTGCTGCCGGACGTGGAGCCCCGCAAGCCGCCGCCGCTGATTGAGAAAGACGACGCCCGCGTGCGCCACGAGTCGCTGCTCTCCGGCAGCGTCGCGACGATGATTTTCGTGGTGTTTCAGATTAGCGACTTAAGCGATTCGCTCTCGGCGCTAATGGCAGGGATTCTGATCCTGTTCCCTATGCACTACCGCGGCGCGGTGATGAGCTCCATCTGGCGCGTGGTCGGGGTAGTGCTGGGCTGCCTCTACATTCTGGTGGTGCAGCTTATCCTCTACGATCACAGCAGCCATATGCTGCTGATGATGCCGCTGATTGGCCTCGGTCTGGCGTTTGGCGCGCGGCTGCACGTGATGGAGAAAGTGGGCGCGGGCGTGGGGTTTTCCAGCATCACGACCATCGGCATTATGTTCGGGCAGAACATGCACCCGGACAGCGACCTGGTGTTCAGCGATCTCTATCGCATCACCTCCGTGACCTTTTCGCTGGTGGCGACGCTGACGATGGTCTTTCTGGTGCATTTGATCCTGAACCGTTTCGCCGCCACGCGCTACGTCATTCAGGGCTGATAGCGTTTGCCGCCGCTGAAGCTCCAGTCCTCAGCGGCCGTAAACTGGATAACGACCATCACGTCTCCACCGTCAATGCCCATCTTCTCATTCAGTTGCGCAGCCAGCTGGCGGTAGAGGGCAGATTTCTGTTCAGTGCTCCTCGGCTTACCAGCAACGATATTAAACAGTATCGCCCCCTCCGTTCTGCCCGTGCTGAGATAGTGCCGATCAATGTATCGATCCCCGGCCGCGAAGCATTCAAAAAAATGGAATCTGTCCTGTGCGGGAACGGCGAAGGTTTCCGTCAGCGCCTGGTGCAGAATGTCCGAGATCTGCTTTTGCTGTATCTCGCTATAGCGGTCACCCGTCATGATACGAACAAACGGCATTATTGTTTCTCCTCTGCAAGGCTGCTCAGCGCGCTGACGGCGGCCGGCCAGCCTGCGTAAAACGCCAGATGGGTAAACGCTTCGGCTATTTCGTCGTCCGTCACGCCGTTTTGCCGGGCGAAGCCGATATGCCAGGGAAGCTGCGCGGTGCGCCCCAGGGCTGCCAGCGCGGCAAGCGTGATCAGACTGCGATCCCGCGGGGCTAGCTGCGGACGCTGCCAGATATCGTCAAAAAGTACCTGCTGGCTCAGTTCCGCCAGCTTAGGGGAAACCTGCGCAAGCGTGTCGCGATTCAGTGTTGTGCTCATTTTTATTCCTCCTGTCGTCTGGAAAACACTCTCGCAGGCTGCCACCATAAATAAAATCGCAATGTTCAGGACTGAATGTCCTGAAAATGAGGATGATATGGATAAACGCTTTTCAACATTAGACCTGGACGCGCTGCGCAGCTTTGTGGAGGGGATTCAGTCCGCCAGTTTTGCCGAGGCGGCGGACAGGCTGTGTCGGTCCACGTCGGCGATTAGCGCCCAGCTAAAAAAGCTGGAGCAGCAGTGTGGCGTGGCTCTGACCGTTAAGCAGGGGCGTACGCTGGCACTGACCCGAGAGGGTGAAATTCTGCTGAGCTACGCCCGACGCATGCTGGTATTAAATGATGAAGCGCTCCGGGCTATCAGAGGTGAGTTGCTTCAGGGCGAGGTACGGCTGGGTATGCAGGAGGACTTTGGCGAGTCCGTGATGCCGAAGGTCCTCGGCGATTTTCACAGACAACACCCTGAGCTTCGCATGACGGCACGCGTCGATCGTAACCCGCCGCTGCTGCGCGGCGTGGCGGCGAATGAACTCGATCTGGCACTGGTCTGGCAGGAAGGTCGAGAAGGCGACTACGTGCGAAGCGAACCGCTGGCATGGATTTGCCGGTCCCGCGAGGACATTGAGGTTCTTCTGCAACGAGGTGAGCCGCTGCCGCTGGTGATGTTTGACGCGCCCTGCCTCCTGCGAAGCCGGGCCATCGCGGCACTGGATGCCGCAGGTATTCCCTGGCGTATCGCTTATACCAGCTATAGCCTGAGCGGGCTGTGGGCGGGAGTTAGCGCGGGGCTGGGTATTACGCTCCGCACGCGTATTGGTCTGCCCGAGACGTTACGGATCGACAGCCACCTGCTGCCAGATGCAGGAGAGCTGGGGATCGCGCTGCATCAGGGGAGCGCCTCCCCCGATGCAGCTATTACCAGCATGAAGGCGCTGATCCTCAGGACGCTGAATGGATAAGCGTTGGGACTTGCGAGAGTAAGAACAGGATGAGGCCTATCGTCCCGCCCACCAGCGTGCCGTTGACGCGGATGAACTGCAGGTCTTTGCCAATGTTCAGCTCAATCTGGCGGGACATGTCTTTGGCGTCCCAGCTTTTGACCGTGTCGCTGATGTGGCGGGTCAGGAACGCGGCGAAATCCGGTGCGACGCGGTGCGCGGCCTGCTCCAGATGCTCGTTCAGCGACGCGCGCAGGCTGGCGTCGTTTGTTAACGTTTCGCCAAACCACAGCCCGGCGTTGGCGATGCGCTGCTTCACGCGCGAGTCATCGCTTTGCATATCCGCCTTCAGCCACTGGCGCAGGTCAGCCCACATCTCGCCCAGATAGCGGTTAAACGCCTCATCGTTTTTCAGGTAGTGCTTGATGTTGTCGGCTTTCGCCGCCATTTCCGGATCGTTTTTCAGGTTGTCGATAAGCTTCAGCGTGGCGCGGTCGAACGCCTGACGGATCTGGTGCGTGCGGTCGTGGCTGATATCGTCCAGCAGCGTGTTCACCGCGTTCGACACCATCTCCGCGCTTTGATCGCCCAGCCACTCCGTGGGGAGCACCATCGCCTTGCGGGGATGCTCGGTTTTGAGCCAGTGGACAATCTGATCGGCAATAAACTCCCGCGTGCTTTCCCGCTGAATCAGGGTAATCAGGCGGTTGATGATGGCGTCCAGCAGTACCTGATGGCGGTTGTTTTTGGTCATGCTCTCCAGCATGACGGCGCTGGTTTCGGTGAAATCGACCTTGTCGATAGCTTTATGCACCGCGCGTTTGAGCAGGCGCTGAATGCGCCCGTCATCGGTCAGCTCGAGAAAACCGCTCATCACCTGCATCAGATGCAGCCCGACGCGCTGGGCGTTGTCGGGCTTGCTGAACCAGGCGCCAATCATCTGCGCTGGCTCATAGCGGCGGATAAGCGCCACAAGTGACTGAGTATCAAGAAACTTCTCCTGCACGAACTGGCCGAGATTGTCGCCGATTCGGTCCTTATTGCGCGGGATAATCGCCGTATGGCGCGAAATAAACGGAATGGGAACCCGGCGGAACAGCGCGACGACGGCAAACCAGTCCGCCAGCGCGCCGACCATCGCCGCCTCGGCAATGGCTTTGACGCCGCGCACCCAGAAGGTCTGCGGCAGGAAGAGGGTGGTGACAAAGGCCGCGGCGGCAATCAGCAGCAGCGACAGCGCCAGCAGCTTGGCGCGTTTGAGTTCAGCGATTTTTTCCATGGGTTAAGGATAGAGGGAAGCGGGGGAAAAGTGCAAAAATCGCCACAGCACCCACCCGCCAAACCCCATCAGCACCACGCCCGCCGTGCGCTCAATCCACCACAGCGAACGGCTAAGCTTCTGTTGCACCGCCGATAGCCCCATCATCGACACCAGCGCCAGATCCCACGCCAGCACCACCATCACCATCCAGACGCCGCAGGTCGCCTGCTGAAGCAGCGTGACGTCCGGCCCGAGTAACGCCGTCATCAGCGCCAGGTAGAACAGCGCATTTTTTGGATTTAACAGCGCCGATCCCAGCCCCAGCAGGATCTGCTTCATCAGAGAAGGGCACCGCTGTCGGGTTTCTGCAAGCGTCAGCGCCTGCGGTTGGCTGCGCACCAGATGCGAGCCGATCCACTGCAGGTACAGCGCCCCGCATACCTCGATAAGCGTAAACAGCCACGTAAACTGGCGCAGCGCGCTCCAGCCGATAATCACCAGAACAATATAGAGCGCGTTACCCGCGGCGATGCCGACGCACAGCCCGGCGCTGCCGCGCAGTCGGTAGCGCGCCGCGTAGCCCACAAGCAGGAAAAAATCCGGACCCGGGCTCAACAGCGCAACAAAATGCGCCAGTACCAGAGCGAGAAAAGCGGAAGGGAAGAACAGTTCCATAGCGACCTCAGTTAACCATCTGAGGACAGGCTACGGCGCTGCAGAACCTATTTATTGTCTGATATTGATCGGCCCGTGGCGTACTGGCGCGGCGTGGCGGCGGTATAGCTGACGAAGGTCTTATGAAAATGGCTCTGGTCGGCAAAGCCGCTCTGGTAGCTGACGTCGGCGATGTCGTCCCCGGCACGTAGCCGCGCTTTGGCGAACTCCACGCGGGAGATGTTGAGGAAGCTGCCCGGCGTCAGGCCGGTGTCCTGCCGGAAGGTGCGGATCAACGTCTCTTTGCGCAGCGAGAAGCGTTGGGCAAGTTCGTCAAGCGAAGGCGGTGCGGCCAGGTCGGCAAGAAACGCCTCCTGAACCTGCTGGCTGGTTGGCCGAAGCGCGTCTGCGTTATCCGCGCAGCGGGGAAGGGCAGAAAGCAGCGCCTCCACGGACGCTGGAGACATTGTCTTAACGACGTCCAGGTAATGGGCAAACAGGGCAGGGTTACGAATCACCTGTAGCGCCAGAGGAAGATCGGTGTCGATATAGAGCATATGGTAGCTGCGCGGCTGCCCGTCGACGGGGTTGCAGCTGTGCGGCACATAAGCCGGGATCGCAATGAGGTCCCCGGGATGAAGAATGTACTCTTGGTCATGGCACACGCAGCAGGTCTGGCCCTCAACAATCGCGCCGATGGAGAGCTGAGGGTGACTGTGGCGTTTGTACGCCTGCGTGCTTTGCCAGGTGCTGCGCAGCTCAAGGCCCCTGGCGCGGTGAAAAGTCTGGCGAACGTATCGGGTATCGGTCATGGAAACTCCTTCTGGACGTTTTTTATACCACGTCAGCGAACCGTCCGGCACTGCTTAACTCAGAACCTTCCGGATATACCCAACTTTACGTCCACAGCCAGTCATGTTGACTACCCTTAATACCCTAAGCGGTAAAACATGGAGATTCGATATGGCTTATCAGACAGTAAATCCTGCCACTAACCAGCTCATCAAAGAATACCCCTCACATACCGACGCGGATATCGAAGCGGCGCTGAAGGCGGCCGATGCGCTTTACCATTCGGAATGGGCGAAAGGCGACATCAGCCAGCGCCTGCCGGTGCTGCATAAGCTTGCCGACCTGATCGACGAGCGCGTGGAGGATCTGGCCAAAATCGCCAGCCAGGAGATGGGTAAGCTCATCGAACAGAGCCGCGGCGAGGTGAAGCTTTGCGCGCAGATCGCCCGCTACTACGCCGACAACGCGAAGCAGTTCCTCGCCCCGGTGAAGTACGACTCTGAACTTGGGGAAGCGTGGGTGGAGCATCACCCCATCGGCGTGCTGATGGCCGTCGAGCCGTGGAACTTCCCGTACTACCAGCTGATGCGCGTCCTGGCACCAAACCTGGCGGCGGGTAACCCCGTTATCGCCAAGCATGCCAGCATCGTGCCGCACTGCGCCGAGACCTTTGCGCATCTGGTGCGCGAGGCGGGCGCGCCGGAAGGGGCGTGGACGAACCTGTTTATCTCGTCCGAACAGGTGGCGAATATCATCGCAGACGATCGCGTGCAGGGCGCAGCGCTAACCGGCTCCGAAAAGGCGGGCAGCGTGGTGGCCGCGCAGGCGGCGAAGCACATTAAGAAATCGACCCTCGAACTGGGCGGTAACGACGTCTTCGTGGTGCTGGACGACGCGGACCTGGATAAAGCGGTTAAGATTGGCGTGAATGCGCGGCTCAACAACGCCGGGCAGGTCTGTACCGCGGCGAAGCGCTTTATCCTGCATGAAAAGATTGCGGATGCCTTCCTGAGCAAATTTACCGAGGCGTTTAAGCAGGTGAAGATTGGCGATCCGCTGGACGAGAGCACCACGCTGGGGCCGCTCTCTTCCAAAGATGCGCTGGAAACGCTGACCAAACAGGTTAACGAGGCGGTGAAAAACGGTGCCACGCTGCACTTTGGCGGCAAGCCGGTGCAGCGCGACGGGAGCTTCTTCGAACCGACGATCCTGACGAATATCTCCCGCGATAACCCGGCGTACTTCGAAGAGTTCTTCGGCCCGGTTGCGCAGATGTACGTGGTGAAAAACGACGACGAAGCGGTCGCGCTGGCGAACGACTCCCACTACGGCCTGGGCGGGGCGGTGTTCAGCCAGGACATTGAGCGCGCGAAGAAAATGGCGTCGCGGATCGAGACCGGGATGGTGTACATCAACTGGCTCACCGATACCGCGCCGGAGCTGCCGTTCGGCGGCGTGAAGCGTTCCGGCTACGGACGCGAGCTGTCGGATCTGGGGATCAAAGAGTTTGTGAACCAGAAGCTGGTGGTGGTGCGTAAGTAAGAGGTAATAAAAAACCTGCCGGTTGGCAGGTTTTTTCAGTTGATTACTGTACTTCGATCTTGTCCCAGCCGCTTTTGAACATGCAGCTGTCGACTAACGTATCCCGGCGATATTCATTCGCGTCTTCAACCGTGTAGCTCGTGGAAATATCCTTTTTCTTGTTCTTTTTATCCGTTTTTTCCGAGCTCGAACCGGTCACTACGTTATCCGGAGGCAGATCGATCAGGGCCTGCGCTTCGCATTCCGTGAGCTTTTTATTCATTTCAGCGTCGCTCACGCCCGGTTTTACCCATTTGTACTGGACGCAGCCGGTGAGCATCAGCGTGAGGCTCAGAACGCAAAGCGCGGTAATGCGGTGTTTCATCAGAAGCTAACTCCACCGCCGATATATGCGCCATCAATCAGGGTGTGGTTTGGACGACCATCTTTACCGTCAACGCTCACGTGGCGGTAGCCCACTTTCAGCGTAACCGGTTTGATTGGGGTCCAGCTTACGCCGCCGTTAGCTTCAACGTAGTTTTTCACGCTGTTGTTCAGGCCTTCTGGTGCCGCATAGCCTTCGCCATAGACGTGGATGCTGTCGGTCAGCGCAACGTTTACGCCGCCGCCAATCGGGAAGGCCACGCCGTTATCGCCTTTTTTCGGGCCGATGTAGATGGCTTTTGCGCCTGCATTCAGCATCACCGGGCCCACTTCCAGGTTGTAGCCTGCGCCCACGCCACCGGTCTGGGTACCGTCGTCGGTGTTTTTCAGCCAGTTACTTTCGAGATAAACACCGGATGAGGATTTGCCCATTTCCAGGTTGAGGTTGGTAAAGTTTTTACCCTGCTCAATGCTGCCGCCCATTGCCAGTGCGGAACCCGAAATGGCGGTCAGTGCAGAAAGAAGAAGAATGTTCAGTTTTTTCATGTTTCGTGCCTCATCATCAAATTAATCTGGGGGCACCTTAACAAGCGATGTTTATGACTGCAAATGTGATGCAAATCGACTTTTCATGCTGTAATTGTTAATTCTTTTATCTTTATTTGTAACGCTTAAGTTGGGTTGTCGGTGTGTCAACGCGCAAATTTGAGGTGTTGAGGAACAGTTTAATTTTTTGACTAAACGAAATCTGAACGAGGCAGGGATAGTGATTTGAGATGCATTAATTGCGCTTCTAATAATTTCCAATTCCATTTCTAAAATCACATAAAAAAACAAATTTTTACATTTTTATGGTCATTATTCGTTCAGATGTCCGGCCACGTTTCCTTTCCATGTCATTTTTCTGACACGTTTGTTCATTACGTTGTGGGCTTCACTTTCCGGATGCTAACAATATGAAAAGAAAAATCATTCCTGTGCTTATCGGCTGTACGCTCTCTTTCTCTGGCCTGGCGGCGCAGCCCACGGCTGAGCACTATGTTGTCAGCTTCCCTGACGGCTCACACGTGAAATACAGCGGCGCGTTTGCCGGTGCGTTTCCGAATGGACTCCCGGTAGGGATTGGCTCCGGCCTGCTGTTTACGGGCAAGCAGGGCGATGCTCTGACCTTCGCGACCGTGACCGATCGCGGTCCTAACGCCGATGCGCCCAAAATGGGTAAAAACGAAGCCAAGATTTTTGTCACGCCGGGTTTCGCGCCGCTGCTGATGACCATCCGCGTTCAGAACGGCAAAGCGGAGGCAACGGATGCCCGCCCGCTGCATGATGATAAAGGCGAGATTAACGGCCTGCCGCTGCAAAGCGGCGTGATTGGAGCCACCAATGAGGTGGCGTTCAGCGATACCCTTAAAATTCTGAAGGGTGACAACCGCGGGCTGGACACGGAAGGCATCACCCCGGACGGCAAGGGCGGCTTCTGGCTGTGCGACGAGTATGGCCCGTTCCTGATTAACGTCGACAGCAAAGGGAAAATTCTGGCGATCCACGGGCCGCAGGCGGCGGAAGGGGAAAAATCCATCGCGGGCGGTCTGCCAAACGTTATCAAATGGCGCCAGCCGAACCGGGGCTTTGAAGGCCTGACCCGGATGCCGGACGGGCGGATTATCGCCGCCGTGCAAAGCACGCTGGATATCGACGGTAAGAGCAAAAATCAGGCGCTGTTTACGCGTCTGGTCAGCTTCGACCCGGCGACCGGGAAAACGGCGATGTACGGCTACCCCATCGACAGCGCGGCCTACAGCAAAAACAGCGACGCCAAAATCGGCGACATCGTGGCGCTGGACGACCAGCACATCCTACTGATTGAACAGGGTGAGGATAAAAATGACGCGATGCGTAACCTTATCTACAAGGTGGATCTCAGCAAGGCGAGCGACCTGACCGCTTTCGACAAGCCGGGCGAGTACCCGGAGTTTGATGATGAGAAAACCCTGGCGCAGCGCGGCATTACCCTTGCTGCAAAAACGCAGGTCGTCGATCTGCGCGCGCTGGGCTGGAAGCAGGAGAAGGCCGAAGGGCTGGCGCTGATCGACGGCAAACGGCTTGCGGTGGCGAACGATAACGACTTTGGCGTGAAGGTGGCGATGCAGCATCCGGTCGAGGGCAAAAAGCTCAAGGACTATCGGGTTAACGAGGAAAGCAAGCTGACGCTGGATGATAAACCGGTGGAAACCACGCTCAGCGTGAAGCCGCTGAAGAAGCCGGAGTCAGAGAGCGAGCTGTGGATTGTGACGCTGCCGGAGGCGTTGAAATAAGTTTACCCCTCATCCTTCCCCTCTCCCCACAGGGCAGAGGGGAAGCAAGGCTGTTATTTCTTCAGACCCGCAAACGCTGCTCGGATTTCTTCTTCCGGCAGCTGGATACCAATAAACACCATCACGCTATGCGGCGCTTCATCGCCCCACGGGCGGTCCCAGTCGGCGCTGTACAGGCGCTGTACGCCCTGAAACAGCAGGCGGTTTGGCTCGCCGTCGATCCACAGCATGCCTTTGTAGCGCAGCAGCTTGTCGGCAAACGACAGCAGCAGGTTTTCCATTACCCGCGAGACCTCGCTGATGTCCACCGGATAGTCCAGCTCCACCACAATCGACGCCACGTCGTTTTGCTTGTCTCCCATAAAGTGGAAGCGCGGTTTCGTGGTGACGTTCTCCTCCAGCATAAAGCCGTTGGTGTTAAACAGCTGGGATAGATCGATATCGCCATATGTCACCGTATAAATCGGCGCGCGCGAGTTGATGCGCTTCAGGCGCTCGCGGAGTTTTTCGCTGTCGCCTGCCACGTCGGTTTTGGTCAGCAGAATGCGGTCGGCGTAGCCCACCTGAGACTGGGCAATGGTGAACTGGTTCATCTGCTCGTCGGCGTGGACCGCGTCTACCAGGGCAATCACCCCGTCCAGCAGGTAGCGCTGGCAAAGAATATCGTGCGAGAAAAAGGTCTGAATAATCGGGCCGGGGTCGGCCATGCCGGTGCACTCGATCACCAGGCGGTCGAAGTCAATTTCCCCGCGCTCGCGACTGTCGAGCAGGTCCAGCAGGGCGTCTTCCAGCTCGTTAGAGCGGGTGCAGCAGATGCAGCCGTTGGTCAGGGTTTTGATTTGCGTGGCGCGGTCTCCGATTAATTGATCGTCAACGGAGACTTCGCCAAATTCGTTTTCGATGACGGCGATTTTGAAGCCGTGCTGCTCGTTCAGGATGTGGCGCAGCAGGGTGGTTTTACCGGCGCCGAGGAAACCGGTCAGCAGTGTAACGGCAATCGGGGTCATGGTCTCTCCTTTAGCAGCAGCGGACGCCGCCTTCTCCACTTCCGCCGTAGCGCGCTTCCTGACGCTCGCGGAAGAATTCGGTGTAGGTCATATACGGCTTATCCGGATGGTTGGTCTTCATATGCTCAACGTAGTTGTCATAGTCCGGAATGCCAATCAGCATCTTCGCCGCCTGACCGAGGTATTTTTTTGCTTCGCCTAAGTTACCAAACATAGTCCATCCTGATAAGAACAAAGCCCCGCCGGAGCGGGGCTGAATACAACCAGATTAATGGTGTGAAGAGGTCTTCACGCCGCCTTCCGGCACCGGCACGTACGGGGTCTCTTTATCCGTACGGCCTTCGGTGTTGCGCACTTTCATCCAGGTTTTGATGCCGTAGAAGATAATGCTGTACACCACCACCAGGAACAGAATGCTCAGACCCGCGTTGGTGTAGTTGTTCACCACGATATGGTTCATGTTGGCAATCTGCTGTGCGGTCAGATCCGCGCCGCCTGCGGCAATCTTCTCTTTGTACTGGTTAGCCATGAAGAAGAAGCCTTCCAGCTGCGGGTTGGTGCTGAACAGCTTCAGGCCCAGCGCCCAGGTGGTGCAGAGCAGCAGCCATAACGCAGGAACCACGGTCACCCAGATGTATTTGGTGCGTTTCATCTTCACGAGGACAACGGTACCGAGCACCAGGGCAACGGCTGCCAGCATCTGGTTAGAGATACCGAACAGTGGCCACAGGCTCTTCACGCCGCCGAGCGGGTCGACAACGCCCTGATACAGCAGGTAGCCCCACAGCCCTACGCACCCGGCAGTACCCAGAACACCCGCTACCAGAGAGTCGGTTTTCTTCAGGAACGGCACGAAGTTGCCCAGCAGATCCTGCAACATAAAGCGGCCTGCACGGGTACCGGCGTCCAGCGCGGTGAGGATGAACAGCGCTTCGAACAGAATACCGAAGTGGTACCAGAAGCCCATGTCCGCCCACGGCAGCACTTTGTGGAACACGTGTGCGATACCCACGGCCAGCGTCGGCGCGCCACCTGCGCGGTTCAGCACGGACGGTTCGCCAATGTCCTTCGCGGTCTGCATGATCTGCTCAGGCGAGATCACGAAGCCCCAGGAGCTGACGGTCGCCGCCGCGTGTGCGCTGGCCTCTTTCAGCTGTGCCATGATCAGCGCGGTATTTTCCCCGCCCATCTCATGCAGGTTTGGCATGGTGATGCCCAGACCCGCCGGTGGGGTGTTCATCGCGAAGTACAGGCCTGGCTCGATAATCGAGGCCGCAACCAGCGCCATGATCGCCACGAAGGACTCCATCAGCATCGCGCCGTAACCGATAAAGCGCGCGTCGGTTTCGTTAGCCATCAGCTTCGGCGTGGTGCCGGAGGCGATCAGCGCGTGGAAGCCAGACACGGCGCCGCAGGCGATGGTAATAAACAGGAACGGGAACAGGGCGCCTTTCCACAGCGGACCGGTGCCGTCAATGTACTGCGTCACCGCCGGCATTTTCAGCTCAGGGTTGATGATCACAATCCCGATCGCCAGCCCGACGATGACACCGATTTTCAGGAAGGTCGCCAGGTAGTCGCGCGGAGCCAGAATCAGCCACACCGGCAGCAGGGCGGAAACGAACGCGTAACCGATCAGCGCGAAGGTGATGGTGGTGTCCTTGAAGGTCAGCGCCGGGCCCCAGTACGGGTCGTGCGCAATCACGCCGCCGAAGTAGATGGAGGCGACCAGCAGTACGATACCAATGACCGACACTTCACCCACGCGGCCAGGGCGCAGGAAGCGCATATAGATGCCCATGAACAGCGCAATCGGTACGGTAGAACAGACGGTGAAGACGCCCCACGGACTTTCGGCCAGCGCCTTCACCACGATCAGCGCCAGCACCGCGAGGATGATGATCATGATCAGGAAGCAGCCGAAGAGGGCGATAGTGCCCGGCACGCGGCCCATCTCTTCTTTGATCATCTCACCCAGCGACGAACCGTTACGGCGCGAGGAGATAAACAGCACCATAAAGTCCTGCACCGCCCCCGCCAGCACCACGCCCGCCAGCAGCCAGAGCGTACCTGGCAGGTAGCCCATTTGCGCGGCCAGTACCGGGCCAACCAGCGGGCCAGCACCGGCGATAGCGGCAAAGTGGTGACCAAACAGCACGTAGCGGTTGGTTGGCACGTAGTTCAGACCGTCATTGTTAATGACTGCCGGGGTGGCGCGCGTCGGGTCGAGCTTCATGACCTTCTGCGCGATGTATAAGCTGTAGTAGCGATAAGCCACAAGGTAGACGGAAACCGACGCGACCACGATCCACAGGGCGCTGACGTGTTCGCCCCGGCGCAATGCGACAACCGCCAGACAGAAAGCGCCGAGGATCCCGAGTAAGGCCCAGGGCACGTGCTTAAGTAGTTTTTTAGTATCCATAGTAAGACCTGGTTTTTTATGTAAAGAAAAAAGGGTCAGGGTTCGTTGTGAGGAGGTATTGATTAATGCTGGAGCGATCGTGCCAGATCCGCGCGCGCGTAAAGGACGGTAAATGAGTGAGTGGTTGAAAGTGATGGGTGAGCGGTCAAAGGACGCGGCGAGTGGTTCAGGCTCGCCGCTGGTCGGGAAAATTATGTGATTGAGATCACGTGGTTTTCCGGGCTGCGCTCCATCGACAGGTAGCTTTCCAGCGTCTTGATGAGCTTCTCCTTCAGCCAGCTCGGCTCCAGGATCTGAATATTCGGCAGCCAGTAGAACAGCAGCGGCAGGATCTGGTTTTCGTGTGCCGCCTGGCAGCGCAGCGTGACGCCGCCGCGCCGCTCCTCCAGCAGCTCCTGTTCCGGCAGGAGATCGCGGCGCAGGAAGTAATGTGAAATATTATCCTTAATGAATATTTTCACGGTGAAAGTAGTTTCGGACACCCACGGGTCGAGGCTTTTTTCCAGCAGTTCCCGGACATTTTCATCAGGGGTAAAAAAGGTTTTTTGAACATCAAACCAGCTAATCTGGCTTAATGAAAAGGATTTCAACCGGCTATTTTCGGTAGCTTGTAAATACCATATATTTTTTTTGTTAATGAGTTTATAGGGATTAATCAGACGGGTTTTACCCTTATAAACGATCTGACAGACATTATGGTTCTTAATCGATTTCTCGATTTTCGCTAAATGGCGGCGGATATCACGCTGCACCGTGTGCTCTGCGTCATTACCGAGGATAAGAATATGGTTTTCGTCGACGCGCGCCTCCAGCTTTTGCCAGAAGTCCGTATTTCTTTCAGGGAAAAAGTTATCGGCATTCAGGAAGTTAGCCAGAGCATGATGTAATCCCTGCCCGCCGGGAGATTGGGCGGAATGGATCAGTCGATATAGCCCGTTACCGGTATGTTCAACAATGGGCGAGAGCGCATTTAAATCCCGGTAGACGGTGCGCTCGGTAATTTTAAATTTCTCCATTAGCGCACTGCGGTTTACTACGCCGTGTAAATGTAGCTCAAGGAGAATATCGACCAGACGTTCAGCCGAGCGGCTCCGCGTCGTTTTAGCCATAAGGTCTTCCTGTATATTGGGTATGCGCTGAACAATGCAAAAGCACTGACCGGAGATGTCAGTATTCAGGCACAGAAAATTTCTCTTATGGATATATAACGGCGTGATTTAGCGGAAACCTTAGGAATTTTTGTAGAAAGCGGCGCTGGCCCGAAAAAAGGCCAGCGCGAGGGGGATCACACGACGGCTTCCATCTCCATCATCACCGGGTGGAAACGGCGCTTAAAGTAGATCAGGCCGTGTCCCGCGTCACTCAGGATGATGTTTTTCACTTCGACAAGATAAACCAGATGCGTGCCGATGGTTTGCACCTGGGTAATCTCGCCTTCCAGACTCGCCAGCGCGCCTTTCAGCACCGGCTGCCCCAGCGGGCCTTTCTGCCAGCAGGAGAGGGCAAAGCGCTCCTCCATTGCCATCCCGGTCATCCCGGCGAAGTGGCGGGCCATGATCTCCTGCTCGTGGTTCAGCACGTTGACGCACAGCCTGCCGTTGCCCTGAAAGACCGGGTTCATGGCGCTGTTGGCGTTAATGCAGACCATGACCGACGGCGGGGTATCCGTCACCGAGCAGACGGCGGTGGCGGTAATGCCGCAGCGTCCGGCATCGCCCTCGGTGGTGACCACATTGACCGCCGCCGACAGGCTGCTCATTGCGTCGCGAAAACGCAGGCGTTGTTCATCTGAATGCATTGTAACCTCCCGCTGCGCTATTTCAGCAGCTTGTCGAGCATGTTGATATCGCTGTTGTTGTGCAGGTGCGGCACGGTCCAGCCGTGCTGGTCGTATTCGGACATGCAGCGGTCGACCATTGCCATCATCTTGTCCATATTCCCGGAGCTTTGCGCCTGACGCAGGCATTGCAGGCGGATCTCATCCTGGCTTCCGGAGTAGTTAATCTCGTACAGCTCGTGACGACCGCCAAATTCGCTGCCGATGGCGTCCCACATCAGTTTCAAAATCTTGATGCGTTCGACGTGATCCATTCCGTTGGAGCCGCGCACGTACTTCGCCAGATACTGGTCGATCTGCGGGTTGTTCAGGTCCCGCGCGCTGGACGGCAGGTAGATCAGCCCGGAGGTCACGTTACGTTCGATGATGTTCTTGATCTTCGCGTAGGCCATCGGGGCCATCACGCGGTAGGTTTGCAGCGCCGCGTGGTCCGGCAGGTACGCGCCGTTAACCCACGGCGTGGCTTCGGAGCACATGGAGTCGCTCAGCGCCCAGAACATATTGCGCCAGGCCACTACTTCACCGAGATCCGCCTGCACGCCGCGGAACTCCAGGGTACCGGTGCACTCCAGGGATTTCTTCAGCAGGGCGGTGATGAAGTCGAGCTTCACCGCCAGACGCACGCAGGCCTGCAGCGGGTACATGCGGGCGAAGCCGCCCTCCATCGTCCAGCGACGGCAGCGGTCGAAATCGCGGTAGATCAGCACGTTTTCCCACGGGATCAGCACGTTATCCATCACCAGGATCGCGTCGTTCTCGTCGAAGCGGCTGGAGAGCGGGTAGTCGTACGGGGAGCCGGTTGCGCCTGCCACCATCTCATACGAGGCGCGGGAGATCAGCTTCACGCCTTCGGCATCCATCGGCGCGACGAACATCAGTGCGAAGTCCGGGTTTTCGCCCATCACCTGCGCGGAGCCAAAACCGATCATGTTGTAGTGGGTCAACGCCGAGTTGGTCGCCACCACCTTCGCGCCGCTGACGATAATCCCGGCGTCGGTCTCTTTCTCCAGCTTGATGTAGACGTCCTTCACCTCGTCCGCCGGCTTGTGGCGGTCGATCGGCGGGTTGACGATAGCGTGGTTAAAGTACAGGCCGGTTTCCTGAATGCGGGTGTACCAGTTGCGGGCGTTCTGCTCGAACTGACCGTAGAAGGCAGGGTTCGCTCCCAGCGCGCAGCCGAACGCCGCTTTGTAGTCCGGCGTGCGCCCCATCCAGCCGTAGCTCAGGCGCGACCACTCGGCGATGGCGTCGCGCTGCTGGCGCAGGTCGTCGGCGCTTTTCGCCACGCGGAAGAACTTATGGGTGTAGCCGCCGCTGCCGGTGTCGGTGCCCCAGCAGAGGGTATCCTGCATGTCAGGCTTGTGCAGCGCGTCGTACATCTGCGCGATGGAGGCCGCCGCGTTGCGAAACGCCGGATGGGTGGTGACGTCTTTGACGCGCTCGCCGTAGATGTAAATCTCACGGCCGTCCTGCAGGCTTTTTAAATACTCTTCGCCGGTTAACGGACGTTTGGCATCAGTGCGGAAATCTTCAGGCTTCATAGGGACCTCATATCGGAAGATGATTGTTAAATTTATGTTTTGTTTTTGTTGTTTAATTGAAGCGTGAGAGGGGCGGAACGTGAAGGGACGTTTGGGACAACGGCGGGTACTTTTCGGGCGGAGAAGGGATTTGTGATCTGTGCGGGTTTTTGGCGGGTGGCGCTGCGCTTACCCGCCCTACATACCGCGATGCGTTCAGGAAACCGGTACTTTCTGCGCCCGATACGCGCTGGGCGAGCAGCCCGTCAGGCGATTGAAAAACCGGGCGAAATAGGCCGGATCTTTAAATCCCAGCTGCCAGGCAATCTCGCTGACCGCGCTGTCGGAAAACAGCAGCAGGCGCCTGGCCTCGCGCAGCTGCCGGTCGAAGATCAGCCGTTTCGGCGAGCGGTTGGCGAAGCGGCGGCAGATGTCCGTCAGGCGGGATTCGGTCAGGTGCAGTTCGCTGGCGTATTCCGGCACCGTCCAGTGCTGGTGATAGTGGGTGTCGATCAGCTGGGTAAAGCGCTGGAACAGCTTCAGCTCGCCGCGCATCCCGCTGGCCGCGTGGTCGTCGAGCTTCGCGTTGCGCAGCAGCAGGGTAAATACCGCCTGCGCCAGCAGGACCAGCGTATGCTCACGGCCCGGCAGCTGCGCCGTGGATTCCCGGGCGATGAGCTGCCAGTAGTGCTTCAGCGCCGCCAGTTCGTCCGGCTTGTCGGCAAGCGACAGACAGATCCCCGGCAGGCCGAACGCTTCCCGCGTGCCGGGGTAGAGCACTTCTAACAGCGGCCAGATGAGATCCTCGCGCACCGTCAGCACGTGCCCGTCGCTGTCGGATTCGGTGATAAACGCGTGCGGCACCGACGGCGGCGTCAGCACAAACAGCGGCGCCTGCACCGAATAGCGGTGGTCGTCGAGCTGGAGCTCAATCTGCCCGGTGTCGAGAAAGTGCATCTGAAAGTACTGGTCGTGACGATGCGCCTGCATGTCGCGGCCAAAAAAGGCCGCCATGCGGGCGAACGACTGATAGTGCACGTCGTCGGTGCCCAGACTTTCGTCGTACTCCTTGCTGATATCAATGTTGGCGATAGGGCTCTGGCACATGATCGTTCCTCTGTTGAACCCGCTGCGTCATCGGGATGCGCGTCAGCACCAGCGCGCCGACCACCAGCAGACCCGCCACGAACCACAGCCCGGAGCTGAAGCTGCCGGTTGCGTCGCGCAGAATACCAATCAGCAATGGGCTGACGGCAGACCCGACGTTGCCGATGGCGTTGATCACCGCCAGCGCCACCGCGCGGGATTGCAGGCTAATAACCCGATCCGGGGTGGTCCAGAATATTGCCATGGCGGTAAACGATCCGGTTGAGGCCATGATGATGCCAAGCAGCTGGATCAGGCTGTGATCGGTCGCCGAGGCCAGCATCCATCCCGCCGCCGCAAACAGATACGGCAGGATGGTGTGCTTTTTTCGCTCTTTCAGCCTGTCGGAGCGGCGACTCCACCAGATCATCCCGAGGATGGTGCAAAACTGCGGGATCGCCGCCAGCAGGCCAATCACGATATTGCTGCTGCCGGTGTTGAAGCTTTGCAGGATCTGCGGCGTCCAGATGTTGATCGCGCTCAGCGTATTGGTCAGACAGAAGTAGGCCAGCGTGTAGAGCAGCACGGCGGGCGTAAGCACCTCGCGCAGCGTCGAGCGCGGCGTGGCGGATTGGGCGATGGCGACCTCCTGCTCGCGGGCGATCATCGTTTTCAGCGCCTGCTTTTCGTCGTCGTCCAGCCAGGTGGCCTGGTCCGGCGTGTCGTTGAGGTAAAACCAGGTCACCACGCCGAGCACCACCGACGGCAACCCCTCCAGCAGAAACAGCCACTGCCAGCCCTTCAGGTTCCACAGCCCGTCCATCGCCAGAATGTACCCGGAGAGGATCGAGCCGAGCATCATGGTCACCGGCATGGCGATCATAAACAGCGCGTTGGCGCGGGCGCGGTGATAGGCCGGGAACCACCAGGTGAGATAGACCAAAATCCCCGGCAGGAAACCGGCTTCCGCAATGCCCACCAGCATGCGCAGGACGTAAAGCGTTTCGGGGCTGGTAGCGAACATGGTGCAGGTGGAGGCAATGCCCCACACCACCATGATCCCGGCGATCCAGCGGCGTGCGCCGACCTTCGCCAGCATGATGTTGCTGGGGATCCCGCACAGCACGTAGGTGACGTAAAACAGCGTCGCGGCCAGGCCAAACATGGTCGACGTGAGGCCCAGATCTTTGCCCATCGTCAACCCGGCAAAGCCGATGTTAATGCGATCGAGAAACGAGAAAACAAAAAGGATAAAGAGAAACACGATCAAACGACGGAACAGCTTATTCATTGCGCGATGTTCTACATCTTTATTATGCAGGGTTGAGGTCGTCATGTTGCGCTCCACATCGTACGTTTAGTAGACGGATTTATTGTTATCAACTGCTGTGGTGCCGTCGGTAAAGCGGGCCGCCAGCGCTTCGGCGCTGCGGGCGAGCAGGGTGGTATCCACACCGACCGCCACAAACAATGCGCCGAGGCCGAGATAGCGTTTCGCCAGCTGTTCATTCGCCATCAGGATGCCGGGCGCTTTGCCCGCGCGGAGGATCTGCGCGATCGCCTGTTCGATGGCGGCCTGCACCTCCGGGTGCTGCGGATTGCCGGCAAAGCCCATGTCGGCGCTCAGATCCGCCGGGCCGATAAACACGCCGTCGACGCCTTCCACGTCCAGGATCTGCGGCAGGTTTTTCAGCGCCTCGCGGGTTTCGATCTGCACCAGCACGCACATGGCGTCGTTAGCCTGATGCAGGTAATCCGGGATGCGATTCCAGCGCGAGGCGCGCGCCAGGGCGCTGCCGACGCCGCGGATGCCCGCTGGCGGGTAGCGGGTGGCGCTTACCGCCAGCCGCGCCTCGTCAGCGTTTTGCACCATCGGCACCAGTAGGGTTTGCGCGCCTATGTCCAGCAGCTGCTTGATCTGCACCGGATCGTTCCACGACGGGCGCACCACCGGCTGGCTGGGATAGGGGGCGATAGCCTGGAGCTGGGTCAGGACGGTCTGCACGCTGTTCGGCGCGTGCTCGCCGTCGATCAGCAGCCAGTCAAAACCGGCCCCGGCCAGCAACTCAGCGCTGTAGCTGCTGGTCAGCCCCAGCCATAAACCGATTTGCGGGCGGCCCGCCTTCAGCGCCGCTTTGAATGCGTTTTGCATGGTCGCCTCCTTACACAAAGCGACAGCTGATGGAGCCCATGTTGCCGTAGTCAACATGGAAGGTGTCGCCTCTGCTGGCGGCAACCGGACGGGTAAACGAGCCGCCGAGGATGATTTGTCCGGGCTCAAGCTGCACGTCGTACGGCGCGAGCTTGTTCGCCAGCCACGCCACGCCGTTCGCCGGGTGGTTAAGCACGCCAGCGGCGACGCCGGTCTCTTCGATCACGCCGTTGCGGTAGAGCAGGGCGGAGATCCAGCGCAAATCCAGCGCGTCGGGCTTAATCGGACGACCGCCGAGGATCACCCCGGCGTTGGCGGCGTTGTCGGAGATGGTGTCGAACACCTTGCGCGGGCGCTGGGTCTCCGGGTCAACGTTGTGGCAGCGGGCGTCGATCAGCTCCAGGGCGGGAATGACGTAATCCGTGGCGTTGTAGACGTCGAAGATCGTGCAGTTTGGGCCGCGCAGCGGTTTTGCCAGCACGAAGGCCAGCTCCACTTCGATACGCGGCACGATAAAGCGATCGACGGGGATGTCGCTACCGTCGTGGAAGAACATGTCGTCCAGCAGCGCGCCGTAGTCCGGCTCGCTAATCTGCGAGCTGGCCTGCATCGCCTTCGAGGTGAGGCCAATCTTGTGGCCTTTCAGCACGCGGCCTTCGGCAATTTTCAGGCTCACCCATTCGCGCTGTACGGCGTAGGCGTCTTCGATGGTGATCTCCGGGTACTCCAGCGAGATCGCGCGGATCTGCTCCCGGGACTGTTCCGCCTGATGCAGGCGGTGGGCGATCAGGGTATGGGTGTGTTTATCGAGCATGGCGATATCCTGTTTTTGCCGGGTGGCGCGTAGCGATCCCGGCCTACATTCTTGGCTGTTGTAGGCCCGGTAAGCGAAGCGCCACCGGGCGAGCAGACGGCTACTTAAACAACGCGTGCACGTTGTTTTGTTTGTAATTGAGCGTCGGATCCAGTTCTTCCATGGCGAACGACAGCGCCAGATAGCGCTCCGCCATCAGCTCCGCGAAGTGGGTTTTGATCAGCGCAAACAGCATCTCCCCCACGGCTTCCCGGCTCTCCAGGCTTCGCCCGGCGCCGATCTTCAGCGTCATATGCACAAAGGCGTAATCATGCTTACCGTCCGCCATCTGCCAGGTATCGAGCCAGTGGGCGCGGCTGCGGATGCCGCCGAGCGGGAAGATCCCCGTGGCGGCCAGCGCCTCGTTCACTCTGGCGAACAGCCCCGGCAGGTCGGCCTGCGCGCGGATGTTGTCGGTACATTCAGCAATAAAGTGCGGCATAACGACTCCTTATGCGGGCAGCGGGAAAACGGCGTTGACCTGTCCGGTGCCGGAGCTGGCGAACAGCTCGGTGAGGAACTCCACCTTGCCGTCGTATTTATCCCAGCCCAGCATCCCCAGCAGCATCACCGTGTCGTGCATGTTGCCCTCGCCGTAGCAGTAGTCGGCGTACTCCGGCAGCATGCTGCAAAACTCTTTAAACTGGCCTTCGCGCCACAGCTTGACCACCCGCTCGTCCATCTGACGGTCGAACTCGCGGGTGTAGCTGTTCATCCCTTCTTCCGCACGCTGGTCGTCGATAAAGCGGTGCGAGAGCGAGCCGCTGGCGAGCACCGCCACGGTGCCGTCGTACTTTTCGATGGCGCTGACGATGGCCTCGCCCAACCTGCGGCTGTCGGCGAAATCGTGAACCGTGCAGAACGCGGAGATTGAGATCACTTTGAAGTGCTTATCCGCGTTCATGTAGCGCATCGGCACCAGGGTGCCGTACTCCAGCTTGAGGCTCGGGATGTTATGCGCCTTGGCGCGCACGCCGAGCTTCACCGCTTCGTCGGCGATCAGCTGCCCGAGCTCCGGGTTGCCGTCGTAGTCGTAGGTCATGTCGCGGATAAAGTGCGGTAGCTCGTTGCTGGTGTAGACGCCCGAAAAATGATCCGCACAGTTGATGTGGTACGCGCTGTTCACCAGCCAGTGGGTGTCGAACACGATGATGGTGTCCACGCCCAGTTCACGGCAGCGCTTGCTGATCTCTTTATGCCCGTCGATGGCGGACTGGCGGCAGCCGTGGTTTTTCCCCGGCAGCTCGGAAAGGTACATCGACGGCACGTGGGTGATTTTTGCTGCTAACGCTAGCTTGCCCATTGTCAGATCCCCCATTTTGGAATCGGATGGTCGCCCATGGAGATGCAGACGTTCTTCATCTCCGCGAACACTTCAAAGCTGTACTCGCCGCCCTCGCGGCCGGTGCCGGAGGCCTTCACGCCGCCAAACGGCTGGCGCAGGTCGCGCACGTTCTGGGTGTTCACGAACACCATGCCCGCTTCAATGCTGCGCGCCAGGCGCAGCACCTTGCTGACGTCCTGGGTCCAGATGTATGACGCCAGGCCGTACTCCACGTCGTTCGCCAGGCGCAGCCCTTCCGCCTCGTCCTTAAACGGCAGCAGGCAGGCCACTGGCCCGAAGATCTCCTCCTGCGCCACGCGCATGCGGTTGTCGACGTCCGCCAGCACCGTCGGGCGCAGGAAGTTGCCGCCTTTCAGGTGTGCAGGCAGATCGGTCGGTTTGTCCGGGCCGCCCGCCAGCAGGGTGGCGCCTTCCTCGATGCCGAGGCGGATATAGCCGGAGACTTTCTCCCAGTGCTGCTGGCTGATGAGCGCGCCAATCTGGGTGTTCGGATCGGTCGGATCGCCCACGCGCAGGCGATTGGCGCGTTCGGCGAAGCGCTTGACGAACTCCGGGTAAATGCTCTGCTGGATGAAGATGCGCGAGCCCGCGGTGCAGCGCTCGCCGTTGATGGAGAAGATGGTGAACAGCGCGGCGTCCAGCGCGCGCTCGATGTCGGCATCCTCAAAAATCAGCACCGGCGATTTGCCGCCCAGCTCCATGGAATACTTCTTCAGCCCGGCGTTTTTCATGATGTTGCGCCCGGTGGCGGTGCCGCCGGTGAAGGAGACCGCGCGCACGTCGTGATGACGCACCAGCGCGTCGCCCGCCGTGGCGCCGTAGCCCTGCACCACGTTCAGCACGCCCGCCGGAATACCCGCTTCGAGAGCAAGCTCGCCCAGACGGTCAGCGGTCAGCGGGGAGAGCTCGGACATCTTCAGCACCGCGGTGTTGCCCAACGCCAGGCACGGCGCGACCTTCCAGGTGGCGGTCATAAACGGCACGTTCCATGGAGACACCAGCGCGCAGACGCCCACCGGCTGCACCAGCGTGTAGTTGAGCATTTTGTCGTCGACCGGGTAGGTTTTGCCGTTCATCTGCTGGCACACCTCGGCGAAGAACTCGAAGTTGTGCGAGGCGCGCGGGATGAGCACATTTTTGGTCTGGTGGATCGGCAGGCCGGTGTCGGCGGTTTCCATGGCGGCGATCTCGGGCACGTTCTGGTCGATCAGATCCCCCAGGCGACGCATCAGGCGCGCGCGCTCCTTCATCGGCAGGTTGGCCCATTTCGGGAACGCCTCTTTAGCGGCGGCAACGGCCTGATGAATTTCCGCTTCACCGCCGGAGGCGACTTCCGCTAATACCTCGCCGGAGGCCGGATTAGTGGTATGGAAGTACTCGCTTCCGGCGACGTTTTTACCGTTGATCCAGTGGTTAATCTTTTTCATTTTGCAGTCTCCTCGCTGACAATCCGGTTCACCAGGCGGCCCACGCCTTCCACTTCCACCACCACTTCATCGCCCGGCACCACGTCGGACAGCCCCTTCGGCGTGCCGGTGGCGATCATGTCGCCCGGCTGCAGGGTCATAAAATCGCTCAGATACGCAATCAGGTAAGGAATGCTGAAAATGAGATCGGCGGTGGTGCCTTCCTGACGCAGTTCGCCGTTGACGAAGGTGCGCAGGGTTAAGTTATGCGGATCAGGAATGGCTTCTTTCGGCACGATGTTCGGGCTGATGGGGGTTAATCCGTCGCGGCTTTTGACCCGCAGGTTCGGGCGGTAGTAATTTTCCAGGTAGTCGCGGATGGCGTAGTCGTTGCAGACCGTGTAGCCCGCGACATACTCCATCGCCTCGGCTTCGCTCACCTTACGCGCGGTTTTACCGATGACCACCACCAGCTCCGCCTCGTAGTGCATGTATTCGATATTGTTCGGGCGCACCGAGGTCTGGTTATCGCCATTGAAGGTGTTCGGCGCTTTGATGAACACCAGCGGCTCGGTGGGCGGCTTGAAGTCCAGCTCGCTGGCATGATCGGCGTAGTTAAGACCGAGGGCGAACAGCGTGGCGTGTTCAGGCGTGCGGTGGGAAAGGGCAACGTCGCGCTCGTTCACCACAGGGTTTTCCAGCGGCGGGAAACCTTCCGCCAGAATCCGCACGCGATCGCCCGGGCGGATCTCCACGCGGCTTTGCGGCGTGCCGAGCAGGATCGCATCGCCGGGATTGAGGGTGGCGAATTCGCTCAGGGCGCTCAGCAGTTCGGCGGCGCTGCGCTGCAGATCGGCGGTGTTCCAGTGGTCCGCTTCGCGGCCGTTGATCTCGGTGATGATGGTCAGGTTGTCGACGTTATCAACGGCGGCCAGCTCGCCAAGCGGGCAAAAGCCGTCCCGGCATTTGGCCTTAATGGCCGGACGGTAGAAGCTCTCTTCCGGCAGGCTCACTTCGTTGGCCAGCGCGTATCCCGCGATGTAGGCCGCGGCGTCCTCTACGCGCACCCTGCTGGCGGTTTTACCCACAACCAGCGCCACCGTCGCGCCGCTTAACACCGTTTCCCCCTGCGGGAAAGGAATGGGCTCGCCCGCGCGAATCACCGTGTTGTGCGGTTTGATAAACCACACCGGCGTTTTTGGCGGCGTGTTGTAAGGGGCTTTTTCAAACGCCTCAGCCCAGGCTTCTTGCTGACTCTGGTGGTTCAGCGCGACGGCAAATACGGTACCTTTCATTCACCTACTCCTCACCCCGACGGTCCGGGTTATGATTTCATTAATATGTTAATGATCTGGTTTTATGCTTTTGCTGTTTATTTCGCAATCAGAAGTGAAAAATTTGTGATATGAATAACAATAAATTTACATTATGGATTTTAATCCTATGTAAATCAGTTGATTAATAAAAACGAATGGTTTCTGTTAGACTTTCTGGCAGGAAACGTGTTGTTTATAAAAACATCTTTTATGAATCGTTTACTTGTTAATGATGTGAAGGGGAGAGGCTATGCATGATTCATTAACCATCGCGCTTTTGCAGGCGCGGGAAGCGGCGATGTCGTACTTCCGTCCGATTGTGAAGCGGCATAACCTCACCGAGCAGCAGTGGCGCATCGTACGCGTGCTGGCTGAACATCCGTCGATGGATTTTCACGATCTGGCGTTTCGCACCTGTATTCTGCGCCCGAGCCTGACCGGCATTCTGACGCGCATGGAGCGCGACGGCCTGGTGCTGCGCTTAAAGCCGGTGAACGACCAGCGCAAGCTGTACGTGTCGCTGACCAAAGAGGGAAATGCGCTGTACGAGCACGCCCAGGCGCAGGTGGAAGAGGCGTATCAGCAGATTGAGGCGGAATACACGCCGGAGAAGATGAAGCAGCTGACGGCGCTGCTGGAAGAGTTTATTGAACTCGGAAACCGGCATAACGCAGCGCGGGAAGAAGAGTAAAAACCACAAATTCCAGGATGATTTTCGTAAAGTTTTCCCTTTCCAGGCCGAAAATTCTGTATCTGTCTGAGGAAAGAGAAAACATGTTAAACCGTATCAAGATTGTCACCAGCTTAATGCTGGTTTTAGCGATATTTGGCCTTTTACAACTCACATCCGGTGGTCTTTTCTTTAATGCTCTGAAGAATGACAAAGAGAATTTCACCGTCCTGCAAACCATTCGTCAGCAACAATCCACCCTTAACGGGAGCTGGGTTGCGCTGCTGCAAACCCGTAATACCCTGAACCGCGCGGGCATCCGCTACATGATGGATCAGAACAATATCGGCAGCGGCGCGACCGTTAACGATCTGATGCAGATTGCGTCTGCCTCGCTGAAACAGGCGGAAAAAAACTGGGCTGACTATGAAGCCCTGCCGCGCGACCCGCGTCAGAGCGACGCCGCTGCGCTGGAAATTAAACGTAACTACGATATCTACCACGGTGCGCTGGCTGAGCTGATTCAGCTGCTGGGGGCGGGCAAAATCAACGCCTTCTTCGACCAGCCGACCCAGAGCTACCAGGATGGATTCGAGAAGCAGTACGTGAGCTACCTGCAGCAGAACGACAAGCTGTACCAGATGGCGGTTGAAGACAGCAACAGCTCTTACACTCAGGCTATCTGGGTGCTGATCAGCGTGCTGGTTGCCGTGCTGGTGGTGATTGTGGCCGTCTGGCTGGGTATCAAGCAGGCGCTGATCTCTCCGCTGACGCGTCTCATTGACAATATTCGCCACATCGCCAGCGGCGACCTGGTGAAGCGCATCGACGTGGAAGGCTCTAACGAGATGGGCGAACTGGCCGACTCGCTGCGTCATATGCAGGGCGAGCTGGTGCGTACCGTGGGCGACGTGCGTAACGGCGCGAACGCTATTTATAGCGGCGCGAGCGAAATCGCGATGGGCAATAACGACCTCTCTTCCCGTACTGAACAGCAGGCCGCTTCACTGGAAGAGACCGCTGCCAGCATGGAGCAGCTGACGGCGACCGTTAAGCAGAACGCCGAGAACGCCCGTCAGGCGAGCCACCTGGCGCTAAGCGCGTCTGAAACCGCGCAGAAGGGCGGCAAGGTGGTGGACAACGTGGTGCAAACCATGCGCGATATCGCGGGCAGTTCGCAGAAAATTGCCGATATCATCAGCGTGATCGACGGCATTGCCTTCCAGACCAACATCCTGGCGCTGAACGCGGCGGTAGAAGCGGCGCGTGCGGGCGAACAGGGCCGTGGATTTGCGGTGGTGGCAGGGGAAGTGCGTAACCTGGCCCAGCGCAGCGCTCAGGCAGCACGTGAGATCAAGAGCCTGATTGAAGACTCCGTGGGACGCGTGGAAGTGGGTTCAACGCTGGTGGAAAGCGCCGGTGAAACCATGGGTGAGATCGTGAACGCGGTGACCCGCGTGACCGATATCATGGGCGAGATTGCCTCTGCATCCGACGAGCAGAGCCGCGGTATCGACCAGGTGGGCCTGGCGGTGGCAGAGATGGACCGCGTGACCCAGCAGAACGCCTCGCTGGTAGAAGAGTCAGCCGCAGCGGCGGCGGCGCTGGAAGAGCAGGCGAGCCGTCTGACGCAGGCCGTGGCGGTGTTCCGCATTCAGCAGGAGCAGATGAAAGCGCGCGAGTTCGCTTCTGCGAAAACCGTTGCAGCACCGGCGATGGCGCGTAAAACGGTTACCGCTGATGCAGGTGATAACTGGGAAACCTTCTAACGCCGTGTGTTGTGCCGGGTGGCGGCTACGCCTTACCCGGCCCACTGTTCAGGGTTTTGTAGGCCCGGTAAGCGCAGCGCCACCGGGCGATATTACAGAGGCAGGCGCATGGCGCAGCGCGTTTCATACGCGAAACCGTGCGCTGTCTCTTCTTCCCTTTTCCGACGCAGTTCAGGCGTCAGCGTCGTCATTTTTTCAAACCCCAGCCGCGCATAGAACGGCGCATTCCACGGTACGTCCCTGAACGTCGTCAGCGTCAGCGCGGTCAGCCCCCTTTTACGGGCGCAATCTGCCACGCAGGCGATGAGCTGTCTGCCAATCCCTTTTCCCTGCCAGTCCAGATCAACCGAGAGTTCGACAATAAACAGTGATGACGGGTGGGCTTCGGCAAGGACAAACCCGACGGGCTGGTCGTTTGCCAGCGCCAGCCAGCTGAGCCCGCGTTCGGCATAGTCGAGGTGTTGCTCAGCGGGAATGACCTCGCCGTCGGCAAGCCAGGCGAGTTCCGGGATGTCGCGGAATCGCCCGGCCGCCGCGCGTTCAATGGCGGACAGGGCGGCAACGTCGCTGAGGGTGGTGGGGCGAATGCGAATAGTCATGGCGGCAAGTATAGCCTGACCCGTCGACATTATTCCGAGCAGATCAGCACCGGCGAATAAAAATTGCTGATCACCAGCGCGTCTTCCGGCGTGCGCTCTATCGTCAGAAGCCTTTTATTGCCCAGCGTCAGGCCGGCAACGTATTTTTCAAAGACCCCGGGCGGCATCGCGTCATGGCTAAAGCGCTCCACTTTTTGAATGACGATCTCATACAGTTCGTCCTCCACGTGACGCCATTTAAACATCTCCTGGCGAGAAACCTCCCAGCTGCGCGGGGCATTCACCACGTTGCCGTTAACCGTGATGTACCCCGTTTTGTCGGGGTGAAAGCGCATAATGACCTCACCGTCAAAGGTGAAATTGTGGCTGTCGCGCTCGTCGGTAAACGTCAGGTTTCCGTCGCAGGTTACCGACAGCGGAGGCGTGTGAAAATACCACGCCAGCGCGGTGCCCAGCAGCAGCAGGTTGAGGATCAGGATTAGCCAAACTTTTTTCTGTCTCATATCACCACTCGTAATAGTAAAGCGTACGACAGGCGCTGGCTTTACCCCGCGTGAGGGAGCATTGGGAGAGCACCAGCCGCCCTTCGTGGCCGTAGAAAAGCGTTCTCTGAATGTGCATGTAGAAAATCGAATTTTTCAGACACGGAAGGTGACCGTCCTTTTGAAGCGTTTGCGCGAGCGTAATCGCCTTCCCGTGAAACACGTCCGCCAGCGGCGTAAAGGTGTAAACCGGACAGGTGCCGATATGCGTCAGCAGATGGATCTCCCGCTGCGGGGCGTCTGGCTTGATGAGCACGATCCAGATGCTTAGCGCAACGACGACCAGCGTGAGCGCGCCGCAGAACAGCCATTCCGGGCGAACGCGCCATGCAGGTTTCACCGTTTTGGCGATCGGGGGGGCCTCCTCCAGCGGAGTTACGGTGACGTCTGCGCTGAGCATAAAGCCCGTTTTCGGTACGGTAACGATAAACAGCGCGTCGGGAAGCAGGGTCGCCAGCATCTTGCGCAGAATGCTGATGTACTGGTTTAAGGAGTTGTTAGACCCCTGGAGCCCTCGACGATCCCAGACTTCCTGGAGAAAGGTTTCCCGTTCGACCACGTTCCCATGATGCTGAACCAGCAGCCTCATGATGGTATTGGCCGTGCAGGTGAGGAGCTGCGCATCCTCATCCGGCGCATTGATAAGAGAAACAGTGCCGTCCTCGTCGTTATAGACGATGGCGTCAGCAAGCAGGTATTTCATAAGTTGTTGTAATAAAAACAGAGATAATGAATGAAAAAAGGCTTACGCCCTCAAGGCTGCATTGCTGGCTATTTTAACGCCACTGTTACCGATAACATTGATCCAGACAGGTTTTTGGGTGATTTAATAAGTCAGCGTGATAATCACGTCATCAATAAACTCCCCGGTACCGGTTAGCGGCTGTGCCGGGACCTCGCCGTAAACGGTGTAGTTCTGGGTGCCGCCTGCAGGGTTGGTGACCTGCAGCGCATCGCCGCTGCTTTGATCTCCCCAGCGTTGCGTGGCCGCCTCATCCTGCCAGAGACCGTAGCGCAGGCAATGACCCTCGCTGTTGCAGAGCTGCCGCTGGTTACCGCTGGCATGGTTGCCTTTTCCCATGGCAAGGGTGAACGCGGTTCCGGCCGGACAGCGCGTGGTGAGGGTGGCGGAGGATCGCGTCGGGCTCAGGGTAGCGGTGCTGGTCAGCGTGCCGAAGTTAAGCGGCGTCACGCGCTCGATGTAGCACCCCTGGCTGATTTCGGCCTGCGCGCTGGTGCCGCCCTGCACCTGCTCCCCCTCTGCGGAACCGTCCGAGCAGTTTTGCAGCGCGTCCTGGCGCAGGGTGCTGTGCCAGGCGATGCGCAGATTCATGTTGTAGTTGTAATAGTGATAGGCCGGAAGCTGGCTTTGCCCTGGCGGAATGGTAGCGATAAGCGGAAAGGTACCGCTGACGTTGGCATTGCTTTCCGCGGCGAGGGTCTGCTGAATCAGGTTCCCGTTGCTGACAGGCCCCAGCTCCTGAGAGCGCGCTGCGCCGTTAAGCAGGCGGAAGAGAAGGGTGTACTGTTTCCCCTCCTGATCTCCCTGGGAGATCATCTCAAAGGGCGGGGCGTCTACGCTGCTCAGGCAGACGTTAATATATTCCGTCCTGCCCTCGTTGTCGGCCTGGCAGCTAAATTTGACCTCGGTGTTGACGGAG
Organism: Enterobacter sp. 50588862; assembly: GCF_001462935.1. NCBI lineage: Bacteria > Pseudomonadati > Pseudomonadota > Gammaproteobacteria > Enterobacterales > Enterobacteriaceae > Enterobacter > Enterobacter sp. 50588862. The sequence continues at coordinate 82,333 of NZ_LNHM01000036.1, forward strand.
GTGGTATTGCCCGCCACGACGTTGCCAAAGTTAATGGCGGGCATGGAGGTTATCCAGCAGGCTGCCGCCATCGCCTTCACGGACAGGACGAGCAGCAATAATAACGGCGCTCTTAATGACACAGTTGTTCTCCGATATTCTGTATAGATGACGCGGTACGGGGCGCCGGAAGCGTGACCCGGCACTCTCCCTCACCGGTCTTCACCACCAGTTCGCCCGGCAGGGGCGGATCTTCAAGCCAGATAAAGCCGTCGCGTCCTACGATGGTGGCACCCTGCGGCGTTGACACGACGCTGCCCAGCGGGAGCGGCCTGCGGCGGCTGTCGACCAGCCGGGCCTGAACCGTGACGGCGTGATGGACGTTAAACTCGACTTTCACCGCGCTGCTGTTGCCCGGTCTGGCATGCATGTCGGTAACAGGGGCGATCACATCGGCGGGCAGATCGAGCGGGTTAATGCTGACTTTGCTGTTGTGGTAGCGCGGCAGGTCGGTCAGCAGGAGATAACCGTCTTCATCCGTTTCACCGGCCGGGCGGTTTTCCAGCATTACCGGTACGTGCCCAATGCCGTGCGTGGACACCAGCGCCATGCCCTGCTGGATGTAGCGCAGCGGGTACAGGCTGCCGTCCAGCAGCGTCAGGCTGCCTTCGGCGGAGGCGTACTGGTTGCCCTGGCTGGCACCTTGCTGCAGCCCAACGTGCCATTCGCCCGCTCGGCCCAGGTAGCCGACGTCCGCATATCTTTCACGTCGTTCGCCAAAGCCCTGGCCCAGTTCCCATGACCAGCCGCCGGCCTCATCGTCCGGCTGGTGGCGGTAATCCATGCGCGGCGTATCCCGGCTGACCTGAGCGGAGAGCGTGTCCTCGCGACCCAATGGGACGGAAAGCAGTAGCTGAACGTGGCTCGACGCGTCCGTAAACGAGCGGGTGTAGCTCAGCGTGGTGGAGATGTGTGCCGGCAGCGATACCGACCAGGAGGCGTTGAGGTAACGCTCTGTGCTGCCCTGAATGTTCTGCTGTACCCAGCCCGCGCCCACGGTACCGAAGTGGGGGATGGACTGGCTTACCCAAACGCTGTCGCTGCGTCTGACGGGCGCGGCACCGCTCATGCGGGCGTTGTCGGCGAAATCCGCCTCGGTACGGACGGTGCTGGCAGAAATGCTCGTTCCTCTGCCGTTCCACTGCCAGCCAAGGCCCCACTGAACGCCCTGCCCATAAGGGCTGTCGCTCACGGCAACGTGCTGGCTGACCACCCCCAAGGCGGGAGAGACCAGCCAGTCGGTGCCCATACCCACGTTGCGCAGCCTGCGCTGCTGTTCCGTATGCAGCGCCAGCGTCAGGCTATTATTCACCCCATAGCGCCAGCCCGCGTCCAGCAGCGGCGAGGCGGCATAGTCGTCGGAGCGCAGGGCGTAGTTTTCGCGCATCCAGCCGATGTCCAGCGAACCGCTGCTGAACCCTTCCGCCAGCATGCCCGGCGCGCCGTAGAGATCGAGCTGTACGGTGCGACGCTGGCCGTTGATATCGGTAATGACTACCTCCGCCTGTCCGCTTCCGGTGAAGGAGGGCAGGGTATCCAGCAGAAAGTCTCCCGGCGTGACGCGCTGGCTGCTCTGCTTAAGGCCGTCGATATACAAATCGACCGTGGAAGGCAGCACGGCCGTGTCGCTGTAGCGGCTGCGCGGTTCGGTATTGAGCTGGGGATTGAGCTCAAAGTTACGTGCCCAGTGCAGCCCGCCAAAGCGCACCTGTCGGCTCCAGCCGGTGCCGGTGGTGACGCTGTCGCCCAGCGCCAGCGTGGTCAGCGAGTCGGTGTTGTCCCACTGCCAGCGGGTTTCGAGACGCGTATGGGTCGGTCGACCGGCGCTGTTTTCCTCCCCGATATGGCTTGAAAAACTGCTGCTGAACGTTCCGGGTAGCCCACCGGACGCGGTCAGCATGGTCTGGGCGTTAAGCTGGCGCTTCCCTTGCACGTCGCTGGCGTAGAGCGCATATCCGAGCGTATAGGCGTTAACGGGCTGCGCATCAGGATAGCGGTACATCGGCGTGGGCCTTGAGATGTTCAAATGCTGCTGGCCCTCGAGCGCGTCTGCCTCTGCGGTAATCGACACCTGCTGGGACAGCACGTCGAGATTGACGTTCAGGCCCGGCAGGGAGGTCAGCTCAACCCACTCGGCGCGATCGTCCGGGGCGTGAAGCCCCAGCTTTTTCATGTCGCTGCGGCTTATCCATAGCGCATTATCCACCACCCGGCAGGCCCATAGCTCGCCTCGCGGGGCGTGGTTCACGGTAATGGCCAGCCATTGCACGGTGTCAGCGGGCTCAGTCCGGGCTGACAGCATGAGCGGTAGCCAAAACAGGAGCGCGAGAAGCGAGCGGGCGCAGGGGTATCTGGCTGGCATGATGGTCATCATTAAGATAGACGCGCAGCGAGCTGAGCGCGTGACGTATGGGCTGCTTGAGCGATAAAAGGGCGGTTTGTCCCGGGAGCACATAGCCCGCCAGGCCTTTAATCGACCCGACAACCTTCCCATCGGCCGTCAGGGCCTCAAGGTGGCTCAGGCGGATGTGGCGGTTTCCGGCGTTAAAGCAGCGGAGAGTGGCCGGTATGTCTGCCTGCTCACAGCTCAGGGCATCGTGGCTGACGGGCGCGCTCTGGCTCCCGGCAATAAACACCGGAATCGAGTAGCGCAGCAGGAAGTGTACCGCGGAGGGGGGGGCGGCACGGGACGCGGCGTCCGGCAGTTCGTCAATAACCAGCCGGTAACTTTGCTCCTGCGCACGGATACCGGGCTGCATGACAATAATGCGCACCAGCTGCTGCTGGCCCGGCGCCAGTGAAGTCATCGCCGGGCTGGTGACCACCTCCCCGGTGGACACCAGCACATCTTTACCGTTTTTTTGCGTCCATTCGTATACCCGAATCTGCGCATTGATGGCCGCTTTCCCACTGTTTGTGAGATAGACCGCCGCTGCCCGCTGGTCGCTCTGCAGATCGAGCGTTACCGGGGCCACCTGAAGCGTGGCGGCCAGCGCGTAGCGCGACAGCAGCGCCAGCATCATGAGCCACAGAATGAAGCAGGGAAGGTAGCGACGCACGATCAGTACTCCAGTTTTAACGTGATATCGTCGCTGTAGTTCCCTGCCTGGGCGGTTGTCAGCGCCCCGGCGTCAATGACGCCATACAGCGTTTCTTCCTGTTCCGCACCGTTGCCGGTATCGTCCAGACCAGTCGTCTCGTTGATTTGCTTCTGTTTGCCTTCGTCAGCAAAGAGTTTCCACGCAATCTTCTGCGCCCCGGTTTCGCCGTTTTCCGGCTTCAGCCAGAAGGTGCCGCTTTCGCCGTCGGGGCTGGTGGCGGTGAGGGTGAACGGCGTGCCGTTGGTACAGACGATATCGACCTGCGTTTTGGCCAGGATTTCGCTCGACTCATCGGAGCCGTGACGCGAGAAGTTGAGGTCGTTGGCTTTGAGGGTGCAGGACTTTACGACCTCAAGTGATACATGCATCGTCGCGCTTGCGGTACTGTCTGCGGCGATCGCAGCAGCAGGAAGCAGGAGCGCGGAACAACATACAGCGGTGGGAATAATTTTCATGATCTTATTTCCTGACGTGAGTAACAGTGCAATTACAAAGCGAATGACTGAGCGTCCAGCAGGCAGCGTTTTTGATGGCATTCCGCCAGGGTATGGCAGCAAAAAGTGGGGCAAGGCCATAAGCAGGCGTTGCCGCGCAGAACGATGACCCGATCGCCAGCATTCAAAATGAAAGGGGTCATTTTCTCCCCCACAGATAGCCCTGGCCGTAATCGGCCGCGCTCGCGCAGGCCAGCGCGAAATCACCCGCGGTTTCGATGCCTTCGATCAGCACCTTGCTGGCGACGCGCTTGCACTCGCGGGTGAGATGCAGAAACTTCGCCTGCTCGGTCCGTCCGTTCCAGAAGGTATGTTTGTCAATTTTGATGCCGCAGAAGCGGATCTGGCTGGTCAGCAGGTCGGGAAGTAGGTCTTCGCAGACATCGTCTGCCCACACTTCTATCCCCCACTGATGAAGCGTCGCGATGCATTTCCTCAGCGCCTGGCTTTGCGTAACGTCGAGTTGGACCATCGTATGGAGATCGGTGATCTCGATAGCAAGTTTCTCCGGGCACGGGGTTTCTTCTTTTAGCCTGTCGAGGAAGTCCGTTTCCAGCAGTAAATCCGATGCTGCATTGAGGTAATACTTGTCGCCATCCTTGCAAAACATGGCGTGACGAAGCTGCGCAAAGAAGTGCGCTTTACGCTGCGTCGCCGACATCGAGCCAAAGTAATCTTCAAGATTGACGTTGGGCTTTGCCGTGGACAATACTTCCCAGGCAATCACATTTTCACTGCGCAGTGCCCGGATGGATTCGAACTTATAGCCGGTTAGCATGATAAACGTGCGTAACGCTCCGTGGTGATTTCAGGAGCCTGGGATTTTACGGATCTGGATTTTGGCGGGATATTTATAGATAAAAATGGCTGGTATAAAGTGTTTTAATCTAATTTATAAGGATATTATAGGATTATTTATTTTCATAAGCGCCCGGCAGAACGCCGGGCGAGACGCGTCTTAACCCGCTTTGCTGACGATTTTGATTTCGACCATGCCGATCCCGAGCTGGCGCGGTGAATGGCCGAGAATATTTCCTTCATTGGTGGACTGCGGGTCCGGCGGTACGATCACCAGGGTATTGCTGCGCGAAGGATTCTCAAAGTGCAGCGTGTGCGTGCTCACGTCGTTTCCAAGCGTTAACGTCTGCTCCCGATCTCCCACGCGAACGGGGACGGGCTTGTTGGCATTGGGTCCATAAGCCCTGGCCGTAATCACCAGATCAAATTGCTCCGGCAGCGGATGCGTGTACTCAATTTTCACCTCGTTGCCCAGCTGCGCGTTTGACCAGCGTCCCCACGACTCCGGACGGGAGATGCCGCTAAACTGCTTCACCTCTTCGGGCGCGCCGGCCACGTTAAAGATAAAGCTGTCCGCTTTATAGCGGATGTCGTTGTCGACGATTTTCAGCATGTCGATGTTGTGCTGATAGCGAGCCGTATCAATTACCGTATCTTTAAAGGCGGTTTTGCCTTTCCACTGGGCTTTGTCGACATGCTGCACGGTTTGCTCCCCGCCAAGCTGGCCCTGAGAGACGCACCAGTCCGTAGAGAGCGCCAGCGGCTGCGACCAGAGCTGACCCATTTTGTAACAACGGTCAATCCAGACGAAGTTATCGCGAGGGGCGAAATCGGCCAGCTGGAAGCGCAGCGGCGCGGAATACTCGCTTTCCGGCAGCGGTTCGACGCGACTATCCGACACGCGCACCAGCAGCGGCAGGCGGAAATTGCTGCCGGAGAAGGCAACGGTGTTTTTATCCCGATCGACGGTGAAGTCTTTCATCTCTTTCGGGAAATTCCACAGGCGGATGATGTCGGGCTTCCAGGCGAGAATTTTTTCCTTCATGTTGAGGAACACTTCCGACAGGGATTGCCCCGACAGCGTGCTGCGCCCGAGGCCAATAAAGTTGTCGCCCCCCAGAATGTCCAGCACGGTTGCGCCGTTATCCATGGAGTTGCGTTTGGTGGCGATTAACTCCTGCTGCGGCTGGTCGCCGCGCAGCACGAAGAACAGGTTGCTGCGATCCTGCTTGCTGAGCTGGTCCCACGCGCTGTTTTTCATTGCCAGATGGTCAGACGATACGACGATGACGGTGTTTTTAAACCAGGGCGAGGCTTTGATTTTCTCGACCAGCGCGGCGATGTGCTCCTGGCTACAGGTCACGGCGCTGAAAGACTTGTTGTTTTTGCCGTCCACGTCATAGCTTTTTCGCTTACAGCTGCGCGAGACGAACCCGTCCGGATGGTGCGTATCTACCGTCAGCGCAAAGAGAGAAAAACGCTTCCCTGCACGGGAAAGTTCCTCGAATTTCTTCCAGGTTTCGTCCAGCACCGTATCGTCATAGAAGCCCCAGTCGTTGCGGTAGGTGGGATCGGCAACCGTCGTTTTTAACTCTTCTGAGCCATACAGGTGGTCAAAACCGTGGGATTTCAGGAACACATCTTTTCCGGCAAAGCGCAGGTTTGCTCCCTGCATAAAGTAGTTTTCATAGCCGGAGTTTTTCAGGATATCGCCCAGGCAAACATTCTGCGGGAAGAACGTCGACATCGAGGCGGAGGCGTTGCCTTCAAAAGGTGCGAACAGCGGGATACCGCACTGGGAGGCCACCATCCCGGCGATAGTGTAATCCGTGCCGGGTAACTGCATGGTGTGGCTGAAATCGAGACCTTCGTTTTTCAGCGCGCCCAGTTCCGGCGTGAGGTTCGGAAACGCATCGTTATCAAAGTAGGTGCGCTCCAGGCTTTCACCGTAGATGTAGACCAGGTTGAGCTTCGGGTTGGCGATCGTTTTCGACGGCTCTTTATAGTAGGCCACGAAGTCCGGATCGCCGTCGCGCGACTGGGATTTTACAAGCTCGGTGATCTGATGAAACGCGGGGCTGGCGTCAACGGAGGCCAGCGCCAGGAAAAGCGCCAGCAGGCTGTAGCCATGATGGTGAGGAAGATGGCGACGGCGGCGCAGCACCCAGGCGAGCGCGCCGAAAATCGTCACCAGCGCCACGATCAGTCCCAGCCCCGGAAGGATGTATTTACCTACTCCCGCGCCCGTCAGGCTGTTCGTCAGGGTGTAGAGCACAGCATCGTTAATGCCGTCGCCGGTGAAGTAATCGCTGGCGTATAAGGTAATGTTTAAAACGATAAAAATGCCGAGCACCACCAGCGTGGCGATAAACCACCAGGTGTTACGGCCGGCTTTCCAGGCATAAACGCCGACGGAAGCCAGAAAAAGGATAAGAGAGATGAATTCTGACAACAGCATATCCTCATGACGCCAGGTGCTTCGCTGGCTAACTGTTTATTTTTGGTAAGACAATGTAATGGCGATGTCGTTTAGCTGCAATTTTAGTGTCACGAAAGTGTGCTGTTGTTAGGATTTGGTTTATAAAATCGTTTTTATGAGGATGGTCGCATCCTGACAAACGGACGCTGAGACGGTGGCAGGTAGGTAAAACGCTCGTTTAACGCCGCGATGCAAGCCTATCGCATTAAACGCGGCGTGTTGTGGCAGAAAATGGGACGGATCAGGAGATGAAATTAACGCCTTGTTTCAGCACCAGATCGCAGGCTTTGGTTTTCACCTGTTTTGCCAGGGCGGAGTTGCCGAGGGTGCTCAGGTTAAGCTGTTGGCCGTTTTGCGCGTTAAGCAGGCCCTGAATGCCGTCCATATAGCTGGTATCCGCTTTTTGCTCCTGCGTGTCGAGACCCAGTTTACCCAGCACCTGGTTTTTCACGTTTTGCGCGTCGGTCACCGAGGCCAGCTTTTGCTTAGCGCAATATTCCAGAATCCCCGCCGCGTTGTTCATCGTGCCCGCGCTCAGGCTCTGGGAACTGTTGCTCAGCAGGCTGGTGAGAGAAGAGGCCGAGAGCCCGCCCTGGGCGCTGCTGCTCTCTTTGGTCAGCTCATTCGCGGCGCTTGACAGGGACTCCTGCCACGAAGCCGCTTGTGCTGCGCCGGTAACCAGCAGCGCGCCTAAAAAGGTGCTGATAAGAATCTGTTTTTTCATAATGGCTTTCTCAAAAAGGTCCGTTTTGGGCCGGAAGGGGTTCCAGTATATACCTGCGCCCTGCTGGCGATTCCTGGAACTGTCTTAATACTCTTTGCCGGTGACGCGGCTGCGGTAACTGTCCCAGTCGAAAATGACATACAGACTGTTGCCCAGCTTCATGCGGTCCATGACGCGTTCGCCCAGTAAGCGGGTCATCTCGTCAATGTTGTGGTTCGTCAGCATCCCGGTGGGGCGTTTGGACGAAGAGCGGCGATCGACTATCTGGTTAATGATGACCTTTTCATAACGGGATTCGGTCTGAACGCCAATCTCGTCGATGACCAGTAGATCGACATTGCTCAGATCGTTAAGAAGCTGCTCTTCGCTGGTTTCACGGTTGCTGAAGGTGTCTTTCATGGCGGACATGATATCGGCCACGGTGATGATGAGGACCGATTTACCGCGCAGAAGCAGTTCGTTGCAGATGGCGGCCGCGAGGTGGTTTTTACCTGTGCCCGGCTTGCCGCTAAAAATGAAGCTGGCGATATTGCCGTCAAATTCATCTACGTACTGACGCGCGGCGGCGAGCGCGTTCATCTGCCCGCTGGTCTCAATTTTATAGTTATCAAACGAGCAGTTCTGATGCAGGGGACGAATACCGGAGCGGTTAAAGGTGCGCTGCATTTTCATCGCCCGGTTTTCGCGGGCGAGCGCGGCGGCACGAATTTTACCTTGTTCCTTTTGCCACGCCAGCAGCTCTTCACCCGTGGTGAAGGCGGGCTTCACGTTGGCTGGCATCATTTTTTGCAGACGTTTCATCAGGTCGCCGACGTTCTTCATTTCGCACCTCGGAATCCACTCGGGATCTGTTTATCCGGTTCTGAAAACGTGTTGATATCGCGCTTAGGCTGGCCATTGTTACTGGCGCGGGTAATTTGAAGATGACGCGCGAGCTTTTGCTGCCACTGAATGTGGGTGAACACTTTGCCTTCCGCCTGCCACCAGGCGATAAACGCGGCGAGCTCTTCCGCGGTGGCTGGCTGGGTTAACGCAATGCCCCACAATGCTGCCTGCCGCTGAAAATCTGCGTCAGGCTGCCAGCCCGCGTACAGGACAAATTTGCCCATCGGAACGGTTAGCGGGGTATTAACCGGTTCTTCAAAAAACTGGTTATCCAGCGTGACGTCGCTTGCCGGACGTGACATCTGCGCTTCGATCTCCAGAAGCTGCGCCAGACGTTCCGGCGTGATTGCGTAAAACGCCGGCGCGTTGTCGGCAAAAACCGCAACCGTGCCGCCTTCGGCGTGGGTCAACACACCGCGTGGGTCGCGCATAAAGGCATCAATGCCAGCAATACTGGTGGTCAGAATTCTGGAGGACATAACGCTTACTCAACTGATTACTACGGGCGTGATATGGGCTTATGGTAGCACAGAGAGGGGAGGGGATGGAGGGGATTTCCCCGGTGGCGCTGCGCTTACCGGGGCTACAGTCGTAGGCCTGAAAAGCGCAGCGCCATCAGGCAGTTATCACGCGATGATATTCAGGGTCACGTCGATGTTGCCGCGGGTCGCGTTAGAGTACGGGCAAACGATATGCGCCGCATCGACCAGCTTTTTGGCTTCCGCAGGATCCATACCTTCAACGTGGATATTCAGTTTTGCTTCGATACCAAAACCGGTCGGCAGCGGGCCGATACCCACTTCGCCTTCAATAAACGCTTCTTTTGGCAGGGTAAATTTGTCGCGAGCCGCCACAAACTTCATCGCGCCCAGGAAGCAGGCAGAGTAACCCGCAGCAAACAGCTGCTCAGGGTTCGTGACTTCTCCACCCATACCGCCCATCTCTTTGGGCACGCCCAGTTTAACGTCCAGAACTCCATCGGAAGAGGTCGCGCGGCCGTCACGGCCCCCGGTTGCTTTTGCTTTGGCAGTATAAACAACTTTTTCTAAAGACATGGCAGGTTCCTCATCTTGCTTTAATGTGTGCTATTAAATAGCGTACGATATATATGGTTAAATAATAACGCGTAAAGTATAGCCTTACGCGCGTTGAATCTGTTGTCGCAAAAGTTCCAACTGCTGCTTGAGCGCCAGCATGGTGTCGGTATCACACTGTGCGGCGCACCCCACCGCGTGTGGGATACTCAGTGCTTGCTGCTGAAGTTCACGTCCGGCTTCAGTCAGCGTGACGGCGACCTGACGTTCATCTTTACGCGAGCGGTGGCGGTTGATTAGCCCTGCGCTTTCCAGACGCTTCAGAAGCGGCGTCAGCGTTGCGGAGTCAAGGAACAGCCGTTCACCGATGTCCGACACCGTCACGTCATCCTGCTCCCACAGTACCAGCATCACCAGATATTGCGGGTAAGTCAGGTTTAGCGGCGCCAGCAGTTGCCGGTACAGCTTATTAAGCGCCAGATTTGCCGAATAGAGGGCAAAACAGAGCTGGTTATCCAGCAGGAGCGCAGCGGTCGTGTCGTTCGTTTTTGCGTTCATGAAATGAATATAGATTGTGCGCGATTTAATTGCAAGCAATTTTAGGGGCAGGTATAACGCAGCGCCACCTGAACGGCCATTTTACGGTAGTGCTGGCGCTGGGCCTGCTCGTCTGCACCCTCTTCAAACAGCAGGGTGAAGGTGTAGCTGTTGGCAACGTAGTGAAAGCTGAAGCTACTGATCAGACGATGAAGGTCGCGGGCGTCAACCGTCTGGCTGAAAAGCTGTTTTTCTTTGCCCCGGCGCAGGATGCCTTCCAGCAGGTCGAGCGCGCTGCGGTTGACCTGCCGCAGATAGTTTGACTGCTGCATAAAACGGCCGCGCTGCATGTTTTCCATGCAGATAATACGGATGTAATCCGGGTGGTCGGCATGATAGTCAAAGGTGGCTTCAACCAGATGGACCAGCGCTTCGACGGGAGGCATATCCGCCAGGCTAAGCGCCTTTTCGCTGGCGCGAATTTGGGTGTAAACGTACTCCAGGACGAGCAGGTAGAGATTTTCTTTGTTTTTAAAATGATAAACGACCATGCGTTTGGTGGTACCTGCTTTCTCCGCGATCTGCTCCATGCGGGCACCGTTCAGTCCAAATTCGGCAAACAGCGCGATAGCGCTCTGAAAAATTTTCTCTTTCAGGCTCGATTCTTCACTGTGATCGGGGTGTTCGCTGCCAGAGTTAGCCACATCCTTTCCTTATTTTTACCAAACGGACCAGAAAGATTATCTCCACGGCAGCGAAATAACACAAATATCAAACGCGCGGGCGTTTGCGGTAGAGCCATAGCCCGGGTATCGACAGCCCGATAGAGAGCGCACCGACGATGGAGGACGCCTTAAGAAAGTTGCTCAGGAGAAGAATCATCTGCGGCTCGGTGTAGCCAAAATGGCTGATTTTCACCGCGGAAATCATCGCCGTATAGGCAGATATGCCGGGGAACATCGGGATAACGGCGGCGACGGTGAACACTTTCGGATGCGCCAGATACCAGCGCGACCACTGAATACCGATGCTGCCGACCAGCATAGAGGCGATAAACGTCGACCATTCGATGTTAAAGCCCGCCGTCATCATCACCATTCGCGAGCCGTGGCCAATTGCGCCCAGCAGCGCACACCACGGCAGAGCGCGTTGCGGAACGTTAAATACCATCGCAAAGCCGACGGCAGGAATGGCCGCCAGGGCCATGTCCTGTGCCAGCGCCAGCAGAATATCTATCACGCCCATCCTCGTAACCCCCACAGCGTCATCGCCATCACCACGCCGATGCAGGTCGCCAGCGTCAGCAGGCTGGCGATAGCCCAGCGTGCCAGCCCGGTATTGATGTGCCCTTTAAACATGTCGGCAACGGCGTTAATCAGCGGGAAGCCCGGCACCAGCAGAAGCACGCTGGCGGCCATCGCAATCGTCGGGGTAGCGGCAAACTGCGGCAGGCGCAGCAGCAGGCCAGACACCGTAGTGGCAACAAACGCGGTAATGCAGAAGTTAATTTGCGGGTGCAACTGCCGGTGCGTCAGCAGCTGGCGCACGTACATGGCGATGCTGCTGGCGAAAAAGGTGACGATCGCGCCGTCCCAGCCGCCTTTATTGAGCTTACAAAAACAGGCGCATGACAGCCCCACCATGAGCACGACCAGCCAGCGTGGATAACGTAATGGCTTGATTTGGTTAAAACGTTTTTCAATCTCCTTGAGATCGAGAAGCTTATGCTCAGCCAGGATGACGATGTGCTGGACCTCGGTTACAACGTGCATATTAATGCCGCGGTCGTGATTTTTACGGGTGGACGTAAGACACTGCCCGTCTTTAATGGTGGTCAGCACAATGGCGTTGGACGAGATAGCGCTCTCAACGCTGTCCATCCCCAGCGCCAGCCCCAGCCGGGTTGAAAGCTCCTCGACCAGCGCGCTTTCCGCACCGTGCTGGAGCAGAAAAAGACCGCACTGAATACAGAGCCGCGTGATAGCACGCTGCGTTGACCGATCTGCCTGCATGTATTGTCCCGAAGATAAGGTGAATAGTTGCCGGTTGGCCCGTAATGCCTACTTTTAGCACAAAGTGCAGTGGCTCTTGCTGTGGGTCAGATCAAGGTTTATGCAAACAGTTACCCCCCTCGTCACGACGACTTACAGGATTAATTTATTAATACGATGAATTATTAATTTGAAATAATAAAATATTTGTATTTAGAAATTCTAATTTTATTTTGTTGTTATTTTAATGTCTGCACAATTAAATTGATTTGCGCTTTGTGAGATATTAGCGCTGTTTTAGGCATTTCCTAAACTAAGAACATATCTCATCTTCTGCTTGTATTAATCTTTTTATACTCAGGGAAGAAAATATTTATACCTTGGTGCGTTTTACATGACGCACCGAAGGAAAATGGACACGGAGGGTCTATGTTGTCGTTGCCTGATAAGCATGGCGTTGTCATTAGCCGGATACCCGTCATGCAGAATGGGTTAGGGGACGTGATGGCACGTCATTTCCCCGATTTTGAATTGACCTACTGCCGCTCACTGCAGGAGTTAACCCTGCTTCAGTTGCGCCGCGCAGATGTGATTATCGCCGACGTTTCAGGCGAATACAGGAACCCACGGGGTACGCTCGAAGAGTATTACCGCTTACTGAACCAGTACCGGGAAATCCACTGGATCTTTTTGGTCTCCCGGCCGTTTTACCCTATTGCCGTTGAGCTGCTTATGCGGCCGGAAAGCACGCTGCTTTCTGATATGGAACCTATCGAAGGTGTCGTTAACGCTATCCGGGCAGGGAGTGAACGCGCAGAACGGATAAGCCAGACGTTATTAACCCCAGAACCTGAGGAAAGTGAGGATGACGACGAACACTTTATTGCGCTCACGCACTCAGAACGTAAGGTGCTTCGCCTGTTAGGCAAAGGGTGGGGGATTAACCAAATCGCTACGTTGCTTAAAAAGAGCAATAAAACGATCAGTGCGCAGAAAAACAGTGCGATGCGAAGGCTGTCATTGCGGAGTAATGCCGATATGTACGCCTGGATCAACAGTACACAGGGAATGAGAGAGCTGAGTTTAATGTCAGCCTATGGAGAGTTCGAGGAATGGAAAAAACCGATTCAACAAGACATATCGCCATCATCGAAAATTGCTCGATGAGTGCGGTCGGGCTGCAGCATCTTTTTATGCAGCCTGAACTCAGCCAATATCAACTGCACCTGTTTAATGATTTTGATGGCTTTAAGAAAGCACTGCAACAAGTGAATTTTTTCTCGCTGATCTATTCGCTTTCCGATGCGCGAGAAGAACGACGTAACTGCCTGGCGCATCTGCGGGATCTCGCGTTTACGCATAGCCATATTCAGCGCATTATCCTGGTCTCGGATGAGATGGAGGCGAGATTGATTAGCCATCTTTCGCCTTCACGTCTTCACGGTGTGGTCAGTAAATCGGTGACCCTTGAACACCTGCTGAAGGAGTTAGTGGTATTGTTGAGCGAAACGCTGCGCATTAATGACAATATGCTTAACCACTGGTACTGCAGTCAGAACCGGATGTTAAGCCCAACGGAAAGAGCAATTTTACGTTATATGTCATGCGGATATTCCATTCCCGAAATCGCGGCGCAGCTTGAACGCAATATCAAGACTATTCGCGCGCATAAGTTTAATGCGATGGTGAAGCTAGGGGTGAATTCTGACGTAGGATTGCTTGATGCAGCGGATATTCTTACCCATCTTCCGGTTAGAGAACCGCGAACTGTGGGGCTAAGCAAACCGACATTTTTGTAACCTGTACCTTTTTGCGCGCCAGATATGCCCTGGCGCGTCATTCAGATGCACACATCAACCCACTTTGCTGAAGTCAGCTCTGCCATTCTGTCCGGAGAAATACGTACGGCACTATGGATAGCGCCAGCGGCGGGGAGCACTTCAGCGTATTGTTTTAAAGAGATATCGCAGTAAACCGCAAGTGGGTTTTCAAGCCCAAACGGGCAGACGCCACCAACGGGATGACCCGTCACGGTAACCACTTCATCACTGCTGAGCATGCGTGCTTTCGCGCCAAACGTGTCTTTCAGTTTTTTGTTATCCAGACGCGCATCACCCTTCGCCACCACCAGAATCACCTCATTTTTAACCTTCAACGATAGGGTTTTGGCGATTTGTCCCGGCTCTACACGGTGGGCGGCAGCAGCCAGCGCAACGGTAGCCGTACTCTGGCTAAGTTCTATTACCTCTATTTCCGGCGCGTTGTCGGCAAAAAACTGCTGTACGGACTGCAAACTCATTGTTTCCTCCTGACAAATATCCTGCGTAATCTGTCATAAGAATTTATGCTCTGTAAATATCTCTTAAGTAACAAATATCCAGGATGGCTGATTTCTGGATCCTCTTCACAATCACAGAAACCGGTTACAGTAACCGGTTGCAGAGCGTGATGCGTAGATTAATACTGAGTATGTAACGTCCCCTGTATCCAATAATAAGAGCCAATTATGAAACCATTTCGTCTGAGCAGTACCGCTGGTACGCAAGCCAGCAAGGTTGTGAAGCTGATTTATGGAACAACGTGCGGCGCGAGCGCGCCTGTAATAAACGTCTGACAGGAGATCAACCATGTCTGCCAACCATGCTGCGTTTAATCTGATATTCCGTTTCGTTGAAAATTACGTGAGCCCGATCGCCGGGCGGATCTCGTCCCAGCGTCATGTCATGGCTATCCGTGATGGGTTCATCTCCGCGATGCCGTTCATGATTGTGGGTTCATTTTTATTAGTGTTTGCTTACCCACCGTTTTCGCCTGATACCACCTGGGGTTTCGCACGCGCCTGGCTGGATATGGCGAAGCAGTTTGAAGGCCAGATCCTGACGCCGTTTGATATGACGATGGGCATTATGTCCATTTATATCTGCGCGGCCATCGCCTATAACCTTGGCAAACATTATGTCAAAACGCACCAGCTGGATCCGTTCATGTGCGCCATGCTGTCGCTGATGGCGTTTCTGCTGGTTGCCGCCCCGAAAACCAAAGGCACGCTTCCCGTCGACAGCCTGGGTGGAACGGGTATTTTTACCGCCATTCTGGTGGCAATTTACTGCGTTGAAATGATGCGTTTCCTGAAGGCGCATAACATCGGTATTCGCCTGCCGGACCAGGTGCCGCCGATGATCAAAAACTCCTTTGACCTGCTGATTCCGGTGCTGGTGGTGGTGTTAACGCTTTATCCGCTGAGCCTGGTGATTCAGTCTCAGTTTGACATGCTGATCCCGCAGGCAATTATGTCCATCTTCAAGCCTCTGGTTTCCGCGGCGGATTCGCTGCCCGCGATCCTGCTGGCGGTGTTGATTGGTCATTTGCTGTGGTTCGCCGGGATCCACGGAGCGGCTATTGTCTCCGGGATGCTGCAGATGTTCTGGCTGACTAACCTCGGAGCGAACCAGACCGCGCTGGCTGCCGGCCATCCTCTGCCACATATTTTTATGGAAGCCTTCTGGACGTTCTTCATCGTGATTGGCGGGTCGGGTGCGACGATGGGTCTGGTGATTTGCTATCTGCGCAGCCGTTCAGCGCATTTACGCTCTATTGGCCGATTGAGCGTGGTGCCCAGCTTCTTCAACATCAACGAACCCGTTATCTTCGGTACGCCGATCGTAATGAACCCGGTGTTCTTTATTCCGTTCCTGCTAGCCCCGATGGTTAACGCCGTGCTGGCCTGGGCGGCGATGACGTTTGATCTGATTGGTCGTGTTATTTCAGTGGTTCCCTGGACGGCACCGGCGCCGATAGGCGCAGCATGGGCCCTGGGCTGGGATTTCCGCGCGGCTATCCTGGTTGTGGTTCTGGCCTGCGTGTCGGCAATCATCTACTACCCGTTCTTCAAAGTGTACGAGAAGCAGCTGCTGGAGCAGGAAGCGGAAGAAGCACAGCGTAATGGGGAAGAGGACAATCAGCAGGTGGCTTAAAGACCTTGTGCCGGGTGGTGGCTGCGCCTTACCCGGCCTACGAGTCGAGGTTTTTGTAGGCCCGGTAAGCGAAGCGTCACCGGGCAATTCACTGCACTACTTCAGCGTGCAATCCCCGCACTGCTTAACGTCCGGCAGGCGATAGCGCTGGCAGCAGGTACGGCGTACCAGAAGCCCGTCACGGAGCACAACGGTACGGAATAACGGATTATCGCGACCATCGGAAAGCTGTTTGGCAAAGAAGCAGGACTGGCGCAGGGCCTCCACTTTCTCATCGCCAAGCAGCGGCTTCATTTCTGTTAAATACCAGTGAATTAAATACCCGGTATTACTCCAGATAAGCTTCCCGTTGATCTCGCCCGTTGCTTCAAGTGCCTCTACCACTGGGATCAGGGCCTGGATGACAAGCTGTTCCAGACGTTCCTGAGCAGAGAACTGCTCTGCGCCGCGATCTTCGTGCAGATCAATCCAGAAGCAGGCTGCTCGGCCAGTTTCGTGGAACTCGACGTGAAAATGATCCGGGGAGAGCGCCAGCATGCTCTTTTGGGTTAATACCGCCAGCATGAGTGGGGGAACCATCAGCCCGATATACCACTGTGCCCACAGGGAAAGCAGAGGTTTATTTTCCCGCGTTAGGGTCGGCTGATTGCGATAGATATGGTCGGAATAGGTTGCAAGCAGCGACTGCAGCGTAGAGGGCTGCTGCCACTCAGCGAGCGTCATGGCGTGGTGCGGGGGCGCTTCATCAAGCCTGATAAAGTCCAGCAGGTGGGCGCGCGTCTTAGCAATCTTGTCCCGTATGGCATCCGCAAGCGACGCATTCCCGCTGGTGAGGGGCGCTCGCCAGAGGAGTGGTTCAACGATGTGTGCGGTATGCGTAGCCATAGTTGAGATAGAAATCTAAATGATAATGATTGCCAATCCTAACTATTGCTCATACCAATGGCAAGACTTTTGTCCTGATTAACCGAAGACGCGCTTAAGCGGTTTGTAGTTCTTCACTCAGCAGAATGTTATTGCGACCTAAATGCTTTGCTTCATAGAGGGCTCTGTCCGCTCTCTCCAGAGCGCTTTCCACGTCCTCGTTTTCGAAAATGGCAATACCGATGCTGATGGTGACATTGGTGGCGACGCTTTCGTTGAACAGATGGGGGATTTTCAAATCATAGACTTTCTGACGGATCCGCTCTGCCGTATGGCGGGCGTGTTCAAGTGAAATATTCGTCAGCAGCACCATGAACTCTTCCCCACCGAAACGCGCCACAATATCGCGCGAACGGACGGCATCACGAATTGCCGCAGAGACGCGCTTCAGCGCCTGGTCACCCATCATATGGCCATAATGGTCGTTATAGGCTTTGAAGTGGTCGATATCCATCAAAAGAACAAAATGTTCGCCGTTTTCTACCGCCGGTAGATTCTCCAGACGGCTCTGCAGGCCGCGACGATTATAGAGCCCGGTTAGCGGGTCCATCATACTGAGATCGGTCAGAGTTTCCCGTTCTTCCAGCAGGCGAGAGAGCAGCTCCTGGGCGAAGCGATCGTTGCGCCGTTGCAAAATGTTATGAATAGCAATAGCCACCACAGGAAGTGCGAAAGAATAGGACATTCTTAGCCATATATCCTGGTCACTTAACCACAGGCAGACAATAAAGGCGGGGAGCGAGTGCAGCGTAAATGCTTTGATATTACTGGCGAAGGCCAGCGTTCCGATAAAAAGCACCGTGAGTAAAGCTATTATCAAATACATCGCCTGGTCATGGGTAATTAGCGAAAATTTCGAATCTATTTGCCAGGCCCACAAAATACCAAAGATTGCTGAAACGGCAGGAATATTTATCTTCCGCGCGCGCTTTTTCCAGTGCCAGACGAACAGGCCAGTACTGATCGCGAAAATAGCAATCAGAGGGGCAGAAAACACGCGTACAGAATAGAGCGGGTTTGTTACCGAGAACACGGCTGACGTTGCGTTCAGAAATAAAAATAAACGTAACGATAATTGATATTTTTTTTGAACCAAAGACCGCCAGGATTGTGATGTCATAGTCGTGCGTTTTTATTAAAACTTAATTAAAACAGATGAATAGGTGTGGTTTCGCACTTAATTATGCAAAAAACTCAAAGCGTAATTATAAGAATAACTTTATGTGTAGTTAACAGGTGAGCAATTTATCACCTTAGGAAATTTCTGTCATTCTACATAAGGGGAAAGGGCGATTTTTTTTGCTTCACTGCACTGACAAATGATAATTTTTATCATATGATATTGTTTATCATTATCGTTATGAAAGGGCGATGTATGTTGAACAGGGCGCTGGGAAGTGCATGGGGAGTATTGCTGCCGGGCGTAATCCTTGGCGGATTGATGTTTGCCGATCTCTCCATCGAAAGCTGGAAGGCCATCATTGTGTCAGGGCTGCTGATGACGTCAGGCATGATCTGGCATAAGCACCTACGCCATTATGTGTTACTGCCATCATGCGTGGCATTAGTCAGCGCAATTCTGGTGATAATGATGAGTTTGAAATAACAGGGAAAATAAGAGGTATTACAGAAGGGAGATAAGATAATTGGTGCGAGGGGGGGGACTCGAACCCCCACATCCGTAAGGACACTAACACCTGAAGCTAGCGCGTCTACCAATTCCGCCACCTTCGCACAGTCATCTTACTATTTTTGATATCGCCTCGTTGGTGCGAGGGGGGGGACTCGAACCCCCACATCCGTAAGGACACTAACACCTGAAGCTAGCGCGTCTACCAATTCCGCCACCTTCGCCCAGTGCGAGCAATATCAACGTGATTTATGGTGCGAGGGGGGGGACTCGAACCCCCACATCCGTAAGGACACTAACACCTGAAGCTAGCGCGTCTACCAATTCCGCCACCTTCGCATACCATCGATACTGTAAAAGTATCGTAACCACGGAGGCGCATTCTAGATGTTTTCAGCTTTACGTCAACAGAAAAGTGCGCACCTTTTATTGATTGCTGCAAAAATGGACGGAATTGCGACGCCTGCTTGCCGGATGGCGCTGGCGCTTATCCGGCCTGCATTGTATGGCGAATTATTTCTTTGCCTGACGCGTCATCACGGTGCGGTAGACCTTAAAGCGGCCCGTCTGGGCGATCACTTCGTGGAAGCCGAAGGTTTCGTCCAGCACTTTCGGGTACGCCAGGAAGGCGTTCGCCACGATGCGCAACTCGCCGCCGCTGTTGAGGTGACGAGTCGCGCCACGGATCAGGGTTTGCGCAGCTTCGAGGCTGGTTTCCATCCCGTCGTGGAACGGCGGGTTAGAGATGATCATGTCAAAGCGGCCGGTGACGTCAGAGAAGACGTTGCTGGCAATCACGTCTCCTTCAATGCCGTTGGCCGCAAGCGTTGCGCGGCTTGCTTCAACCGCCGGGGCGCTCACGTCACACAGGGTTAAGCGCACTTTTGGTGAATGGCTGGCAAGCACCGTTGAAAGCACGCCCGCGCCGCAGCCCACGTCCAGCACTTTGCCTTTGGTGTGCGGTGTCAGGGTGGAGAGCAGCAGCTTGCTGCCCGTATCCAGCGCGTCACGGCTGAAGACACCCGGCAGGGTTTTGATGGTCAGGCCGTCAAGCTGATACTCGTCCCAGAAGGTGTTGGCATCGAACGTTGTCTGCTTTTCCAGACGGCCATGATACAGACCGCAGCGGCGCGCGCTGTCGACTTTGGTCAGCGGCGCGTAGGCTTCCAGCATCTGCTCGGCGCTACGGACACCGCTGCGGTTTTCACCGACCACGAAAATATCGCAGCCAACCGGCAGCAGGGAGAGCAGGTTCATCAGCTGGAACTGGGCTTCCGGCTTGTTCTTCGGCCAGTAGTAGATCAGCGTATCGCAGTCGGCAATATCGCTCTGCTCCGCCACCAGGCTGAAGCGTGCGCGCTCGCCCATCTGGCGGCTCAGCACCTGCCAGTGGTGGTAGTATTGGGTGTGGGCACGGCTTTCAGCACAGTCGAAACGCGCGGGCAGGTCATCCTGCATATCTCCGGCAAACAGAATACGGCTTTCTTCGAAATCATCACTGTGACGCAGCAAGACTTCACTTGCCGGGGTAAATGCAGACATGAATTGTTCCTCAATAAACTCAGGCGGGGATTATAGTAGGTAGATGGCGCACTTTCGACACATTTGCTATATTTGCGCGCCTGAGAGACAGGAGTTATCCCTATGACATCCCGACGAGACTGGCAGTTGCAGCAGCTGGGCATCACCCAGTGGGCTTTGCGTCGCCCGACGGCGTTGCAGGGCGAAATCGCCATCTCCATCCCCGCGCACGTTCGGCTGGTGATGGTGGCGGAAGAACTGCCTGCCCTGAATGAGCCCCTGATCGGTGATGTCCTTCGCAGCCTGAAGCTGACGCCCGACCAGGTCTTACAGCTGACGCCGGAACGGGTTGCCATGCTTCCTCCTGATAGCCGCTGTAACAGCTGGCGCATCGGAGAGACAAACGACATCTCTCTTCAGGGGAGTCAAATCAGCTCACCAGCGCTGGACGAGCTGAAAGCCAATCCAAAGGCGCGCAGCGCGCTATGGCAACAAATCTGCGAATATGAACACGATTTCTTCCCTCACGACGCCTGACCTGACCGCAGCGTTCGCGATTGAAACACGCGCCCACGCCTTTCCGTGGAGCGAAAAAACGTTTGCCAGCAATCAGGGCGAGCGCTATCTGAACTACCGTCTGGACGTTGACGGCACCCTGGCCGCGTTTGCCATCACGCAGGTGGTTCTTGACGAGGCGACGCTGTTTAACATCGCCGTCGACCCGGCGTTTCAGCGCCGTGGGCTGGGCAGAGAACTGCTTGAGCATCTCATTCGTGAGCTCGAAACCCGCGACGTTTTCACCCTGTGGCTGGAGGTGCGCGCGTCGAATGTCGCCGCCATCGCGCTCTATGAAAGCTTAGGCTTTAACGAGGCGACAGTCCGACGTAACTACTACCCCACCGCAGAGGGACGTGAAGACGCCATTATCATGGCTCTGCCAATTGGATAACGAATATAAGGTTGTAACGATGAAATGGGACTGGATTTTCTTTGATGCCGACGAAACGCTGTTTACGTTTGACTCGTTCGGCGGCCTACAGCGGATGTTTCTCGACTATAGCGTGACCTTCACCGCCGAAGATTTTCAGGACTATCAGGCGGTGAACAAGCCGCTGTGGGTGGATTACCAGAATGGTGCCATCACCGCGTTACAGCTTCAGCACCAGCGATTTGACGTCTGGGCGGAGCGCTTAAAGGTCAGTCCGGGGACGCTGAACGAGGCTTTCCTTAACGCCATGGCCGATATCTGTGCGCCCCTGCCGGGCGCGGTTTCCCTGCTGAATGCGTTGAAAGGCAAGGTGAAACTGGGGATCATCACCAACGGTTTTACCGCCCTGCAGCAGATCCGCCTTGAGCGCACCGGCCTGCGCGATCATTTCGATGCGCTGGTGATCTCCGAAGAGGTTGGGGTGCCGAAACCGGATCCGCGAATTTTCGATTATGCGCTGGCGCAGGCCGGTAATCCCGACCGCGATCGCGTGCTGATGGTGGGTGATACCGCAGAGTCTGATATTCTTGGCGGTATGAAGTCAGGTTTGTCGACCGTCTGGCTGAATGCGCATGGCCGCGTGAAGCCTGAAGGCATCGAGCCAACCTGGACCGTCACGTCATTGACCGAACTGGAGCAACTCCTGTGTAAACAATGATTGCCTGCCCCCCGTTGATGGGTAAAATAGCCGCAATTTTGTATTCCATGATGCGTGGCGTGCTGCCGCGCTTATAAAAGAAGATTTAATTATGACGTTGTCTCCTTATCTGCAAGAGGTGGCCAAGCGCCGTACTTTTGCCATTATCTCGCACCCGGATGCCGGTAAAACGACCATCACCGAGAAGGTGTTGCTGTTCGGACAGGCGATCCAGACTGCGGGTACCGTTAAAGGCCGTGGCTCCAGCCAGCATGCAAAATCTGACTGGATGGAGATGGAAAAGCAGCGTGGTATTTCGATTACCACCTCCGTGATGCAGTTCCCGTATCACGACTGCCTGGTGAACCTGCTGGACACCCCGGGGCACGAAGACTTCTCCGAAGATACCTACCGTACCCTGACGGCGGTGGACTGCTGTCTGATGGTGATCGACGCCGCGAAGGGTGTAGAAGATCGTACCCGCAAGCTGATGGAAGTTACCCGTCTGCGCGATACGCCGATCCTCACCTTTATGAACAAACTCGACCGTGACATCCGTGACCCGATGGAGCTGATGGATGAAGTGGAAAACGAGCTGAAGATCGCCTGTGCGCCAATCACCTGGCCAATTGGCTGCGGTAAGCTGTTCAAAGGGGTTTATCACCTCTATAAAGACGAAACTTACCTGTATCAGACCGGTAAAGGCCACACCATTCAGGAAGTGCGCATTGTGAAAGGTCTGGACAACCCGGATCTCGATGCCGCCGTTGGCGAAGAGCTGGCCGCGCAGCTGCGCGACGAGCTGGAGCTGGTGAAGGGTGCGTCTCACGAGTTCGACAAAGAACTGTTCCTGAGCGGCGAAATTACCCCGGTCTTCTTCGGTACCGCGCTGGGTAACTTCGGCGTTGACCACATGCTGGACGGTCTGGTGGAGTGGGCACCTCAGCCGATGCCGCGTAAAACCGACACCCGCGAAGTGGAAGCGAAAGAAGAGAAGTTCACCGGCTTCGTCTTTAAAATTCAGGCCAACATGGACCCGAAACACCGCGACCGCGTGGCCTTCATGCGCGTGGTGTCCGGTAAGTATGAGAAAGGCATGAAGCTGCGCCAGGTGCGCATCGGTAAAGATGTCGTGATTTCCGACGCGCTGACCTTTATGGCGGGCGACCGTTCGCACGTTGAAGAGGCATATCCGGGCGACATCATCGGTCTGCACAACCACGGTACGATCCAGATCGGCGATACCTTCACCCAGGGCGAGATGATGAAGTTCACGGGTATTCCGAACTTCGCACCGGAGCTGTTCCGTCGCATTCGTCTGCGCGATCCGCTGAAGCAGAAACAGCTGCTGAAAGGCCTTGTTCAGCTCTCTGAAGAGGGTGCCGTCCAGGTGTTCCGTCCAATCGCCAACAACGATCTGATTGTCGGCGCGGTCGGTGTGCTGCAGTTCGACGTGGTGGTTGCGCGCCTGAAGAGCGAGTACAACGTGGAAGCGATTTACGAATCGGTCAACGTGGCGACAGCGCGCTGGGTTGAGTGTTCTGACGTGAAGAAATTCGAAGAATTTAAGCGTAAGAACGAAATTCAGCTGGCGCTCGATGGCGGCGACAACCTGACCTATATCGCGCCAACGATGGTCAACCTGAACCTGACGCAGGAACGTTATCCAGACGTTCAGTTCCGCAAAACGCGCGAACACTAATCCCCTCCCGGAGCACGGCAATCGCCGTGCTCTTCTTTTATTCCTGTCTTATTAGTCCCTTGCGGAATGTTCTTAATTCACCGCAAATTCACGTTATTCGCGCGTTTTTTACGCAATTCTGAAAGCGGCATTGTGAGAGTGATCTATATTTAACTCAGTGTTTAGCACCGGGCATGGATGAATTAACTGTTCAATGCATGTCGATTGGTTCTCCATTTCACCCGTGTGTTTATTCGCGATATATAAAACTACTAAGGAAGTATTTAGCCCGAATAACGGGTAAAACACAGGAATACATCGATGAATATGACAAGACTGAAGATTTCTAAAACTCTGCTGGCTGTAACACTGGGTAGCGTTCTGGTTAGCGGTTCCGCCCTGGCGGAAAGCAGCACCATGGATAAAGCACAGTCCACGGCCGACACCGCAGGGCAAAAAATCGATAGCTCTATGAATAAAGTCGGTAATTTCATGGACGACAGCTCTATCACAGCAAAAGTGAAAGCCGCACTGGTGGATGATGAAGCCATCAAGAGCACCGATATTTCCGTTAAGACCGACAAAAAGGTCGTTACCCTGAGTGGCTTTGTTGAAAGCCAGGCCCAGGCCGAACAGGCTGTGAAGGTGGCGAAGGGTGTCGAAGGTGTCGCATCCGTGAGCGATAAACTGCACGTTCGCGACGGTAAAAACGCCTCGGTGAAAGGTTATGCCGGTGATGCCGCTACTACCAGCGAAATCAAAGCTAAACTGTTAGCAGATGACATCGTGCCGTCTCGTAAGGTGAAAGTGGAAACCACCGATGGCGTGGTTCAGCTTTCCGGTACGGTTGATTCACAGGCGCAAAGTGAACGCGCCGAGTCAATTGCGAAAGCCATTGATGGTGTTAAAAGCGTTAAAAACGATCTGAAAACGAAGTAATTCTGGACCATTCGCCCGTAAGGTTTAACCCTGCGGGCGAAATAAGAACGACTCTGGAAAAACGCCGGTGAGTGACCTGAGCGCTCACGTTTAGCGGCCGACATTAACTATGGTAAAGGAGAAGCTTATGTTTCGTTGGGGCATTATATTTCTGGTTATCGCGTTAATTGCCGCCGCATTGGGCTTTGGTGGTCTGGCAGGTACAGCGGCATGGGCAGCTAAAATTGTCTTCGTCGTCGGTATTATTCTGTTCCTGGTCAGCCTGTTTACGGGTCGTAGACGTCCGTAGCAAACGCAATATTCCTTCAACAAAATAAAGCCAGTCACTGCGACTGGCTTTTTCTTATTTGCGTTACAGGTCGGGTGCGTTACTGTGGAGTGATAAAATAATCAAAAAAGGAAAGCAGAGGTGGGGCAACGAATTCCCGTTACGCTCGGCAATATTGCGCCGCTGACGTTAAAACCGTTTAGTGCGGGTCAACTCGCACTGGTCTGCGAGGGGGGAGGACAGCGCGGCATTTTCACCGCCGGCGTGCTGGATGAATTTATGCGCGCGCAGTTCAACCCGTTTGACCTCTACTTCGGCACGTCCGCCGGGGCGCAGAATCTCTCTGCCTATGTCTGTAACCAGCCCGGCTACGCGCGAAAAGTGATCATGCGCTTCACCACGGCGAAAGAATTTTTTAACCCGGTGCGCTTCGTGCGCGGTGGCAACCTGATCGATCTCGACTGGCTGCTGGAGTCGACCTCCAGCCAGATGCCGCTGGCCATGGATACCGCTGCCCGCCTGTTTGATAGCGGCAAAGAATTCTGGATGTGCGCCAGCCGGGGGGATGACTATTCGCCGGGCTATTTCTCACCGCAGAAGGAGAACTGGCTCGACATCATCCGCGCCTCCAGCGCTATTCCCGGTTTTTATCGTACCGGCGCGCTGCTGGATGGCATCAGCTATCTGGACGGCGGCATCAGCGACGCGGTGCCGGTGCAGGAAGCCGCGCGACGCGGGGCGAAAACTATCGTGGTGATCCGTACCGTTCCGTCGCAAATGTATTACACCCCCCAGTGGTTTAAGCGGATGGAGCGCTGGCTGGGCGACAGCAGCCTGCAGCCGCTGGTGAACATCGCGAAGCAGCATGAAACCACCTACGGCGCGATGCAGCGCTTTATTGAAAAACCCCCGGGCAAGCTGCGCATCTTTGAAATTTATCCGCCTAAGCCGCTGCTGAGCATGGCGTTGGGCAGCCGGTTGCCTGCGTTGCGTATGGATTACAAAACGGGGCGGCTGTGCGGGCGTTACTTCCTGGCGACCGTCGGGAAAATGCTGGCCGAGCAACCGCCTCTGCATCGGCATAAACGCATTATTACGCCACCTGCAATTGTCGCCAATGACGCCCTGACCATGCCGCTGGTGGACATTCCGCAGGCGAATGACGCTTTATTAGATAACGAGGATCTGGCGTGACGCTCCGCTTTGTTGATACCCATTGCCATTTTGATTTTCCGCCGTTTACGGGGAATGAAGCGCAAAGCATTGCGAAAGCTGCCGAAGCCGGCGTGCAGGCCATCATTGTGCCGTCGGTTGAAGCGGCCTATTTTACCCGCGTGCTGGATCTCTCCGCGCGATACTCCGCGCTTTATGCCGCGCTCGGCCTTCATCCGATTGTGATTGAGCGCCATCGTGATGAGCATCTCGAAGAGCTGGATTGGGTGCTGCAATGTGCAGGAGAGAAACTTGTCGCCATCGGCGAGATCGGCCTCGATCTCTATCGCGAAGATCCGCAGTTTGAACGCCAGCAGACGATCCTCGACGCACAGCTTCGGCTGGCAAAGCGTCACGATCTGCCAGTGATCCTCCACTCCCGACGTACTCATGACAAACTGGCGATGCACCTGAAGCGCATCGACCTGCCGCGAAGAGGCGTAGTGCATGGTTTTTCCGGCAGCCTGCAGCAGGCGCAGCGTTTTATTGAACTGGGCTATAAAATTGGCGTCGGTGGCACCATCACCTATCCGCGCGCCAGTAAAACCCGTGACGTAATGGCGCAGCTGCCTCTCTCTGCGCTGTTACTGGAAACGGATGCCCCCGATATGCCGCTGAATGGTTTTCAGGGGCAGCCGAATCGCCCGGAACAGGCGGCGCGGGTATTTGACGTGCTGTGCGAATTGCGTCAGGAACCTGAAGAGGTCATTGCCAGCGCGCTGCTCGAAAATACCCGTTCGGTTTTTGGTATCACGCTATAGATAAAGCACCGGACGAATCACCGTTATCTTCTGTTTTTCCAGCGCCCGCGCCAGCGGTTCAATATCCTCCTGCGTGGCGCTACGCCATGACGCCGCCTCGCCGTAAACTCCGTGTGCATGAAACGCGTTAATACGCACCGGAACATTCCCCAGCTCGAGGATGAACGCGATCAACGGTTTGATATGTTCCAGATAATCACACTGTTCCGGGATGACCAGCAAGCGGAGCTCCGTCAAACGGTGACGGTCTGCCAGCCAGCGAATACTCTCCTTAATCTGCGGGTTTTCGCGTCCGGTCAGGAAGCGGTGATGTTCATTCCCCCACGCTTTGAGATCCAGCATTGCGCCATCCAGCACCGGCAGCAGTTTTTGCCAGCCGGTTTCGCTTAGCAGACCGTTGCTGTCTACCAGGCAGGTTAAATGATGTAGCTCAGGATCGGTTTTGATCGCGGTAAACAGGGCGATCAAAAACGGCAGTTGGGTTGTGGCTTCGCCGCCGCTCACGGTGATCCCTTCGATAAAGGGCGCGGATTTACGGACCTGAACGAGGATCTCGTCGACGCTCAGGCGGTGCGCCATGGGCGTGGCCTGCTGCTGGCACAGGCGCAGGCAGGTGTCGCACTGCTGGCAGTGACTCTCCTGCCACCAGACGCGTCCGGCCTGAATGGTCAGCGCGTCGTGCGGGCAGTGGGGCACGCAGTCCCCGCAGTCGTTGCAGCGCCCGATGGTCCACGGGTTGTGGCAGGTTTTGCAGCGCAGGTTGCAGCCCTGCAGGAACAGCGCCAGGCGGCTGCCCGGCCCGTCCACGCAGGAGAAGGGGATGACCTGACTAACTAAAGCGCATCTGCTGTTCATGGCTTATCACGCGCGGCTGACGTTCCAGAATACGGGTATTGCGTGCGGCCTCTTCCCCCAGCCACGTGGTGTTCGTTCTTGAACCCGCTTCCCGGTATTTCTCCAGATCCGACAAGCGAACCATATAGCCGGTCACGCGTACCAGATCGTTACCGGCCACATTCGCGGTGAACTCACGCATACCGGCCCTGAACGCCCCCAGGCAAAGCTGAACCACCGCCTGCGGATTGCGTTTTACCGTCTCATCCAGCGTTAAAATATCGCTGATCCCGGAATGATAGTGTTTATGGTGCGGCGCTACGGCCAGCAGATGATTGACAGGATCCGGCTCGTCACCGTACGGCAGACGCGCCCCCGGCGTGGTGCCCGAATCGGAGCTGATGCCTGACTGGGCGTGCAGCATCGCGCGATGCTTCCAGCCGTGCTTCACCGGCGTATTTTCAACAAACGCCGCAAGCTGTTCGCTGATGCGATAACCCAGCGCGTTGGCCTGCTCGTCTTTCCCGTAACGCCCCGCCATGCCTGCTTTCTCACACAGTACGTTCACCGCTTCGGCAAGACCGTACATGCCAAACATCGGCACAAACCGATCGGCATCAATCAGCCCTTCTTTTACCAGGAAGCTATTCTCAAAGAAGCCGGATTGCCCGTACAAAAAATCGCAGCGCGCATCGATGATGGCGATTTGCTGCTGGCAGTAGTGCGGTAGCGTGTGGGTGAAGAAGTCGTCAATGGATGTGCTGTGTTCGGCGATTGCCTTGAGGTTAAGGCGCACCAGGGTGCTGCCACCGCCCGCCAGCGGCAGAGAGTTGTAACAGCTCACCACGCCAAAACGCCCTTTTGTGAAAATTTTATCATTCACCGGACCGTTTGAAATATGCGGTTTGCTGCATTCACAAATGTTTTTTGCCACCTCAAGCAGTAAATCGTCTGGGGTGATCTCAGGATCGTAGATAAAGGTCAGATTGGGCGCAACCTGCTTCAGTTCAGCATCTGCACGCAGAATGGCACGGGTGACAGGGCCGTCGGCGGGCCCGATGTTGGCATGCATAAACGCATCGGGCAGCGTTCTGTCGAGATAGAGCCAGAAACGTTTTATTCGGCTATCGATTTCTTCTTGTGTTAGAATTCTAACATACGGGTTCAGTAGCGCATCAAGCTGCCCCAGATAGACCGGCATTGATGTCACTGAAGGAACATGGTGATAGAGAATAGTTAAGAGAGAGAGGGCGTCATCAAGATCTTTCGCGCCTTCCAGCTCCAGCCATTCCGAACCGTTAGCCAGGAATTTTTCATAATCCGGCAGCACGTAACGCGGTTTGTAGGGGGCATGACCTTCGTACATGTCGCAGATAAACCCCTCGTCCAGCGCGGCGCGGGCGGCCGGAGATAGCGTCGGGTAGGGCAGGTAATTTTCCGCTTCCAGCGCCAGAAAATGACGTTTTTGCTCCGGGGTTAACAGCGGGCTTGTCACAATGTGCTGGCAACGTTGTTGCAGGGCGTCGGGCATGTTCACTTCCTTGAATGTTCTGCGGATGATGAACGGATTGTAGGAAGTCAGCCTGCCGGCGCTTTTGATCCAACAAGGGGTATCGCTGCTTTAGTCAGCAACTTGCACGCTAAAGTTTGAAGAAGATCTCATTACAGTAATGCAAATTTGTACGCAGTTTTCATTAACTGTGATGAATGTCGAAGTGTGGATGCGGGTGAATGTTAGAATACTCACAGACCCGCAAGGTAAAATTTATACGGCACTGCCGTTGGAGAATGTTATGACCGATTTAACTGCAAGCAGCCTGCGCGCGTTGAAGCTGATGGACCTGACCACCCTGAACGATGACGACACCAATGAAAAAGTCATCGCCCTGTGCCATCAGGCAAAAACGCCAGTGGGTAACACCGCCGCCGTCTGTATCTACCCGCGCTTTATCCCGATTGCCCGCAAAACGCTGAAAGAGCAGGGCACGCCGGACGTGCGCATTGCAACCGTGACTAACTTCCCGCACGGCAATGACGACATTGAGATTGCGCTGGCGGAAACCCGCGCGGCAATTGCCTACGGTGCAGACGAAGTTGACGTGGTGTTCCCGTACCGCGCGCTGATTGCCGGCAACGAGCAGGTCGGTTTTGACCTGGTGAAAGCCTGTAAAGACGCGTGTGCGGCGGCAAACGTGCTGCTCAAAGTGATCATCGAAACCGGCGAGCTGAAAGAAGAGGCGCTGATTCGTAAGGCGTCAGAAATCTCCATCAAAGCTGGCGCAGATTTCATTAAAACCTCTACCGGTAAGGTGCCGGTCAACGCCACGCCGGAAAGCGCGCGCATCATGATGGAAGTTATCCGCGATATGGGCGTATCCAAAACCGTGGGCTTCAAACCTGCGGGCGGCGTACGTACCGCGGAAGACGCGCAGCAGTTCCTGGCGATTGCCGACGAACTGTTTGGCGCTGAGTGGGCTGACTCCCGCCACTACCGCTTCGGCGCGTCCAGCCTGCTGGCAAGCCTGCTGAAGGCGCTGGGTCACGGCGACGGTAAGAGCGCAAGCAGCTACTGATTGCCAGACAATGCCGGATGACGCTTCGCTTATCCGGCCTACAGGATCGCAGGGCGGGTAAGCGTACCCGCCGCCATTCACCCGATTCCGCATGGGGGTTACCGTGTTTCTCGCACAAGAAATTATTCGTAAAAAACGTGATGGTCTTGCTTTAAGCGACGAAGAAATTCGCTTCTTCATCAACGGCATTCGTGACAACACCGTCTCAGAAGGGCAGATTGCTGCCCTGGCGATGACCATTTTCTTCCACGATATGTCGATGCCTGAGCGCGTGTCGCTGACCATGGCGATGCGAGATTCAGGAACCGTTCTGGACTGGAAAAGCCTCAACCTCAACGGCCCGATTGTGGACAAACACTCCACCGGCGGCGTGGGTGATGTGACTTCGCTGATGCTCGGCCCTATGGTGGCAGCCTGCGGCGGTTATGTTCCCATGATCTCCGGGCGCGGCCTGGGCCACACCGGCGGTACGCTCGACAAACTGGAAGCCATTCCGGGCTTCGATATCTTCCCGGATGACAATCGCTTCCGCGATATTATTAAAGACGTTGGCGTGGCGATTATCGGCCAGACCAGCTCTCTTGCTCCGGCAGACAAGCGTTTTTACGCGACGCGTGATATTACCGCCACCGTAGACTCCATCCCGCTGATCACCGCCTCTATCCTCGCCAAAAAACTGGCGGAAGGGCTGGACGCGCTGGTGATGGACGTGAAGGTGGGCAGCGGCGCGTTTATGCCGACCTATGAACTCTCTGCTCAGCTTGCCGAAGCGATCGTTGGCGTCTCCAACGGCGCGGGCGTGCGCACCACCGCGCTGCTGACCGACATGAACCAGGTGCTGGCCTCCAGCGCCGGTAACGCGGTTGAAGTCCGCGAAGCCGTGCAGTTCCTCACAGGTGAATACCGTAACCCGCGCCTGTTCGATGTCACCATGGCGCTGTGCGTTGAGATGCTCATCTCCGGCAAGCTGGCCAAAGACGACGCGGAAGCCCGCGCGAAGCTTCAGGCGGTGCTGGACAACGGCAAAGCGGCGGAGATCTTTGGCCGCATGGTGGCGGCGCAGAAAGGCCCGACCGATTTCGTCGAAAACTACGCGAAATACCTGCCGACCGCGATGCTCAGCAAAGCTGTTTATGCGGATGGCGAAGGTTTTGTCTCCGCCATGGACACCCGCGCGCTTGGCATGGCTGTTGTATCTATGGGTGGCGGTCGTCGTCAGGCATCGGACACCATTGATTACAGCGTCGGCTTTACCGATATGGCCCGTCTGGGCGACAGCGTCGACGGCCAACGTCCGCTGGCGGTGATCCACGCGAAAGACGAAGCCAGCTGGCAGGACGCGGCGAAAGCGGTGAAAGCGGCAATATCTCTTGACGATAAAGCACCGGAAACCACACCGACGGTCTATCGTCGTATCACTGAATAGCGGTATACTGATCTGATCGCATTTTTATGAAGCACTAAGTACGGAGAACAATTATGAAACGTGCATTTATTATGGTGCTGGACTCATTCGGCATCGGCGCAACCGAAGATGCAGAACGTTTTGGTGACGTGGGTTCCGATACCATGGGTCACATCGCGGAAGCCTGTGCAAAAGGCGAAGCGGACAACGGTCGTAAAGGCCCTCTGACTCTACCTAACCTGACCCGCCTCGGGCTGGTAAAAGCACATGAAGGCTCTACCGGTAAAATCGCAGCCGGTATGGATGGCAACGCGGAAGTGGTGGGTGCCTACGCCTGGGCGCACGAGCTCTCTTCCGGGAAAGATACCCCGTCCGGTCACTGGGAAATCGCCGGCGTGCCGGTGCTGTTCGACTGGGGCTACTTCTCCGATCACGAGAACAGCTTCCCGCAGGAGCTGCTCGATAAGCTGGTGAAGCGTGCCAACCTGCCGGGCTACCTCGGTAACTGCCACTCTTCCGGCACCGTGATTCTGGATCAGCTCGGCGAAGAGCACATGAAAACCGGCAAGCCGATTTTCTACACCTCTGCTGACTCCGTGTTCCAGATTGCCTGCCACGAAGAGACGTTTGGCCTGGATAAACTCTACGAACTGTGCGAAATCGCCCGTGAAGAGCTGACCGAAGGCGGCTACAACATTGGCCGCGTTATCGCACGTCCGTTTATCGGCGACAAAGCGGGTAACTTCCAGCGTACCGGTAACCGTCATGACCTGGCCGTTGAGCCACCGGCGCCAACCGTGCTGCAGAAGCTGGTTGACGAGAAGGGCGGTCACGTGGTGTCCGTGGGCAAAATAGCGGATATCTACGCCAACTGCGGTATCACCAAAAAAGTGAAAGCGACCGGTCTGGATGCGCTGTTCGATGCCACTATCAAAGAGATGAAAGAAGCTGGCGATAAGACCATTGTCTTCACCAACTTCGTGGACTTCGACTCCTCCTGGGGCCACCGTCGCGATGTAGCCGGTTATGCTGCGGGCCTGGAGCTGTTTGACCGCCGTCTGCCGGAGCTGATGGAGCTGGTGGGGGAAGATGACATTCTGATCCTGACCGCAGACCACGGCTGTGATCCAACCTGGACCGGTACCGACCACACCCGTGAGCATATTCCGGTACTGGTGTACGGCCCGAAAGTGAAGCCGGGCTCGCTCGGTCACCGTGAAACCTTCGCGGACATCGGCCAGACCATTGCGAAATACTTTGGTACGTCTGACATGGAATATGGCAAGGCCATGTTCTAAACGGATTGGGTGCGGCCTGATGCCCTCACCCCGGCCCTCTCCCACAGGGAGAGGGAGAACAGAATGTAGGCCGGGTAAGGCGTAGCCGCCACCCGGCAAAAACAACAATGTAAAAGGAACTGAAGATGGCAACTCCTCACATTAATGCAGAAATGGGTGATTTCGCTGACGTCGTATTGATGCCGGGCGACCCGCTGCGCGCGAAGCACATTGCAGAAACCTTCCTCGAAGACGTGCGTGAAGTGAACAACGTTCGCGGCATGCTGGGCTTCACCGGTACCTATAAAGGCCGCAAAATCTCCGTTATGGGCCACGGCATGGGTATCCCGTCCTGCTCCATCTACACCAAAGAGCTGATCACCGATTTCGGCGTGAAGAAAATCATCCGCGTAGGCTCCTGCGGCGCGGTGCGTATGGACGTTAAGCTGCGTGACGTGGTGATCGGCATGGGCGCATGTACCGACTCTAAAGTTAACCGCATCCGCTTTAAGGATCATGACTTTGCGGCAATCGCTGACTTTGACATGGTGCGTAACGCGGTTGACGCGGCAAAAGCGCTGGGCGTTGACGCACGCGTGGGCAACCTGTTCTCTGCCGATCTGTTCTACTCGCCAGAAGGCGACATGTTCGACGTGATGGAAAAATACGGCATCCTGGGCGTGGAAATGGAAGCGGCGGGTATCTACGGCGTGGCGGCTGAGTTTGGTGCGAAAGCGCTGACCATCTGCACCGTGTCTGACCACATCCGTACCCACGAGCAGACCACCGCAGCCGAGCGTCAGACCACCTTCAATGACATGATCAAAATTGCGCTGGAATCCGTTCTGCTGGGCGATAAAGAGTAATTCTGTCTCTTCCCTCCCTCTCCCTGTGGGAGAGGGCCGGGGTGAGGGCACCAAACCGCACTTAGCGCACGGCCTGTGCAATCCACGCCGACAGCTCCCGCAGCTCTTTTTCCTGCTCCGGAAAATCCCCTGTCAGCGCGTCGCACTCCTGCTGCAGCATATCCGCCCGATACAAACAGCCCTGCAAGCGGGCCGCCAGCGCTTCCAGCGGTGCCGGGTTGAGGCTGTCCGTAAACACCTGCGTACGGGTAATGTGGCCTTTCTCCACGTCAAAGTGCAGCTCCACGCCGCCCCAGGTAAAACGTTCGTCCAGCAGGTGTGAAAACGCCGGGGCCTGGCCGAAGTTCCATTCCCAGCTGCTCTGGCGTGCAAAGGTTTCGGCGAAGTTGGGCAGATCCGGGGTCTTATCCGGCGAAATCACTTCCGCATCCACGCGCTCGCCGTAATGTTCAAAGAACGCTTCACGGATCGCGTCGCAAATCTGCTCGTGCGTAATCCCCGGCAGCAGCTCCACCAGATTCGCCACGCGTCCGCGCACAGAGGTAATGCCCTTAGCCTGGAGCTTTTTCTTATCAGGATTAAGGTAGTTCGCCAGACGGCTCAGGTCGGCGTTCAGCAGCAGGGTGCCGTGGTGGAACCCGCGATCCATCGTTTCGCGGTAGGCGGAGCCGGAGACCTTCCGGTCGCCCTCGGGGGTTTTCACCACCAGATCGTTACGCCCGGACGCTTCAGCCGTCACGCCGAGCGCATTGAGCGCGTTGAGCACAATAGACGTAGAGATAGTTTTGTCGTATTCCGGTTTTCCCGCCATAAAGGTAAAGCAGGTATTGCCCAGATCGTGAAACACCGCGCCGCCGCCGCTGCTCCTGCGTGCGAGACGGACGTTGTCCTCTTCCATACGCCGGGTGTTGCACTCTTTCCACGGGTTTTGCGCGCGGCCGATGACCACCGTATCGGCGTTACGCCAGAGAAACAGGACGCGCTGGGTGGCGGGCATCTGGCGGAAGATGCACTCTTCAACCGCGAGATTAAACCAGGGATCGTGAGAGTCAGAGATAAGCAGGCGTAACGTCGTCATGGCAGAGTTCCTTTTCCATATCTTTCGCCTACTTTATCACTATTCCTTCTTCTCGCTCTCTTCGTCTTCGGGAACCGACTTGCTTGCGGTCAGCAGGAACGGTGACTGCTGCCAGCGGGTACGCTTGCCCTGAAGCAGGGTACGCGCCAGCACAACGCCAATGGCCAGCGAGAGCAGCAGCATCAGGCGCAAAATATTGGTGGTGTTATCGACCTGTTTGGCTTCGGTCGGCAGGGTGTGGGTGTCGAGCGTCAGGCGCAGATAGCCCAGCGGACCATTCTTGCCCTGAACGGGTTCGACAATCTGCTGGTTGAAATAGCCTCCGGCTTTTTTGCCGTCCAGCGCCAGCCTGTCGCGCACGTCGACGTGCTCACCGGCGCGGGCAATCAGGTCGCCTTTTTCATCGTACACGCCCGCATCCAGAATGCGGCTGTTTTCCGTGAGCTGACGCAAGACCTGGCCTATCCGCTTATCGTCCGGCGTTTCATTGCGCATCAGGGGCGCAACGTTGAGCGTCACCTGACGCGCCAGGGTACGGGCCAGCTCTTCAAACTGCGGGTTGCGCTGCCGCTGGTGATTCTGGCTAAACCACGATGCCCCTTGCATCAATACGACTAACAGTGCGAGACAGATCAGGACAATCACGGCGCGATGAAGCCGGAATTTCAGTTTTGCGCGAGCCATATTCCACCTGCTGAAAATTTAGGGCTTAATGTTGCCAGAAGTGATGGTTACAGGGTAGCCTCATGCGTTATTTTCCCTCTGGAACCTTCCGGCGCGAACAAAATTACAGGAGCTTTAATGCCGAACATTACCTGGTGTGACCTGCCAACGGATGTCTCTTTATGGCCAGGATTGCCGCTCTCGTTAAGTGGCGATGAGGTGATGCCTCTGGATTACCACGCTGGCCGTAGCGGCTGGCTCCTCTATGGACGCGGTCTGGATAAGCAACGCCTGACCCAGTATCAAACCAAACTGGGCGCGGCGATGGTCATTGTTGCCGCCTGGTGCGTGGAAGATTACCAGGTCATTCGCCTCGCGGGTTCCCTGACGCAGCGCGCCACGCGTCTGGCGCATGACGCCGGGCTGGACGTAGCGCCTCTCGGCAAAATTCCGCACCTGAAAACGCCGGGTCTGCTGGTGATGGACATGGACTCCACCGCTATTCAGATCGAATGTATTGACGAGATTGCTAAACTGGCAGGCAGCGGCGAGCTGGTGGCGGAAGTCACCGAGCGTGCGATGCGCGGCGAGCTGGACTTCACCGCCAGCCTGCGCCAGCGCGTGGCGACCCTGAAAGGGGCCGATGCTAACATCCTGCGCCAGGTGCGCGACGTGCTGCCGCTGATGCCGGGGCTGACGCAGCTGGTGCTGAAGCTCCAGTCCCTCGGCTGGAAAGTGGCGATCGCCTCCGGTGGCTTTACCTTCTTTGCGGATTATCTACGCGAGAAACTGCATCTGACCACGGTGGTCGCTAACGAGCTGGAAATCATGGACGGCAAGCTGACCGGCCAGGTGATCGGCGATATCGTGGATGCCCAGTACAAAGCCAATACCCTGACGCGCCTGGCGGAAAAGTATGAGATTCCGGTCGAGCAGACCGTCGGCATTGGCGACGGCGCGAACGATCTGCCAATGATCAAAGTGGCTGGCCTTGGCATTGCCTACCATGCCAAACCAAAAGTGAATGAAAAGACGGAAGTCACTATCCGTCACGCTGACCTGATGGGGGTGTTCTGCATTCTCTCCGGCAGCCTTAATCAGAAATAATGAGGTAAACCGTGGCGAAAGCTCCAAAACGCGCATTTGTCTGTAATGAATGTGGTGCGGATTATCCGCGCTGGCAGGGGCAATGCAGCGCCTGTCATGCCTGGAACACCATCACCGAAGTGCGTGGTGTGGCGGCTTCGCCGAGCGTGGCCCGCAATGAGCGCCTGAGCGGCTATGCGGGCAATGCAGGCGTGTCGAAGGTGCAAAAGCTTTCTGATATCAGCCTGGAAGCGCTGCCGCGCTTTTCCACCGGCTTCAAAGAGTTTGACCGCGTGCTCGGCGGCGGCGTGGTGCCGGGCAGCGCGATTCTGATCGGCGGTAACCCGGGGGCGGGGAAATCGACCCTGCTGCTGCAAACGCTCTGCAAGCTCGCCGAACAGATGAAAACCCTGTACGTGACGGGTGAAGAATCCCTCCAGCAGGTGGCGATGCGCGCGCACCGTCTCGGCCTGCCGACCGGTAACCTGAACATGCTGTCGGAAACCAGCATCGAGCAGATCTGCATGATCGCCGAAGAAGAGCAGCCGAAGCTGATGGTGATCGACTCCATCCAGGTAATGCACATGGCGGACATTCAGTCCTCGCCGGGCAGCGTGGCGCAGGTGCGTGAGACCGCCGCTTACCTGACGCGCTTTGCCAAAACGCGCGGCGTGGCGATTGTGATGGTCGGCCACGTTACCAAAGATGGCTCTCTGGCGGGTCCGAAGGTGCTCGAACACTGTATCGACTGCTCGGTGATGCTCGACGGCGACGCGGATTCCCGCTTCCGCACCCTGCGCAGCCACAAGAACCGCTTTGGCGCGGTGAATGAGCTGGGCGTGTTTGCCATGACCGAGCAGGGGCTGCGCGAGGTCAGCAACCCGTCGGCCATCTTCCTGAGCCGCGGCGATGAGATCACCTCCGGCAGTTCGGTAATGGTGCTGTGGGAAGGGACGCGCCCGCTGTTGGTTGAAATTCAGGCGCTGGTGGATCACTCGATGATGGGTAACCCGCGACGCGTGGCGGTCGGTCTGGAGCAGAACCGCCTGGCGATCCTGCTGGCGGTGCTGCACCGGCACGGCGGCCTGCAGATGGCGGATCAGGATGTGTTCGTCAACGTGGTTGGCGGGGTGAAAGTCACTGAGACCAGCGCAGACCTGGCGTTGCTGCTGGCGATGGTCTCCAGCCTGCGCGACAGACCGCTGCCGCAGGATCTGGTCGTCTTCGGTGAAGTGGGTCTGGCCGGGGAAATCCGTCCAGTGCCGAGCGGACAGGAGCGTATCTCCGAAGCGGCAAAACACGGCTTCCGTCGGGCGATCGTTCCCGCCGCCAACGTACCGAAAAAAATCCCGGAAGGGATGCAGGTCTTTGGCGTTAAGAAACTCGCAGATGCGTTAAATGTCTTTGACGACTTATAATTACGTATTCGATTTTGCAGGAGGCACCGTAATTTATGTCATCATTTGACTACATCAAGACCGCGATCCGCCAGAAGGGCTGCACGCTGCAGCAGGTGGCGGACGCCAGCGGCATGACCAAAGGCTACCTGAGCCAGTTGCTGAACGCCAAAATCAAAAGCCCCAGCGCGCAGAAGCTTGAAGCGCTGCACCGCTTTCTGGGGCTGGAGTTCCCGCGAATGCAAAAGAACATCGGCGTGGTGTTCGGCAAGTTTTATCCGCTGCATACCGGGCATATCTATCTGATCCAGCGCGCCTGTAGCCAGGTGGACGAGCTGCACATCATCATGGGCTACGACGAAACGCGCGATCGCCAGCTCTTTGAAGACAGCGCCATGTCGCAGCAGCCCACCGTGCCTGACCGTCTGCGCTGGCTGCTTCAGACCTTTAAGTACCAGAAAAACATTCGCATTCATGCCTTTAACGAAGAGGGCATGGAGCCGTACCCGCACGGCTGGGACGTGTGGAGCAACGGCATCAAAGCGTTTATGGAAGAGAAGGGCATTGCACCTAACTGGATCTACACCTCTGAAGAGTCCGACGCGCCGCAGTTCCGCGAGCATCTGGGCATCGAGACGGTGCTGATCGACCCGAAACGCACCTTTATGAACATCAGCGGGGCGCAGATCCGCGAGAACCCGTTCCGCTACTGGGATTATATTCCGACCGAAGTGAAGCCGTTCTTCGTGCGTACGGTGGCTATTCTGGGCGGCGAGTCGAGCGGTAAATCAACGCTGGTCAACAAGCTGGCGAACATCTTCAACACCACCAGCGCGTGGGAGTATGGACGCGATTACGTCTTCTCTCACCTCGGCGGCGACGAGATGGCACTGCAGTATTCCGACTACGATAAAATCGCGCTCGGGCACGCCCAGTACATTGATTTCGCGGTGAAATACGCTAACAAAGTGGCGTTTATTGATACCGATTTCGTCACCACGCAGGCGTTCTGTAAAAAGTACGAGGGGCGCGAGCACCCGTTCGTGCAGGCGCTGATTGACGAATACCGCTTTGACCTGGTGATCCTGCTGGAAAACAACACCCCGTGGGTGGCCGACGGCATGCGCAGCCTGGGCAGCTCGGTGGACAGGCGCGAGTTCCAGACCATGCTGGTGGAGATGCTCAACGAGAACAACGTTGAGTTTGTGCATGTGGAAGAGTCGGATTATGACACCCGCTTCCTGCGCTGCGTCGAGCTGGTGAAGGAGATGATGGGGGAGCAGGGGTAATAACTTCCCCCTCGCCCTTTTGGGGTGAGGGGGGAATACCTCAGAACTCAACCACCACCTTCCCGCGCATATGCCCCTCCAGCACCTTACGGTGCGCTTCGGTAATGCTTTCTACGCTCAGCCCGTGCAGCGTTTCGCTGAGCGAGCTTTCCACCACGCCGTTATCCACCAGCTTCGCCACCTCATTTAAGATCTCACCCTGACGCGCCATATCAGCCGTCTTGTACATGCTGCGGGT
Organism: Enterobacter sp. 50588862; assembly: GCF_001462935.1. NCBI lineage: Bacteria > Pseudomonadati > Pseudomonadota > Gammaproteobacteria > Enterobacterales > Enterobacteriaceae > Enterobacter > Enterobacter sp. 50588862. The sequence goes on from NZ_LNHM01000036.1 coordinate 121,656, forward strand.
GTACATAAACTCCCAGTGCAGGGCGGCGGATTTGGACTTCAGCTTGTCCTGGTTCAGCGGATGTTCATTCTCAACGATGGAACAAATATGCCCCTGCGGCGCAATCAGTTCACTGACCGCATCCCAATGCCCGTCGGTGTCGTTGAGGATGAAAATATAATCCACGAAGGTAAGTCCCTGCTTCGCCAGCTCGCCTTTTAGATCGCGGTAGTTGACCACTACGTCAGCACCGCGATCGCGGCACCATTGGGCGGAATCTTCTCGTGAAGCGGTTGCGATAATCTTCACCTTGCTGTTGTGCTTCGCAAACGGGATCGCCAGCGATCCCACGCCGCCCGCGCCGCCGATGATCAGCAGGGTTTTGTCCGCTTCGGCGTCCTGAATATTCAGCCGTTCAAACAGACCTTCCCACGCGGTGAGCGCAGTTAAGGGTAGCGCAGCGGCTGCCGCCCAGCCGAGGCTGGCAGGTTTGTGGCCGACAATGCGCGCATCTATCAGCTGATGAGTGGTATTGCTGCCCGGGCGGGTGATGTCGCCCGCGTACCACACCTCATCACCTGGTTTGAAGCCGGTGACGCCAGCTCCAGCGGCTTTGACGACCCCGCTGGCATCCCACCCCAGAATTCGCGGCTCGTTCAGCCCATTTTTGGCGATGCCTGCATGCACTTTGGTATCAACCGGGTTAATCGATACTGCTTTCACCTCTACCAGCAGATCGTGTTCGCCAGGCGTCGGCATTGGCGGTGTGATTTCAATGAAGGTGGACGGATTTTCTGGGTTAACGGCAATGGCTTTCACTGACATGGTGTGCTCCTCAATGGAATGCGTTTTGTTGAGGCTAGTCTATTAAGTGGCCAGCCGCATGATAAGATGGACAATCATGAACTCAGCGTTCGTACAGGGTGAACAATCATGTTTAAACAGCTTCAGGATATGGCGCTGTTTGCGCTGGTGGCGGAGATGGGCAGTTTTACCGCGGCGGCGCAGAAAGCCGAACTGCCGAAATCCAGCGTCAGCCAGCGAATCAGCCAGCTGGAGCAGCAGGTGGGGATCCGTCTGCTGAATCGCACGACGCGCAGGATCAGCCTGACGTTCGCGGGAGAGCACTATCTGGTGCACTGTCGGGAGATGCTGGCGGCCAGCGAGCGGGCGGAGTATGCCATTCAGCGCCTGCGTGAAAACCCCAGCGGCCGGCTGCGTATTACCTGCCCGGCGGGGATTGGCGCGACCCTGCTGGCGCATATGAATGCCGAGTTTCAGCTTCGCTATCCTGACGTGTCGCTCGATGTATCGATCTCTGACGACGTGGTGGACATGGTCGAGTCCGGTTTTGACGTGGCGCTGCGCACCGGCAAGCCGCAGGACTCCTCTCTGATAGGCAGAATGATCGGGCACTGCCCGCGCTACATGCTGGCCTCGCCGGACTACCTGGCACGCCGGGAGCCGTTAATCCATCCCCGACAGCTGGTGGAGCACCGCTGTATTACGCACCGGGCGTGGTCGGAGTGGCTGCTGCGAAGCGAGAGCGAGGATTACCGCTACCTGCCGGACAACGGCCACATGACCGATAATCTGGTGTACGCCCGCGAATGCGCGATTGCCGGGGCGGGGATCACGCTGCTACCCGCATTTCTGCTGGAAGATAAGATCGAAAAGGGGACATTGGTTCAGGTGCTGCCGGAATGGCGCGTTGAAGGTAACGATCTCTGGCTGGCCTATCCGAGCCGGAAGCTGAATTCGCCCGCGCTGATGAGCTATATCGAGTTTGCGATGCAGTTTGATGAGGTGAAGCGGTATTACGTGGGCAAATAAAAAAGCCGGGTGGCGGCTTCGCCTTACCCGGCCTACAAACAGCGCAGAACCGTAGGCCGGGTAAGCGTGAGCGCCACCCGGCTTTTGGGCACTTACTTAGAAATACGCTTATACTTAATACGCTTCGGCTCCAGCGCGTCGGCGCCCAGCGTGCGTTTCTTGTACTCTTCGTATTCGGTGAAGTTACCTTCGAAGAACTCCACTTTACCTTCATCCTGGTAGTCCAGAATGTGGGTCGCGATACGGTCGAGGAACCAGCGGTCGTGCGAGATAACCATTGCACAGCCCGGGAACTCCAGCAGGGCGTTTTCCAGTGCGCGCAGGGTTTCGATATCCAGGTCGTTGGTCGGTTCATCGAGCAACAGAACGTTACCGCCCACCTGCAGCAGCTTCGCCAGGTGCAGACGTCCGCGCTCACCGCCTGACAGCTCGCCCACGCGTTTGCCCTGGTCGGTGCCCTTAAAGTTAAAGCGGCCAACGTAGGCGCGGCTTGGCATCTCGGTGTTGCCGATACGCATGATATCCAGACCGCCGGAGACTTCTTCCCACACGGTTTTGCTGTTATCCATCGCGTCACGGAACTGGTCTACGGAGGCCAGCTTCACGGTTTCACCCAGGGTGATTGAGCCGCTGTCTGGCTGTTCCTGACCGGACATCATACGGAACAGGGTCGATTTACCCGCGCCGTTCGGACCGATGATGCCAACGATAGCGCCTTTCGGTACGGAGAAGGTCAGATCGTCGATCAGCACGCGGTCACCGTAGGACTTACGCAGGTTGGTCACTTCAACCACTTTATCCCCCAGACGTGCTCCAGGCGGAATAAACAGTTCGTTGGTTTCGTTACGTTTCTGGTATTCGGTGTTGTTCAGCTCTTCAAAGCGTGCCAGACGGGCTTTGCCCTTAGACTGACGGCCTTTCGCGCCCTGACGAACCCACTCCAGCTCTTTCTCGATAGACTTGCGACGGGCCGCTTCCTGAGACGCTTCCTGCGCCAGACGCTGATCTTTCTGCTCCAGCCAGGAGGAGTAGTTGCCTTCCCACGGAATACCTTCACCGCGGTCCAGCTCCAGGATCCAGCCGGCGACGTTGTCGAGGAAGTAACGGTCGTGGGTAATTGCTACAACGGTGCCTTCGAAGTCGTGCAGGAAGCGCTCCAGCCACGCCACGGATTCCGCATCCAGGTGGTTGGTCGGTTCGTCGAGCAGCAGCATGTCTGGTTTTTCCAGCAGCAGGCGGCACAGCGCCACGCGGCGGCGTTCACCACCGGAGAGATTCGCGATTTTCGCATCCCAGTCCGGCAGACGCAGGGCATCCGCCGCGCGCTCCAGTTGCACGTTCAGGTTGTGACCGTCGTGCGCCTGGATGATCTCTTCATATTTGCCCTGCTGAGCGGCCAGTTTGTCGAAGTCCGCATCCGGCTCGGCGTATTTGGCATACACTTCATCCAGACCTTTCAGCGCGTTAACCACTTCGGATACCGCTTCTTCAACGGATTCACGTACGGTGTGTTCCGGGTTCAGTTGAGGTTCCTGCGGCAGGTAGCCGATCTTGATGCCTGGCTGCGGACGGGCTTCACCTTCGATGTCTGTATCGATGCCGGCCATGATGCGCAGCAGGGTGGACTTACCGGCACCGTTGAGACCCAGCACACCAATTTTTGCGCCCGGGAAGAAGCTCAGCGAGATATTTTTAAGAATATGACGTTTCGGCGGGACAACTTTGCCGACACGATGCATGGTATAAACGAATTGAGCCACGTGGACTTCGCCTCTTTTATCGTAAATGAGAAGGAATTTCAGCCTCGAAGTGTAGCCTTTTTCACGCTCTAATCCCAGCCAGGAACGTCGGGAGTGTTAAAACGCGCAAGAAAGGTAAAAAAGTGTCCATGACGTGGCGCGTTGCTGGATGCCTGGTTAGCATAAGTTGTTGTGACTTTGACGTGGCAAGACGCTGCAATTGACGAAAAAACAATGAGGAAGAGCTTGTGGAAAAAGCCAAACGGGTGGTCTGGCGTCTGCTGGCTGCCAGCGTATGCGTAATGGCGGTAAGCCAGGCGGTGCATGCCGATTCACTGGATGAACAACGTAACCGCTATGCCCAGATTAAACAGGCGTGGGACAACAAGCAGATGGATACCGTGCAGGCGCTGATGCCGACGCTGAAGGATTATCCGCTGTATCCGTATCTGGAGTATCGCCAGATTACCGACGATCTGATGAACCAGCCGACCGTCACCGTGAATAATTTCATTCAGGCGAACCCGACCCTGCCGCCTGCCCGAAATCTCCAGTCTCGTTTTGTGAATGAGCTGGCGCGGCGTGAAGACTGGCGAGGCCTGCTGGCGTTTAGCCCTGACAAGCCGAATACCACCGAAGCGCAGTGTAATTACTACTATGCGAAATGGGCGACCGGGCAGCAGGAAGATGCCTGGGCCGGGGCGAAAGATCTGTGGCTGACCGGCAAAAGCCAGCCGAACGCCTGTGATTCCCTGTTCGGCGCATGGCGCGCTTCCGGCAAGCAGGATCCGCTGGCCTACCTTGAGCGCATCCGCCTGGCGATGAAAGCCGGCAACACGCGTCTGGTAACCGCGCTGGCAGGGCAGATGCCGTCCGATTACCAGACGATCTCCTCGGCGGTTATCGCGCTGGCAAACGATCCGAACAGCGTCCTGACCTTTGCCCGCAGCACGGGCTCGACCGATTTTACCCGCCAGATGGCGGCGGTGGCTTTTGCCAGCGTGGCGCGTGACGATGTCGAAAACGCGCGGCTGATGATCCCGCAGCTGGTACAGGCGCAGCAGCTGAATGAAGATCAAACCCAGGAGCTGCGCGACATCGTGGCCTGGCGACTGATGGGCACGGACGTGACCGACGAACAGGCGCGCTGGCGTGACGATGCGATCATGCGCTCAAACTCGACCTCGCTTGTCGAGCGCCGCGTGCGCATGGCGCTGGGCACCGGCGACCGCCGTGGCCTCAACACCTGGCTCGCGCGTTTGCCAATGGAAGCCAAAGAGAAAGACGAATGGCGCTACTGGCAGGCGGATCTGCTGATGGAGCGCGGTCGTGAAGACGAAGCCAAAGAGATTCTTCACTCGCTGATGCAGCAGCGCGGGTTCTACCCGATGGCGGCGGCGCAACGGCTGGGCGAGGAGTACACGCTCAGGATAGACAAAGCGCCCGCTAACGCGAACCCCGCTCTGACGCAGGGGCCAGAGATGGCGCGCGTGCGCGAGCTGATGTACTGGAACATGGATAACACCGCGCGCAGCGAGTGGGCCAACCTGGTGACCAGCCGCACCACGGATGAAAAAGCGCAGCTTGCCCGCTATGCGTTTGATAATCGCTGGTGGGATCTGAGCGTGCAGGCGACAATTTCAGGCAAGCTGTGGGACCATCTCGAAGAGCGTTTCCCGCTGGCGTATAAAGATCTGTTTGACCGCTACACCAGCGGCAAAGATATCCCGCAAAGCTACGCCATGGCGATTGCCCGTCAGGAGAGCGCATGGAACCCGAAAGTTCGTTCACCGGTGGGTGCCAGCGGGCTGATGCAAATTATGCCGGGGACGGCGACGCATACGGTGAAGATGTTCAACATTCCAGGTTACAGCAGCCCGTCACAGCTTCTCGATCCGGATACCAACATCAACATCGGCACCAGCTATTTGCAGTATGTCTATCAGCAGTTTGGCAATAACCGCATCTTCGCGTCGGCGGCGTATAACGCCGGTCCGGGCCGCGTGCGCACCTGGCTTGGCAACAGTGCAGGACGCATTGACGCAGTGGCGTTCGTGGAGAGCATTCCGTTCTCGGAAACGCGCGGCTACGTGAAGAACGTGCTGGCCTATGACGCCTACTATCGCTACTTCATGGGGCAGAAAGATACCCTGATGAGCGATGCCGAGTGGCAGAGACGTTACTGATCGGCATGGGTTGTGTTATGCTGTACTCGCTAAAGAGTACAAGAGGCAGCATAACATGACCCAGCATTCCCCGTATTCCTCGGCAATGGCCGAACAGCGTCACCAGGAGTGGCTTCGTTTTGTGGAGCTGCTTCGCCAGTCTTACGAGCAGGATTTGCACCTACCCCTCATGCAGCTGATGCTTACGCCGGACGAGCGTGAGGCGCTGGGCACGCGCGTGCGGATTATTGAAGAGCTATTGCGCGGTGAGATGAGCCAGCGCGAGCTGAAAAACGAGCTGGGCGCGGGCATCGCGACGATCACCCGTGGATCGAACAGCCTGAAGTCTGCGCCGGTTGAGCTGCGCCATTGGCTCGAGTCAGTCTTATTGAGCGATCAACGATAAATGGCGTTATGAAACGGGCTCAGCGCCAGGATCACCGCCTGATGGTAAACCCCTGAACGCGTGAGCTTACCCGCCGTAAAGACGCCAATCGCCCCTTCTTTACGCCCAATCTCATCAATGCCGGTGTACTGTGACATCACCGGCCCGAGCGCTTCACCTGCACGGACTTTTTCCAGAATGATCTCCGGCAGCGGCAGGGTGGCTGAGCGCGCTTCGCCGCGCTGCTCACGGCTTTCAATCACCACCCAGCTAAAGGTTGCGCCTTCGTCGATGCCTGCTTCAATGGCGACCCAGAAGTCAGCCTTCGGGGCCGCGGCTTTTGCATTTGCCACGCGATTTCGTGCGCCAGCGCGCGTTTCCTCGCTGCCAAACGGCTGTTCAGGTACGCCACTCTCGACGCCGATGGCCTCAATATGGCAGGATCCTTCGCCGAAAATCTCTTCAAAAGCCTTTAGAATTGCCTGAATTTTGGCAGGATTGGTGGTAGCAGAGACAACATGGTGCATAATTAAGCTCGATTCAAAAAAAACTCATCGCAGTATAACGGAAAAAAAGCATGTTACAGGTATACCTTGTTCGCCACGGTGAAACGCAGTGGAACGCCGAGCGACGTATTCAAGGCCAGTCAGACAGTCCGCTCACCGAGAAGGGTGTGCAGCAAGCGTGGCAGGTGGCGGAACGCGCCAGAACGCTGGGCATTACCCACGTTATTACCAGCGATTTAGGTCGCACACAGCAGACGGCGCGCATCATTGCCGACGCCTGCGGCTGCGATGTGATGCTTGAGCCGCGCCTGCGCGAGCTGGATATGGGCGTGCTGGAAAAGCGCCATATTGATACGCTGACGGAAACGGAAGAGGGCTGGCGCCGCACGCTGGTGAACGGTACCGAAGATGGTCGTATTCCTGAAGGGGAATCCATGCAGGAGCTGAGCGTGCGTATGCATGCCGCGCTGGCGGAATGCCTCAAGCTTCCGGCAGGCAGCCGTCCGCTGCTGGTGAGTCACGGTATCGCGCTCGGCTGCCTGGTGAGCACCATTCTGGGGTTACCGGCTTACGCTGAGCGTCGGTTACGCCTGCGTAACTGCTCCATTTCCCGGATTGATTATCAGGAAAGCGCGTGGCTGGCGTCGGGCTGGGTCGTGGAGATGGCAGGGGACATTTCGCATCTCGATGCCCCTGCGCTTGATGAACTGCAGCGTTAACGACGGACAGGAATCAAGAATTCCATACGCAGATTGATTGGGCCTTCTTCCGGTTTGGCATCCTGCGCCGGGTAGTAGCGCTCGATATCCTGACCTTTACGGCGATTCAGATTCAGCATTGGCATGCACGTTCCGTAAACGGTCAGGATAAACTCCTGGACGCCCGTACCCAGTCCTTCATACGAGAACATCACGTACTCGCCGCCTTCCAGCACGACCGGCTTCGAACCCTGAATGTAGCCATTCGCCAGCTCCGGCGTCAGCGCGGTGGTGTAAAACACCTCCTGCTCGTCGTCTTTTTCCTGGCTTGGGTGCGTTTCGTTGAGGCCATACAGGATCGGCGGAATGGCCGGCGCATGGCTCAGGAAATCGCGCCAGAACTGGACGCGCATCTGATGGCGGAACTCAGAAATCTGCTCCAGAGAGCACGAGTAGCTCTGGGTTGTACCGATCAGATGGGTTTCCGGCAGAGTGACCATTTCGTATTTCGGCATCGCGAACTCGCCCAGACGCAGCGGCGGACGCATACCAAACGAGCTCCAGTCAGGCGAGCGGCGATAGAGCGCTGGCGTCAACGAGAACTGTTTTTTAAAGGCGCGGGTGAAGGTCTGCTGCGAATCAAAACGGTACTGCAGGGCAATATCCAGAATTGGCCGCGCGGTCAGGCGCAAAGCCACCGCAGATTTCGATAAACGACGTGCGCGAATATAGGCACCGATAGCATGACCGGTGACATCCTTGAACATCCTTTGCAGATGCCACTTGGAATAGCCCGCTTTAGCCGCCACATTATCCAGTGACAAAGGCTGGTCGAGATGACCTTCCAGCCAGGTGAGCAGGTCGCGAATAATTCCAGCCTGATCCATATACTATCCTCATCCTTAAAACAGCAGGTGCCTGATAACAGGTTAGCGGATAATAGCATTTTTTGATGTTTTAGCATTCAGTGTTTTTTTTGCGCATTAATGCCTTTTCTCTCTCATTTTGGGTGAATATATTCTAATCCTGTGATCTTGCTACATTTTTGACTAACGTGTTGAATAATCGCTCAATGCAATTTTAAAGAATGGTAACAATATGAAATACAAGACTTTGCTTCTTACTGCCCTGTTGCTGGTAGCGGGCCGTGCGGCGCAGGCGGAACAGATTGGTTCTGTCGATACCGTGTTCAAAATGTTCGGTCCGGACCACAAAATTGTGGTGGAGGCGTTTGACGATCCGGACGTGAAAAACGTCACCTGCTACGTCAGCCGCGCGAAGACGGGCGGTATTAAAGGCGGCCTGGGGCTGGCGGAAGACACTTCCGATGCGGCAATCTCCTGTCAGCAGGTGGGACCGGTTGAGCTGAGCGATAAAATCAAAAACGGCAAAGCGCAGGGCGATGTGGTGTTCCAGAAACGGACCTCACTGGTGTTTAAAAAGCTGCAGGTGGTTCGTTTCTATGATGCAAAACGCAACACCCTGGCCTACCTGGCGTATTCCGATAAAGTGGTGGAAGGGTCACCGAAAAACGCCATTAGTGCGGTGCCGATTATGCCGTGGCATTAATTCAGGGATGAACCATGCAACGACCTGTAGTCTGGCTGGTTGAAGACGAAACCAGTATCGCCGATACGCTTATCTACATGCTTCAGCAGGAAGGATTTGCAGTAAAAGCGTTTGAGCGCGGTTTACCGGTGCTGGAGGCGGCGCGCCAGCAGGCTCCGGCGCTCGCCATTCTTGACGTCGGGCTGCCGGACATCAGCGGCTTTGAGCTCTGCCGCCAGCTTCTGGCGCAGCATCCGTCACTGCCCGTGCTGTTTCTGACGGCACGCAGTGACGAAGTGGATAAACTCCTCGGCCTGGAAATGGGCGCAGACGACTACGTCGCCAAGCCTTTCTCCCCGCGTGAGGTGTGCGCCCGGGTAAGGACCATTTTACGGCGGATGCAAAAATCCGTCGCGCCAGCGGAGACGGTGCGTATCGGACAGTTTGAGTTGAACGAAGCTGCCGCCCGAATTAGCTGGTGCGGTGAAGCATTACCGCTCACGCGCTATGAGTTTTTGCTGCTTAAAACGTTACTACAGGCTCCGGGACGGGTTTTCTCTCGGCAACAGTTAATGGACAAGGTGTGGGGCGAAGACGGTGACAGTTACGATCGTACCGTGGACACTCACATCAAGACCCTGCGCGCCAAGCTGCGGGCAGTGAATGAGGAACTGTCACCCATCAGCACCCATCGCGGTATGGGCTATAGCCTGGGGCTTTATTAATGCGCATCGGAATGCGTTTGCTGCTGGGGTACTTCCTGATCGTCGCCATCGCCGCATGGTTTGTGCTGTCGATCTTTGTTCAGGAAGTGAAGCCCGGCGTGCGCAGGGCAACCGAGGGCACGTTGATCGATACCGCGACCTTGCTCGCCGAAGTTGGGCGTGAGGATCTTCTTTCGGGCAATGCGCAGCAGGGCAGACTGGCGCAGGCCTTTTTACAGCTCCATCAGCGGCCTTTCCGCGCCAATATCGGCGGCATTCATAAGGTGCGCAACGAGTATCACGTCTACATGACCGATGCGCAGGGCCGCGTCGTGTTTGATTCTGCCGGCCTGGCCGTGGGGCAAGATTACTCTCGCTGGAACGATGTCTGGCTGACGCTTCGCGGCCAATACGGCGCGCGCAGTACCCAGAGCCATCCCGACGATCCGGAGAGCACGGTGATGTATGTTGCCGCACCGGTTGTGGAGCAGGGCAAGATTATCGGCGTGCTGTCGGTCGGGAAACCTAACAGTGCGATGGCGCCGGTTATCCAACGCAGCGAGAGGCGGATTCTGTGGGCTGGCGGGGCGCTGCTTGGCATTGCTTTACTGATCGGTTTTCTCGTCGCCTGGTGGATCAATCGTTCCATCAGTACGTTATCGCGCTATGCCGACTCGGTGACCACTGATACGCCTCTCCCGCTGCCTAATCCAGGCAGTAGCGAACTGCACAAGCTGGCTCAGGCGCTGGAAAATATGCGTATTCGCCTTGAGGGGAAAAACTACATTGAACATTATGTCCATGCGCTGACCCACGAGCTGAAAAGCCCAATAGCCGCCATACGCGGCGCGGCAGAAATTCTCACCGAGCAGCCGCCGCCGCAGGTGGCCGCGCGGTTTATCGATAATATTCTGGTGCAAAACGCGCGTATGCAGTCGCTGGTTGAAAAACTGCTGACTCAGGCGCGGCTTGAAAATCGGGTCGAGATTACGCCCCAGGCCGTCCGCGTCGACCTGCTGTTTACACGGCTTGCCGACGCGCGTTCGGCGCTATTGGCGGCAAAAAAGATTGCGCTGACCCTCCAGCCCGCTTCGCTTCTTGTTGAAGGCGATCCCGACCTGCTCGAACAGGCGCTCGGTAATTTACTGGATAATGCTATCGATTTTACCCCACAGGGCGGTGCCATTGAACTGGCGGCCCAGGAAGAGCAGGGGCAGATACGGCTGATCGTCACCGACAGCGGAAGCGGGATCCCGGATTATGCGCTGGAGCGTATTTTTGAGCGCTTTTATTCCCTGCCGCGCGAGAACGGGTTGAAAAGTAGCGGACTCGGGCTGGCGTTTGTTCAGGAGGTGGCGCGTCTGCACCACGGAGAGATTACATTGCGTAATCGTGATGAAGGTGGCGTGATAGCCACGCTGACACTTCACCGTCCCTTCACATAACTTCAAACTGGCCCCACACAGCCTGGTTACGCTCTCCACATCACAAAGGAGACGTAATGATGAAATCCCCCCTGTTCTGGAAAGTAAGCACCCTGCTGGGGTGCATCCTGCTGTTGTTAGTCCCACTGTTTATGGTGAGTAACCTCATTTCAGAGCGTGAAAGCTACCGCAACGATGTCGAAAATACGCTTCGCCAGAGCACCAGCGGGCCGCAAAAATTGGTCGGCCCGCTGATTGCGATCCCGGTAACCGAGGTTTTTTATAAGTTAGAGGATGAGAAAAAAGTCGAGTACAAGAAAAGCTATATGCATTTTATCCTGCCGGAGTCTCTGCGCGTTGAGGGTAACCAGCGCGTTGAGTCGCGAAATATTGGCATCTATGACGGACAGATCTGGAATACCGACCTCAACATAAAAGCCCGATTCAACACGGAAAAAATGACGCAGCTGAAAGGGGAGTCGATGACCCTGGGGCAGCCGTTTATCGTTGTTGGCGTGGGCGATGCTCGAGGCATTGGCACGGTGAAAGTCTCTAGTATCAACGGCGAGACGCTAAGTGTGGAGCCGGGTACAGGCGTGTATGGCGCGCTTTCCGGTATCCATATCCCGCTGACTGACAAAGCGCTGGAATTAAAAACGTTTGCTATGGATATTTCGCTGAATCTGACGGGAACAGGAAGTTTCGCCGTGGTACCTGTAGGACGTAGCAGTGAAATGGCGCTGAACAGCAACTGGCCGCATCCTGGCTTTATGGGTAATTATCTGCCGGTGAAGCATAAAATTGGTGACGCCGGTTTTCAGGCGAACTGGCAGAGCAGCTGGTTTGCGAACAATCTTGAGAGCTGGTTCAACGGAAGTGAGTCGCCGTCATGGGAGTCGATCCCCGCCTTCAGCGTTACGGTAGCCACGCCCGCCGATCAGTATCAGCTGACTGACCGGGCGATCAAGTACGCCATTTTGCTGATTGCGCTGACGTTTATGGCCTTCTTTGTTTTCGAGACCTTAACCGGGCTGCGCCTGCATCCGATGCAGTATCTGCTGGTGGGGCTGTCGCTGGTGTTGTTCTATCTGGTGCTGTTGGCGCTATCAGAACATGTCGGGTTTACCCCAGCCTGGGTAGTTGCAAGCTTGGTTGGTGCGGCGATGAACGGAATGTACCTGCAGGCCGTGCTGAAAAGCTGGAAGCGCAGCGGACTGTTTGTGCTGGCCTTGCTGGGGCTGGACGTGGTGATGTGGTTCCTGCTGCGCTCGGAGGATAGTGCACTGCTGTTGGGGTCTGCGGTTCTCGCGCTGGCGCTGTTCGCCGTCATGTACCTGACTCGTCATTTCGACTGGTATTCGCTTTCACAGCCGAAGCGACCTGCGCCGCCCGCAGAGCCTGATAACGACACAATGCGGATCTGGAAATAAAAAAAAACGGCGCAAATGCGCCGTTTTTCATGCGTTAACTCCGGGATTATTCCTGCAGATCACCGCAGAAACGGTACCCTTCGCCGTGGATGGTGGCGATGATTTCCGGCGTATCAGGCGTCGATTCGAAATGCTTACGAATACGACGGATGGTCACGTCTACGGTACGGTCATGAGGCTTCAGCTCACGACCGGTCATTTTCTTCAGCAGTTCTGCACGGGACTGAATTTTGCCCGGATTTTCGCAGAAGTGCAGCATCGCGCGGAATTCGCTGCGCGGCAGCTTATACTGCTCACCGTTCGGGCTGATCAGCGAACGGCTATTGATATCAAGTTCCCAGCCGTTGAATTTGTAGCTGTCGACGCTACGACGCTCTTCGCTGACCGTGCCCAGGTTCATGGTGCGGGACAGCAGGTTGCGTGCACGAATGGTTAACTCGCGAGGGTTGAACGGTTTGGTGATGTAGTCATCCGCACCGATCTCCAGGCCAAGAATTTTATCAACTTCGTTATCACGGCCCGTCAGGAACATTAACGCGACGTTCGCCTGTTCACGCAGTTCGCGCGCCAGCAGAAGACCGTTTTTGCCCGGCAGGTTGATATCCATGATCACCAGGTTGATATCATTTTCAGAAAGGATCTGATGCATCTCTGCGCCATCGGTCGCTTCAAAGACATCGTAGCCTTCTGCTTCGAAAATGCTCTTTAACGTGTTGCGTGTTACCAACTCGTCTTCAACGATAAGAATGTGCGGGGTCTGCATGTTTGCTACCTAAATTGCCAACTAAATCGAAACAGGAAGTACAAAAGTCCCTGACCTGCCTGATACATGTCGCAAATTAACATGATCGGCTTAACGTGACTAAAGTACGTAATTGCGTTCTTGATGCACTTTCCATCAACGTCAACAACATCATTAGCTTGGTCTTGGGTACTTTCCCTTTGGACCCGACAGTGTCAAAAACGGCTGTCATCCTAACCATTTTAACAGCAACATAACAGGCTAAGTGACACCAGACACCCAATAAAACTACGCTTCGTTGACATATATCAAGTTCAATTGTAGCACGTTAACAGTTTGATGAAATCATCGTAGCCGAATGCTAGCCTTTGTCACAATTTTTCAATAAACCAACTAGTTGCGGAGATTGATTTATAAACAAAGCGAATCCAATCAGAACAGGGTATTCACGTTGCCATTATCATTATAAAACATAGGGATAATAGGCTTCTGTTAACATTCTAACTGATTGTTCAGACACAAAATAGTTTAGCGTCTTTAATTTGTTATGAAACGCTATTTCGGTGATTTGTGTTGCAAATTTGTAAATTCGTGCTGCGTAATATGTTGAAGTGCATCACACTTTTCTCCGCTAACTGATTAAAAAGAGAGCATAAATGCATCTGTCGATTGTACTGGTTGCTCCAGCCAGAGCCGAAAATATAGGCGCTGCGGCGCGTGCCATGAAGACCATGGGTTTTACCGATTTACGTATTGTGGACAGCACTGCACACCTGGAGCCTGCCGCCCGCTGGGTGGCGCACGGTTCGGGGGATATTCTCGATAATATAACGACTTACGCTACGCTTGCCGACGCGCTGCATGACATTTCATTTACCGTTGCCACCACAGCACGCAGCCGGGCGAAGTTCCACTACTACGCCACGCCTGCTGAACTGGTGCCCATGCTGGAAGAGAAAAGCCAGTGGCTTGAGAAAGCCGCGCTGGTATTTGGTCGTGAAGATTCCGGGCTCACCAACGAAGAGCTTGAGCTGGCGGACGTTCTCACCGGTGCGCCGATGGTAGCCGATTATCCTTCCCTGAATTTAGGCCAGGCGGTAATGGTCTATTGCTATCAATTAGCTTCCCTAATGCAAATCCCTCAACCCCAGACAGAAGCCGCCAATGAAAATCAGCTGGCCGCGCTTCGTGCTCGCGTAGAGCGTCTTTTATCGAGCCTTGGCGTTGCGGACGATCAAAAAATGGCCGACTGGCTACAGCAGCGCCTTGGACGTCTTGAGCAGCGGGACACCGCCATGTTGCACCGTTTGCTGCACGATATTGAAAAAAAATTGGCCGAGTAAAATGCTGTCATAAGTTTTTACTATGGCGAAATGGTCTGTCGTGGAGGGTTGCGGCTGGGGGATTCGGATGAAAATAAAACGTCACGCAGCGTGACGTGAACGTCCGCGGAATTGTGATCAAATTAAAAATTCATTGACTTAAGGTGCCCGATCCTTTAACCCTAAAAGAATACAGCACAGACAGATAATAATGACAGAGTACACAACATCCATGAAACGCATCAGCATCACCACCATTACCACAACCATCATCATTACCACAGGTAACGATGCGGGCTGACGCGTACAGGAAAAACAGAAAAAAGCCCGCACCTGAACAGTGCGGGCTTTTTTTTTCGGCTAAAGGAAACGAGGTAGAACCATGCGAGTGTTGAAGTTCGGCGGTACATCAGTGGCAAATGCAGAACGTTTTCTGCGTGTTGCCGATATCCTGGAGAGCAACGCCAGGCAGGGGCAGGTTGCGACCGTGCTCTCTGCCCCGGCAAAAATCACAAACCATCTGGTGGCGATGATTGAAAAGACCATCGGTGGCCAGGATGCACTCCCGAACATCAGCGATGCCGAGCGTATCTTCGCCGAGCTGCTGCAGGGGCTGGCAGAGGCACAGCCTGGTTTCCCGCTCGCACAGCTGAAGTCTTTCGTTGAGCAGGAGTTTGCCCAGATCAAGCATGTGCTGCACGGCATCAGCCTGCTGGGCCAGTGCCCGGACAGCGTCAACGCGGCGCTGATCTGCCGGGGCGAAAAACTCTCCATCGCCATCATGGCGGGCGTGCTGGAAGCGCGCGGCCACAACGTTACCGTGATCAATCCGGTTGAGAAATTGCTGGCAGCGGGCCACTACCTCGAATCTACCGTTGATATTGCCGAATCAACCCGCCGTATTGCCGCGAGCAAAATCCCCTCTGACCATATGATCCTGATGGCGGGCTTTACCGCAGGAAATGAGAAGGGTGAACTGGTAGTGCTGGGCCGTAACGGCTCCGACTACTCTGCCGCCGTGCTGGCCGCCTGTTTACGCGCAGACTGCTGTGAGATCTGGACTGACGTCGACGGCGTCTATACCTGCGATCCACGCCAGGTGCCGGACGCCAGGCTGCTGAAGTCGATGTCCTACCAGGAAGCGATGGAGCTTTCCTACTTCGGCGCCAAAGTGCTTCACCCGCGTACCATCTCCCCCATTGCCCAGTTCCAGATCCCATGCCTGATTAAAAACACCGGTAACCCGCAGGCGCCAGGCACGCTGATTGGTGCCAGCAGCGATGAAGATGGTCTGCCGGTGAAAGGCATTTCCAACCTGAATAATATGGCAATGTTCAGCGTCTCCGGTCCGGGGATGAAGGGGATGGTCGGCATGGCGGCGCGCGTTTTTGCGGCCATGTCACGCAACGGTATCTCGGTGGTGCTGATCACCCAGTCCTCTTCCGAATACAGCATCAGCTTCTGCGTGCCTCAGGTCGACTGTCTGCGCGCCCGCCGCGCGCTGGAAGAAGAGTTCTATCTGGAGCTGAAAGAGGAACTGCTGGAGCCGCTCTCCATTCAGGAGCGCCTGGCGGTGATTTCCGTGGTTGGCGACGGTATGCGCACGCTGCGCGGTATCTCCGCCAAATTCTTTGCCGCGCTGGCGCGGGCCAATATCAACATCGTGGCGATTGCCCAGGGCTCGTCCGAGCGTTCAATCTCCGTGGTGGTGGATAACGATGACGCCACCACCGGCGTACGCGTGGTTCACCAGATGCTGTTCAACACCGATCAGGTTATCGAGCTATTCCTGATTGGCGTGGGCGGCGTCGGCGGTGCGCTGCTGGAGCAGGTGAAGCGCCAGCAGGAGTGGCTTAAGAAAAAGCACATCGATCTGCGCGTCTGCGGAATTGCGAACTCGAAAGCGCTGCTTACTAACGTTCACGGTCTGAACCTGGAGAACTGGCAGGCGGAGCTGGAAGAGGCGAAAGAGCCGTTCAACCTGGGACGCCTGATCCGTCTGGTGAAAGAGTATCACCTGCTTAACCCGGTTATCGTTGACTGTACCTCGAACCAGGCGGTGGCCGACCAGTACGCCGACTTCCTGCGCGAAGGCTTCCACGTGGTGACGCCGAACAAAAAGGCCAACACCTCGTCGATGGATTACTATCACCAGCTGCGCCTGGCGGCGAGCAAGTCGCGCCGCAAGTTCCTGTACGACACCAATGTCGGTGCCGGCCTGCCGGTCATCGAGAACCTGCAAAACCTGCTGAACGCGGGCGACGAATTGCAGCGTTTCTCCGGCATCCTCTCCGGCTCCCTGTCGTTTATCTTCGGCAAGCTGGATGAAGGGATGAGCCTGTCGGAAGCCACCCGTGCCGCGCGCGAGCTGGGCTACACCGAGCCAGATCCGCGCGACGATCTCTCCGGGATGGACGTGGCGCGCAAGCTGCTGATCCTGGTGCGCGAAACGGGCCGCGAGCTGGAGCTTTCGGATATCGTGATTGAACCGGTGCTGCCAGCCGAGTTTGACACCAGCGGCGATGTCAGCACCTTTATGGCGAATTTACCTCAGCTTGACGATGCCTTTGCCTCACGCGTTGCGAAAGCCCGTGATGAAGGTAAGGTATTGCGCTATGTTGGCAACATTGAAGAGGACGGCGTATGCCGGGTGAAGATTGCCGAAGTGGATGGTAACGACCCGCTGTACAAAGTCAAAAACGGCGAAAACGCCCTCGCGTTTTACAGCCACTATTATCAGCCATTGCCGCTGGTGCTTCGCGGCTATGGCGCAGGGAATGATGTGACGGCGGCGGGCGTGTTTGCCGACCTGCTGCGTACCCTGTCATGGAAGTTAGGAGTTTAAGATGGTTAAAGTATATGCCCCGGCTTCCAGCGCCAATATGAGCGTCGGATTTGACGTGCTGGGTGCGGCGGTGACGCCGGTGGACGGTTCGCTGCTGGGCGATACGGTAACGGTTGAGGCGGCAGAAAGCTTCAGCCTGAATAACGTCGGCCGTTTCGCCAGTAAGCTGCCGCCTGAACCACGCGAGAATATCGTTTATCAGTGCTGGGAGCGCTTCTGTCAGGAGATCGGCAAAAACGTGCCGGTCGCCATGACGCTGGAAAAAAGCATGCCGATTGGCTCGGGCCTGGGCTCCAGCGCCTGCTCGGTTGTCGCCGCGCTGGTGGCGATGAACGAGCACTGCGGCAAGCCGCTGAACAATAGCCGTCTGCTGGCGCTGATGGGCGAGCTGGAAGGACGCATCTCCGGCAGTATTCATTACGATAACGTGGCGCCGTGCTTCCTCGGCGGCATGCAGCTGATGATTGAAGAAAATGGCATCATCAGCCAGCAGGTGCCAGGGTTTGATGAATGGCTGTGGGTGCTGGCGTATCCGGGCATCAAGGTCTCTACCGCGGAAGCGCGTGCGATCCTGCCTGCGCAGTATCGTCGCCAGGACTGTATCGCCCACGGGCGTCACCTGGCGGGCTTTATTCACGCCTGCTACACCCGCCAGCCGCAGCTGGCGGCGAAGCTGATGAAAGACGTCATTGCCGAGCCGTACCGTACGAAGCTGCTACCCGGCTTTAACGAGGCGCGACAGGCTTCAATGGATATCGGCGCGCAGGCGTGCGGCATCTCCGGCTCCGGCCCGACGCTGTTCGCCCTGTGCGATAAGCCAGACACCGCGCAGCGCGTGGCGGACTGGCTCTCTAAACACTACCTGCAAAATCAGGAAGGCTTTGTTCATATTTGCCGTCTGGACACGGCTGGCGCACGAGTACTGGGATAACGAATGAAACTCTACAACCTTAAAGATCATAACGAGCAGGTCAGCTTCGCGCAGGCGGTGACTCAGGGGCTGGGCAAAAATCAGGGGCTGTTTTTCCCGCACGACCTGCCGGAATTTCAGCTGACCGAAATCGATGAGCTGCTGAAGCAGGACTTTGTCACCCGCAGCACCAAAATTCTGTCTGCGTTTATTGGCGATGAAATCCCGCAGGAGCTGCTGGAAGAGCGCGTGCGCGCGGCGTTTGCTTTCCCGGCTCCGGTTAAGCAGGTGGAGCCTGACGTCGGTTGTCTGGAGCTGTTCCACGGCCCGACCCTGGCGTTTAAAGACTTCGGCGGCCGCTTTATGGCGCAGATGCTGACCCACATCAGCGGCGACAAGCCGGTGACCATCCTGACCGCCACCTCCGGTGATACCGGTGCGGCGGTGGCTCACGCGTTCTACGGCCTGAAAAACGTCCGCGTGGTGATCCTCTATCCGAAAGGCAAGATCAGCCCGTTGCAGGAAAAACTGTTCTGCACCCTCGGCGGCAACATTGAAACCGTGGCGATCGACGGCGATTTCGATGCCTGCCAGGCGCTGGTCAAGCAGGCGTTCGATGATGAAGAGCTGAAGGCCGCGCTGGGGCTGAACTCGGCGAACTCCATCAACATCAGCCGCCTGCTGGCGCAGATCTGCTACTACTTCGAAGCGGTGGCTCAGCTGCCGCAGGAAGCGCGCAATCAGCTGGTAGTTTCGGTACCAAGCGGCAACTTCGGCGACCTGACGGCGGGGCTGCTGGCGAAATCTCTCGGTCTGCCGGTGAAACGCTTTATCGCTGCCACCAACGCCAACGATACCGTGCCGCGCTTCCTGAAAGACGGCAAATGGGCGCCTAACGCCACGCAGGCGACGCTCTCCAATGCCATGGACGTGTCGCAGCCGAACAACTGGCCGCGCGTGGAAGAGCTGTTCCGCCGCAAGGTGTGGCGTCTGGGTGACCTGGGCTACGCTGCGGTGACGGACGAAACTACCAAAGCCACCATGCGCGAGCTGAAGGCTGTGGGCTACACCTCTGAGCCGCACGCGGCAATTGCTTACCGCGCGCTGCGCGACCAGCTTAACCCGGGTGAATATGGTCTGTTCCTGGGCACCGCGCATCCGGCGAAGTTCAAAGAGAGCGTGGAAGATATTCTGGGCGAAACGCTGCCGCTGCCAAAAGAGCTGGCCGAGCGCGCCGACCTGCCGCTGCTGTCTCATGAGCTGCCGGCGGATTTCGCGGCACTGCGGAATCTGATGATGACGCGCGCATGATTTTGTTGCCCGGTGGCGGCTACGCCTTACCGGGCCTACAACGACGAGATGACCGTAGGCCGGGTAAGCGCAGCGCCACCCGGCTTTTTTATGAAGAAATTAAGGAGAAAAAGTGCAGGAAAAAAGCAGAAATTCCCAATAAATGCGGTCACTTAGCGTTTAGGATTGCAGAGAATAACATCCACCGTTCCCCTCGCGTACTCTCCTTACATCGGCCCACGTTGGGCAAGAAGAATAAGGAGTCACCTGTGTCTACACTAAAACCTGCACTCATCGCGCTTTCTCTGGTGCTGGTCGCCCCCATGGCGGTACAGGCATCTGAAATTACTCTCGTACCTGCGGTAAAACTGCAGATTGGCGATCGGGACAATAGCGGGCATTACTGGGATGGCGGCCGCTGGCGCGACCACGACTGGTGGAAGGCGCATTATGACTGGCGCGATAACCACTGGCGTCCGCATGACGAGCATCGCGATCGTGATGACCGACACGACCATCATCACGACGACCACCGTCCGGGCCCGGACTGGAAGCACCATTAACGCAAAACCCCGCCAGATGGCGGGGTTTAGTTTTACTGCTCGTGGCGCTTAAATACCAGCTCACCTTTCCCTGACGACGCCTCGTCAAAGAAATAGCCGTCGGTGTTGAATCCCGTTAACTGCTCCGGCTTCGTCAAGCGGTTCTGAATGATGTAGCGGCTCATCAGGCCACGCGCTTTTTTCGCATAGAAGCTGATGACCTTGAACTTGCCGTTCTTCTCATCAAGGAAGACCGGCTTAACGATCTCCGCGTTCAGCTTTTTCGGCTTCACCGACTTGTAGTACTCATCGGATGCCAGGTTAACCACCACGTTATCACCCTGAGCATGCAGCGCCGCGTTCAGCTTGTCGGTGATGATGTCGCCCCAGAAATGATAAAGGTCTTTGCCTTTGGCGTTTTCCAGGCGAATCCCCATCTCCAGACGATATGGCTGCATCAGATCCAGCGGGCGGAGTACGCCATACAGGCCCGACAGCATGCGCAGATGCTGCTGGGCAAAATCAAAGTCGGCTTCGCTAAAATCTTCCGCCTGCAGGCCGGTGTAAACATCGCCCTTAAACGCCAGGATCGCCTGGCGCGCGTTGGCGGGGGTGAAATCCGGGTGCCACTCGTGGAACCGGGTCGCGTTCAGGTCTGCCAGCTTGTCGCTGATGCTCATCAGCGAGGCGATTTGCGGCGCAGAGAGCTTGCGCGCTTCGCGGATCAGCTGTTGCGAATAGTCCAGCAGTTCTGGCTGGGTATAACGCTCGGTGGCGAGCGGGCTCTGGTAGTCGAGCGTTTTTGCAGGTGAAATCAGAATCAGCATATCCAGTCCTTGCAGGAAATTTAGAGCGACTTTAACAAAAAATCGCCCTGAATTGATCAATAGCTGTTATCGCCGGGGCAAATCATCCCAGGTGCCGGGGGCAAGCTGTGACTGAATTTCGGGATAGCGTGCGGCATCAAATACCGGGGGAACGCCCAGCTTGCGCTGGCGAAGATAATCCCTGGCAATAAGGTTCACAACGGGCGAGAGCAGCAGGATCGCCGTCAGGTTAGTGATTGCCATTAGCGCCATAATGACATCCGCCAGCTGCCAGACCAGCGGCATATTCAGAAGGGAGCCCGCGATCACCATCAGTACTACGCCCAGGCGAAGCAGGAGGATGGCAGGACGAGAGTCGTATTTCAGGAAGATAAGGTTATTTTCGGCGTACAGGTAATTCACCACAATCGAACTGAAGGCGAACAGCATCAGAATGAGCGAGACAAATCCCGAACCCCAGCCGCCGGTCAGGTTCACCAGCGCCTGCTGGAGAAGCTGTATTCCGTCGATATCCGAGTCATGCGCCACAGGACCGGCCAGCAGGAGGATCATGGCGCTGGCGGAACAGATAATAACGGTATCCATAAACACGCCTATCATCTGCACGATACCCTGCGCTGCCGGGTGCGGCGGCCAGGAAGAGGCGGCCGCGGCGGCGTTGGGAGTGGAGCCCATCCCGGCTTCATTGGAGAACATGCCTCGCTGAAAACCTGCCATCAGCGCCTGGCTCAGGGTGTAACCCAGCGCGCCTGACGCCAACTCACGCCAGCCAAAGGCGCTTTTAAAGATGGTCGCAATCACGCCCGGAACCTGGTCGGCATGCAGCGCAGCGACGACCAGGCTTGCGGCAACCCAGAGCAGCGCCATGATGGGAACCAGCCACTGCATCAGGCGGGCAACGCCTTTCAGGCCGGCAGAAATGGTGAGCAAAACAAAGAGGGCTAAACCGATGCCGGTGATCCACTCCGGGCAGGAGAAGGTATAGCGCAGGGCATGGGCGACGGAGTTTGACTGCACGGTATTAAAAATAAGACCGTACGCGAGCAGTAAAAAAAGCGAGAACAGAACGCCCATCCAGCGCATTCCTAAGCCACGCGCCATATACCAGGCCGGACCGCCGCGAAACTGCCCGTTTCTGTCTTTCTCTTTGTAGAGCTGCGCCAGCGAACTTTCGGCAAAAGAGGTAGCCATTCCGAGAAGCGCCGTGACCCACATCCAGAACACCGCGCCTGGCCCACCGGCGCTGATGGCCAGCGCAACGCCCGCCAGGTTTCCGCTACCGAGGCGGGCAGCCAGGCTGGTACACAGCGCCTGGAACGACGTTAATCCGCCCGGCTGGGGCGCGACGCTGTTTTTCAGACTTCTGCCAAACTTGCGAATATAGCGAAACTGGATAAACCCACTGCGTAGCGTAAACCAGATACCTGCTCCCAGAAGCAGGTAGATCATTATCGAACCCCAGAGGACTTCGTTAATAAAGAAAAGGAAATCAGGCATTAACGTCCCTCTTGTTGATGCCAACGTGAATATGTAAGCGCTACCACTGATTGGGCATGCTGTTGCTTAGCAGCCTGTTAATATTTTGAGTTTATCATACTCTGCCTAAGCGCACTGTCTGCGGTTGCGCTACCCCTCCGTCGTGTTATCATCAGGGCAGACCGGTTACATCCCCCTAACAAGTAAACCTGTCATTTTTCCGCTGCAGGCATGCTGTCGGTAGCGTGAATTATCCAGGGCACGTTAAAAGAGAAACACTATCATGACGGATAAATTGACCTCCCTTCGTCAGTTCACCACTGTCGTAGCTGACACCGGAGATATCGCGGCAATGAAGCTGTACCAGCCGCAGGATGCCACAACTAACCCTTCTCTGATCCTTAACGCCGCACAGATCCCTGAGTATCGCAAACTGATTGACGAGGCTGTGACCTGGGCGAAAGCGCAGAGCAATGACCGTGCGCAGCAGGTTGTGGATGCTACCGATAAACTGGCAGTGAACATCGGTCTGGAAATCCTGAAGCTGGTTCCGGGCCGTATCTCTACCGAAGTGGATGCACGTCTCTCCTACGACACCGAAGCGTCAATCGCGAAAGCAAAACGCCTGATCAAACTGTACAACGACGCGGGCATCAGCAACGACCGTATCCTGATCAAACTGGCGTCGACCTGGCAGGGCATTCGCGCTGCCGAGCAGCTGGAAAAAGAAGGCATCAACTGTAACCTGACCCTGCTGTTCTCCTTCGCGCAGGCGCGTGCATGTGCGGAAGCAGGCGTGTACCTGATCTCTCCGTTCGTGGGCCGTATTCTGGACTGGTACAAAGCCAACACCGACAAGAAAGAGTACGCGGCGTCTGAAGATCCAGGCGTGATTTCCGTGACTGAAATCTACGAATACTACAAACAGCATGGCTATGAGACCGTGGTTATGGGTGCAAGCTTCCGTAACGTGGGCGAAATCATTGAGCTGGCTGGCTGTGACCGTCTGACCATCGCCCCTGCGCTGCTGAAAGAGCTGGCAGAAAGCGAAGGTGCTATCGAGCGTAAGCTGTCTTACACCGGCGAAGTGAAGGCGCGCCCGGAGCGCATCACCGAATCCGAGTTCCTGTGGCAGCACAACCAGGATCCAATGGCTGTAGACAAACTGGCGGACGGTATCCGTAAGTTTGCTATCGACCAGGAAAAACTGGAAAAAATGATCGGCGACCTGCTGTAATCATTCTGCGTGACCGGGCTCCCGGTCACGCGTCTTCTTCTGTCCTCTGTCTGAATTTTCCCTCTGCGTGTATCATTCCCTTTAATCAGTACTTTTTGAATGGAATGGATATGAATACCTTACGCATCGGCTTAGTGTCGATTTCTGACCGCGCCTCCAGCGGCGTTTACCAGGATAAAGGCATCCCTGCTCTGGAAGAGTGGCTGGCAAGCGCGCTGACCACCCCGTTTGAGATCCAGACTCGCCTTATCCCCGACGAACAGCCGATCATTGAGCAGACCCTGTGTGAGCTGGTGGATGAGATGAGCTGTCACCTTGTGCTCACCACGGGTGGAACCGGCCCCGCGCGTCGTGATGTGACGCCGGACGCGACGCTGGCTATCGCCGACCGTGAAATGCCGGGCTTCGGCGAACAGATGCGCCAGATCAGTCTACACTTTGTCCCGACGGCAATCCTTTCCCGTCAGGTGGGGGTGATCCGCAAACAGGCGCTGATACTGAACCTGCCGGGGCAGCCAAAGTCGATCAAAGAGACGCTGGAAGGATTAAAAGCCGAGGACGGTAGCGTCATCGTGCACGGCATATTTGCAAGTGTACCGTATTGTATACAGCTGCTTGACGGGCCGTACGTGGAAACTGACGACAAAGTGGTAGCAGCATTTCGTCCTAAAAGCGCACGCCGCGAGACAATCTCCTGAAATTTACTAAAATGTGACATTAGCGCCAGCTGCAGTAGCGTGTAAATGGATTTACGATATAGTAATTTTTTCTTTACGATTGCTGTAAAAAATAATCCACAACACATGCACAATGGTTCGCTATGTCACATAACACCCGACCTCTGAATCGACAGGACTACAAAACGCTTACGCTCGCCGCCTTAGGTGGCGCGCTGGAGTTTTACGACTTCATCATCTTTGTCTTCTTCGCCGCCGTGGTGGGGGCGCTCTTCTTCCCGGCGGATATTCCGGAATGGCTGCGTCAGGTGCAAACCTTCGGCATCTTTGCTGCCGGGTATCTGGCACGTCCGCTGGGCGGCATCGTCATGGCCCACTTTGGCGATCTTGTCGGGCGTAAGAAGATGTTTACCCTGAGCATCCTGCTGATGGCGGTGCCGACGCTGGTCATCGGCCTGCTGCCCACCTATGCCTCCATGG
This sequence comes from Enterobacter sp. 50588862, assembly GCF_001462935.1. NCBI lineage: Bacteria > Pseudomonadati > Pseudomonadota > Gammaproteobacteria > Enterobacterales > Enterobacteriaceae > Enterobacter > Enterobacter sp. 50588862. The sequence continues at coordinate 146,415 of NZ_LNHM01000036.1, forward strand.
GCATTCTCGCCCCGCTATTGCTGCTGCTGATGCGCATTCTTCAGGGCGCGGCCATCGGCGGGGAAGTGCCGGGGGCCTGGGTGTTTGTGGCGGAGCACGTTCCTGCCCGCCGCATCGGGATCGCCTGCGGAACGTTAACGGCGGGGCTGACCGTCGGGATCCTGTTGGGGTCGGTGGTGGCGACGATAGTTAACACCAGCATGACGCAGCAGGCCGTGCACGACTGGGGCTGGCGTATTCCGTTCCTGCTGGGCGGGGCGTTTGGCCTGGTGGCAATGTACCTGCGCCGCTGGCTGCAGGAGACGCCGATTTTCCTCGAAATGCAGCAGCGTAAAGCGCTGGCGCAGGAGTTGCCGGTCAAAGCCGTTGTGGTGCGTCATAAAAAAGCGGTGGTGGTGTCGATGCTGCTCACCTGGCTGCTGTCGGCGGGAATCGTGGTGGTAATTTTGATGTCGCCGGTGTGGCTGCAGAAACAGTACGGTTTCGCCCCTGCCGTGACCTTACAGGCAAACAGTATTGCGACAATTATGCTCTGCTTTGGCTGTCTGGCCGCCGGGCTGGCGGCGGATCGTTTCGGTGCCAGCCTGACCTTTATTGTCGGCAGCCTGCTGCTGGCCGCGTCGAGCTGGGCGTTTTACCATCTTGCGGGCAGCCATCCTGAACAGCTGTTCCTGCTGTACGGCGTGGTCGGACTGTGCGTGGGCGTCGTGGGGGCTGTGCCTTACGTCATGGTGCGCGCCTTCCCGCCGGAGGTTCGCTTCACCGGGATATCGTTCTCTTATAACGTCGCGTATGCCATTTTCGGCGGGCTGACGCCGATAGTGGTCACGGTGATGATGGGGGTGTCGCCGATGGCGCCTGCCTGGTATGTACTCGCGCTCTCGCTGATGGGGCTGGGATTAGGGGTTTGGCTTCGTCAGGCGGGGGAATATCGTGCCCGCGAGGCGGGCACGACAGAGGGATCAGTGTTTTTCACCAATAGGTAAAATGGTGCGGTCAAACTGTTCGTTCAGCACTTCACCCATTGCCAGGTAGATAGCGCTTGCGCCGCACACCAGGCCAATCCAGCCTGCTACGTGAACGATGCCTTCGTTATCCGCCAGGTGGCCAATTGCCAGCAGGGCGAACAGTACGGTCAGGCTCAGGAAGACGAACTGCAGCGCGCGGTTGCCTTTCAGGGTGCCGAAGAACATGAACAGGGTAAAGACGCCCCACAGGCCCAGATAGACGCCCAGGAAGTGGGCGTTTGCCGCGTCTGCCAGGCCCATTTTAGGCATCAGCAGGATGGCGACCAGGGTCAGCCAGAACGAGCCGTAAGAGGTGAAGGCGGTTAAGCCGAAGGTGTTGCCTTTCTTATATTCCAGCAGGCCCGCGAAGATTTGCGCGATACCGCCGTAAAAAATGCCCATCGCCAGGATTACGCCGTCCATCGGGAACATCCCGATGTTGTGCAGGTTCAGCAGAATGGTGGTCATGCCAAAACCCATCAGGCCCAGCGGAGCCGGATTAGCCAACTTAGTGTTGCCCATAAGTCCTCAAAAAAAATCATCATTAAAATGGTGAAATGGTTAAACCCGCGTCAATACTCCCTGACGGGGCGCGGCATCATAATGGGCGGCATCGACGCCGTCTATGATCTCATCAGGGTGAAATTAAAATTTTTTTTATGCTTGCCCCTTGATGGATGCCGTCGCGACCCCATCTTGTAGTCAACCGCAGTGTGTGGACCTGAAAAAAAATCAAATCTGGGCAGTTGAAAAAGCACGTTCTGCCCTTATTACAGGTACACAACCACATGTTGACTGAATTTTTAGTGGAGACGTTTAGATGGGTAAAATTATTGGTATCGACCTGGGTACTACCAACTCTTGTGTAGCGATTATGGACGGCACTACTGCACGCGTGCTGGAGAACGCCGAGGGCGATCGCACCACGCCTTCTATCATTGCTTATACCCAGGATGGTGAAACTCTGGTTGGTCAGCCGGCTAAACGTCAGGCAGTGACAAACCCGCAAAACACCCTGTTTGCGATCAAACGCCTGATTGGCCGCCGCTTCCAGGACGAAGAAGTTCAGCGTGACGTTTCTATCATGCCTTACAAAATCATCGCAGCAGATAACGGCGATGCGTGGCTTGATGTGAAAGGCACCAAAACGGCACCACCGCAGATCTCTGCTGAAGTGCTGAAAAAAATGAAGAAAACCGCTGAAGATTACCTGGGTGAGCCGGTAACTGAAGCTGTTATCACCGTTCCTGCTTACTTCAACGATGCTCAGCGTCAGGCAACCAAAGATGCTGGCCGTATCGCAGGTCTGGAAGTAAAACGTATCATCAACGAACCAACCGCGGCTGCACTGGCTTACGGTCTGGATAAAGAAGTCGGCAACCGTACTATCGCGGTTTACGACCTGGGTGGTGGTACCTTCGATATCTCTATTATCGAAATCGACGAAGTTGACGGCGAAAAAACCTTCGAAGTTCTGGCAACCAACGGTGATACCCACCTGGGTGGTGAAGACTTCGATACCCGTCTGATCAACTACCTCGTTGACGAGTTCAAGAAAGATCAGGGCATTGACCTGCGTAACGACCCGCTGGCGATGCAGCGCCTGAAAGAAGCCGCTGAGAAAGCGAAGATCGAACTGTCTTCTGCTCAGCAGACCGATGTGAACCTGCCGTACATCACCGCAGACGCGACCGGTCCTAAACACATGAACATCAAAGTGACCCGTGCGAAACTGGAAAGCCTGGTAGAAGACCTGGTGAACCGTTCTATCGAGCCGCTGAAAGTTGCACTGCAGGATGCTGGCCTGTCTGTATCTGACATACAGGACGTTATCCTGGTGGGTGGTCAGACCCGTATGCCAATGGTTCAGAAGAAAGTGGCTGAATTCTTTGGTAAAGAGCCACGTAAAGACGTGAACCCGGACGAAGCGGTAGCTATCGGTGCGGCGGTTCAGGGTGGTGTATTGACCGGTGAAGTGAAAGACGTACTGCTGCTGGACGTTACCCCGCTGTCTCTGGGTATCGAAACCATGGGCGGTGTGATGACTGCGCTCATCAACAAAAACACCACCATCCCAACCAAGCACAGCCAGGTGTTCTCTACCGCTGAAGACAACCAGTCTGCGGTAACCATCCATGTGCTGCAGGGTGAGCGTAAGCGTGCGTCTGATAACAAGTCTCTGGGTCAGTTTAACCTGGACGGCATCAACCCGGCACCGCGCGGCATGCCGCAAATCGAAGTTACCTTCGACATCGATGCTGACGGTATCCTGCACGTGTCTGCGAAAGACAAAAACAGCGGTAAAGAGCAGAAGATCACCATCAAGGCATCTTCTGGCCTGAATGAAGCGGAAATCGAAAAAATGGTTCGCGATGCCGAAGCTAACGCGGAATCCGACCGTAAGTTCGAAGAGCTGGTTCAGACCCGTAACCAGGGTGACCATCTGCTGCACAGCACCCGTAAGCAGGTTGAAGAAGCGGGCGATAAACTGCCAGCGGAAGACAAAACTGCTATCGAAGCTGCACTGACCGCGCTTGAAACGTCTCTGAAAGGCGAAGACAAAGCGGATATCGAAGCGAAGATGCAGGAGCTGGCACAGGCTTCCCAGAAGCTGATGGAAATCGCTCAGCAGCAGCATGCACAGCAGCAGGCAGGCGCTGACGCTTCTGCGAACAACGCGAAAGACGACGACGTTGTCGACGCTGAGTTCGAAGAAGTTAAAGACAAAAAATAATCGCCCTGATGCAGGGTAATTAATCGGCACGGGCGTAGGAGAACTCTCCACGCCCGTGCTCGCATGTTAAGGGGCTTAAAAAAAACAATGGCAAAGCAAGACTATTACGAGATTTTAGGCGTTCCGAAAACTGCGGAAGAGCGTGAAATCAAAAAGGCGTATAAGCGCCTGGCCATGAAATTCCACCCGGACCGTAACCAGGGTGACAAAGAGGCTGAAGCAAAATTTAAAGAGATCAAAGAAGCCTACGAAGTCCTGACTGATGCACAAAAACGTGCGGCCTATGACCAGTACGGCCACGCGGCCTTTGAACAGGGCGGCATGGGCGGCGGTGGATTCGGTGGCGGCGGCTTTGGCGGCGGTGCGGATTTCAGCGACATCTTTGGCGACGTGTTCGGCGATATCTTCGGCGGCGGTCGTGGTCGTCAGCGCGCAGCGCGCGGCGCAGACCTGCGCTACAACATGGATCTCACTCTTGAAGAGGCCGTTCGTGGCGTCACGAAAGAGATCCGTATCCCGACGCTGGAAGAGTGTGACGTTTGCCACGGCAGCGGCGCGAAAGCGGGTACCCAGCCACAGACCTGTCCAACCTGTCATGGCTCCGGCCAGGTACAGATGCGCCAGGGCTTCTTCGCGGTACAGCAGGCCTGTCCGCACTGTCACGGTCGCGGTACGCTGATTAAAGATCCGTGCACCAAGTGTCACGGCCACGGTCGCGTTGAGAAAACCAAAACCCTGTCCGTTAAGATCCCGGCTGGCGTTGATACGGGCGACCGCATCCGTCTGGCGGGTGAGGGCGAAGCAGGCGAGCACGGCGCGCCGGCAGGCGATCTGTACGTTCAGGTTCAGGTGAAGCAGCACGCCATCTTCGAGCGTGAAGGCAATAACCTGTACTGTGAAGTGCCGATCAACTTCGCGATGGCGGCTCTCGGCGGTGAAATCGAAGTGCCGACGCTGGACGGTCGCGTCAATCTGAAAATCCCTGGTGAAACCCAGACCGGCAAGCTGTTCCGCATGCGCGGCAAAGGCGTGAAATCCGTTCGCGGTGGTGCGCAGGGCGACCTGCTGTGCCGCGTCGTCGTGGAAACGCCGGTTGGCCTGAACGACAAGCAGAAACAGCTGTTGAAAGAGCTTCAGGAGAGCTTTGGCGGCCCAACGGGTGAGAAAAACAGCCCGCGCTCCAAAAGCTTCTTTGATGGCGTCAAAAAATTCTTCGATGATTTGACCCGCTAATTCGTTAGCTGTGTCTAACTTCAAAAAGCCCGGAAGCGATTCCGGGCTTTTTTTCGCAGTTATAGATCGGTAAAACTGAGTCTATACCCAATATTAATCTGTTTTTGCCGAGCTATTTGGCTTGGTATTATGGTTTTATCGAGGTATCGTTGTAAAAGAGAGAACATAAATGAAATTACTACACCGTTTCTTTAGCAGTGAGGCGTCCGGTGGTGTGATCCTGATTATTGCCGCGGCCGCCGCGATGGTGCTGGCTAACCTGGGCATGACCCGCGATCTCTATCACGCATTTCTGGAAACGCCCGTCGAGCTGAAGGTCGGGGCGCTGGAAATTAACAAGAACATGCTGCTGTGGATCAACGATGCGCTAATGGCGGTGTTCTTCCTGCTCGTTGGTCTTGAGGTTAAGCGCGAGCTGGTGCTAGGTTCGCTAGCCAGCCGCCAGCGTGCGGCGTTCCCGGTTATTGCCGCGCTCGGTGGGATGGTCGTTCCAGCGCTGCTCTTCCTCGCATTTACCTGGCAGGATCCTGTCGCGCGTGACGGCTGGGCGATCCCGGCCGCAACGGATATCGCCTTTGCGCTCGGTGTCTTAGCTCTGCTCGGCAGCCGCGTGCCGGTTGCGCTGAAAATCTTCCTGATGGCGCTGGCGATCATTGATGACCTGGGCGCCATTGTGATTATCGCGCTGTTCTACACCAGCGATCTGTCGATCCTGTCCCTGAGCGTGGCCGCCGGGGCGATTGCGGTGTTGGCGGTGCTGAACATCTTCAACGTTCGCCGCATCGGTATCTATATCCTGGTGGGGATGGTGCTGTGGACGGCGGTGCTGAAATCCGGCGTGCACGCCACGCTGGCCGGCGTGATTGTGGGCTTCTTCGTGCCGCTTAAGCCGCAGGACGGTAAGTCACCCGCTAAACAGCTGGAACACGTGCTGCACCCGTGGGTCGCCTTTATGATCCTGCCGCTGTTTGCGTTTGCCAACGCGGGCGTTTCCCTGCAGGGGGTCACGCTGGACGGGCTGACGTCTGTCCTGCCGCTGGGGATTATTGCCGGGCTGTTTATCGGTAAGCCGCTGGGGATCAGCCTCTTCTGCTGGCTGGCGCTGAAGATGAAGCTGGCATCGTTGCCGAACGGTACAACCTTTAGTCAGATCATGGCCGTCGGCATACTGTGCGGTATTGGATTCACCATGTCGATCTTTATCTCGACGCTGGCGTTTGGTGCAAACGCGCCAGAGCTCATCGTCTGGGCGAAACTCGGCATTCTCATTGGGTCATTACTGGCGGCAGTGATTGGGTATACTTTGTTGAAGGTGAAGTTGTCCGGACAGGCCGTCCAGGCATAACGGAACACCGGGAGAAGGTCACTCTTCTCCCGATACACACTCAGGGAGCGAAGACGCGATGCCTCATTTGAATTACAACCATCTTTACTACTTCTGGCACGTTTACAAACAGGGCTCGGTCGTGGGGGCTGCAGAGGCGCTTTACCTGACGCCGCAAACCATCACCGGGCAAATCAAAGCCCTTGAAGAACGGCTGCAGGGTAAGCTCTTCAAGCGCAAGGGCCGTGGGATTGAGCCCAGCGAACTGGGTGAACTGGTTTTCCGCTATGCGGACAAAATGTTTACCCTGAGCCAGGAGATGCTGGATATCGTCAACTACCGCAAAGAGTCGAACCTGCTCTTTGACGTGGGGGTGGCGGATGCACTGTCCAAACGGCTGGTAAGCGGCGTGCTGGATGCCGCCGTGGTAGAGGATGAACAAATCCATCTGCGCTGCTTTGAATCCACCCACGAGATGCTGCTGGAGCAGCTGAGCCAGCACAAGCTGGACATGATTATCTCGGATTGCCCCATCGACTCCACGCAGCAGGAGGGGCTGTTCTCGGTGAAAATTGGCGAATGCGGCGTCAGCTTCTGGTGCATCAATCCACCGCCGGAGAAACCTTTCCCGGCCTGTCTGGAAGAGCGTCGCCTGCTGGTGCCGGGCAGGCGTTCCATGCTCGGACGCAAGCTGCTGAACTGGTTTAATTCGCAGGGGTTGAACGTGGAGATCCTCGGTGAGTTCGACGATGCGGCGCTGATGAAAGCCTTTGGCGAAGCGCATAATGCGATCTTCGTGGCGCCAACGCTCTACGCGCACGATCTCTATTCAGACGATAAGATTACGGAGATTGGCAGAGTAGATAACGTGATGGAGGAGTACCACGCCATATTCGCCGAAAGGATGATTCAACACCCGGCGGTGCAGCGAATCTGCAACCGTGACTACTCGGCGCTGTTTACGCCACCGGCATTCTGAAGACATAAAAAAACCCGCGTTAAGCGGGTTCTTTAAACAAGCAACAACAAGTAGCGATTAAGCCAGTTTGTTGATCTGCGCGGTCAGGTTTGCTTTATGACGCGCTGCTTTGTTTTTGTGGATCAGACCTTTAGCAGCCTGACGATCCACGATTGGTTGCATTTCGTTAAATGCGTTCTGCGCTGCAGCTTTGTCGCCAGCTTCGATTGCTGCGTATACTTTCTTGATGAAAGTACGCATCATAGAGCGACGGCTTGCGTTGTGCTTACGAGCCTTTTCAGACTGAACGGCACGTTTCTTAGCTGATTTGATATTAGCCAAGTCCAACTCCCAAATATGTTCTATGTGGACAATTCAAAGGCCGAGGAATATGCCCTCTTTGCCTTCTTTTGTCAATGGATTTGTGCAAATAAGCGCCGTTAATTAGCGACGCTACGTTACGTAGTGATGGCGCAGGATTCTACCAGCTTGTCTTTCGTGAATACAGCCTTTCGGCGTAAAAATCGCAGTTCACGGGCAGATTTTTTCGCTGTGAAAGGTCAGCCTGATGAAATCATTACGGCTTTCTGTTTTGCGCGAACAATCGCCGGTTAACCTTAACCGCTGTACAAGGTATACTTTGGCGATTTTCACTGTTTTGAGCCAGACATGAAGCTGATACGCGGCATACATAATCTCAGCAGAGCGCCAAACGGGTGCGTGCTGACCATTGGTAATTTCGACGGCGTGCATCGTGGTCATCAGGCGCTGTTGCAGGGATTGCGTAAAGAAGGGGAGGCCCGTGGCCTGCCCGTTGTGGTGATGATTTTCGAGCCACAGCCGCTGGAGCTGTTCGCGGGCGATAAATCTCCCGCTCGCCTCACTCGCCTGCGCGAAAAGTTGCGCTACCTGGCGGAGTCCGGCGTGGACTACGTATTGTGTGTGCGTTTCGATCGCCGCTTTGCCGCACTGACAGCACAAAATTTTGTCAGCGACCTGCTGGTTAAGCGTCTTGGCGTTCAGTTTCTCGCCGTGGGGGATGATTTCCGCTTTGGCGCTGGTCGTCAGGGCGATTTCTTGCTATTACAGAAGGCTGGTCTGGAGTACGGTTTTGACGTCACCAGCGCGATGACCTTCTGTGAAGGCGGCGTGCGCGTCAGCAGCACGGCGGTGCGGCAGGCGCTGGCTAATGATGAACTGGAGACGGCAGAAAATTTGCTGGGCCATCCGTTCACCATCTCTGGCCGCGTGGTTCATGGCGATGCGCTGGGCCGCACGATTGGATTCCCGACGGCGAATATACCGCTGCGTCGTCAGGTTTCCCCGGTTAAAGGGGTCTATGCGGTGGAAGTGGCAGGACTGGGCGATAAGTCGTTTTACGGCGTTGCCAACATTGGCACGCGTCCTACCGTTGCCGGTGTGCGTCAACAGCTAGAAGTGCACCTGCTGGACGTTGTAATGGACCTTTATGGTCGCCATATAGATGTAATACTGCGTAAAAAAATACGCAACGAGCAGCGATTTGCTTCGCTGGATGAACTTAAGGCGCAAATCGCGCGAGATGAATTAACGGCCCGCGAGTTTTTTGGGCTTTAGAACCGGCTTAACTGCCTACGTGATAAATACGGAACCGAGAATCTGATGAGTGACTATAAATCAACCCTGAATTTGCCGGAAACAGGGTTCCCGATGCGCGGCGATCTCGCCAAGCGTGAACCGGGAATGCTGGCGCGTTGGACCGATGATGACCTGTACGGCATCATTCGTGCAGCCAAAAAAGGCAAAAAAACCTTCATTCTGCATGATGGCCCTCCATATGCGAATGGCAGCATTCATATTGGTCACTCCGTAAACAAGATTCTGAAAGATATTATCGTGAAGTCCAAAGGACTCGCGGGATTTGACTCGCCTTACGTGCCGGGCTGGGACTGCCACGGTCTGCCGATCGAGCTGAAAGTGGAGCAAGAGTTTGGCAAGCCAGGTGAGAAGTTCACCGCTGCAGAGTTCCGCGCGAAGTGCCGCGAATACGCGGCCACCCAGGTTGAAGGCCAGCGCGCTGACTTTATCCGTCTGGGCGTGCTGGGCGACTGGTCGCACCCGTACCTGACCATGGACTTCAAAACCGAAGCCAACATCATCCGTGCGCTGGGCAAAATCATCGGTAACGGCCACCTGCATAAAGGCGCAAAGCCTGTGCACTGGTGCGTGGACTGCCGTTCTGCGCTGGCAGAAGCGGAAGTGGAATATTACGACAAAACTTCACCTTCTATCGACGTGGCCTTCGAAGCGGTCGATCAGGATGCCATTAAAGGTAAATTCGGTCTGCCTGGCGTTAGCGGCCCGATCTCTCTGGTGATCTGGACCACTACCCCGTGGACGCTGCCAGCCAACCGTGCAATCTCTCTTTCCGGCGAGTTCGAATATGCGCTGGTGCAGATTGATGGCCGCGCGGTTATCCTGGCGAAAGATCTGGTTGAAAGCGTGCTGAAACGCGCGAATATCACCGACTACACCGTGCTGGGCACCGTAAAAGGCGACGCGCTGGAGCTGATGCGCTTCAAACACCCGTTCCTGGACTTCGACGTTCCGGCGATCCTGGGCGACCACGTCACGCTGGACGCGGGTACCGGTGCGGTACATACCGCCGGTGGCCACGGTCCTGACGACTACAACATCAGCCTGAAATACGGCCTGGAAATTGCCAACCCGGTAGGCCCGGACGGTTCTTACCTGCCTGGCACCTACCCGGCGCTGGACGGTATCAACGTCTTCAAAGCCAACGACATCATCGTTGACATGCTGCGCACCAGCGGCGCGCTGCTGCACGTTGAGAAAATGCAGCACAGCTATCCGTGCTGCTGGCGCCACAAGACGCCGATCATCTTCCGTGCGACCCCGCAGTGGTTCGTCAGCATGGATCAGAAAGGCCTGCGCGAGCAGTCTCTGAAAGAGATCAAAGGCGTGCAGTGGATCCCGGACTGGGGCCAGGCGCGTATCGAATCCATGGTGGCTAACCGTCCTGACTGGTGTATATCTCGTCAGCGTACCTGGGGCGTGCCGATGTCGCTGTTCGTGCATAAAGAGACGCATGAGCTGCACCCGAACACCCTGGAACTGATGGAAGAAGTGGCGAAGCGCGTCGAAGTTGACGGCATTCAGGCGTGGTGGGATCTCGACGCCCGTGACATCCTGGGCGCGGACGCGGACAACTATGAGAAAGTGCCAGACACCCTGGACGTGTGGTTCGACTCCGGGTCGACTCACGCCTCCGTAGTTGACGTGCGTCCGGAGTTTGCCGGTCACGCTGCCGACATGTATTTGGAAGGTTCCGACCAACACCGCGGCTGGTTCATGTCATCCCTGATGATCTCCACCGCGATGAAAGGTAAAGCGCCTTACCGTCAGGTACTGACCCACGGCTTCACCGTGGATGGTCAGGGCCGTAAGATGTCTAAATCTATCGGCAACACCGTTTCGCCGCAGGACGTGATGAACAAGCTGGGCGCGGACATCCTGCGTCTGTGGGTAGCCTCAACCGACTACACTGGCGAAATGGCGGTGTCTGACGAGATCCTGAAGCGTGCTGCCGACAGCTATCGTCGTATCCGTAACACCGCGCGCTTCCTGCTGGCGAACCTGAACGGGTTCGATCCAGTGAAAGACATGGTGAAACCGGAAGAGATGGTCGTGCTGGACCGCTGGGCGGTAGGCTGCGCGAAAGCGGCGCAGGAAGATATCCTGAAAGCCTATGAGTCTTACGACTTCCACGAAGTGGTGCAGCGCCTGATGCGCTTCTGCTCCATCGAGATGGGCTCGTTCTACCTCGACATCATCAAAGATCGCCAGTACACCGCGAAGGCGGACAGCGTGGCTCGCCGTAGCTGCCAGTCCGCGCTGTTCCACATTGCAGAAGCGCTGGTGCGCTGGATGGCGCCGATCATGTCCTTCACCGCGGATGAAATCTGGGGTTATCTGCCGGGCGACCGTGAGAAGTATGTCTTCACCGGCGAGTGGTATGAAGGTCTGTTCGATCTCTCCAGCACCGAAGCAATGAACGATGCCTTCTGGGACGAGCTGCTGAAAGTGCGTGGCGAAGTGAACAAAGTGATCGAGCAGGCGCGTGCGGATAAAAAAGTCGGTGGCTCTCTGGAAGCGGCAGTGACCCTGTACGCCGAACCGGAGCTGGCGGCGAAGCTGACCGCGCTGGGCGATGAATTACGATTTGTCCTGTTGACCTCCGGTGCAAAAGTTGCGGATTATGCCGAGGCTTCTGCTGATGCTCAGCAGAGCGAGTTGCTCAAAGGCCTGAAAGTCGCACTGAGCAAAGCCGAAGGTGAGAAGTGCCCGCGCTGCTGGCATTACACTACCGATATCGGCCAGGTGGCGGAACACGCAGACATCTGCGGACGCTGTGTAAGCAACGTCGCCGGTGACGGCGAAAAACGTAAGTTTGCCTGATGAGTAAAACTCTCTGTTCAACAGGACTGCGCTGGCTGTGGCTGGTTGTGGTGGTGCTGATTATCGATCTGGGCAGCAAGTTCCTGATCCTCCAGAATTTCGCTCTGGGGGAGACGGTTTCGCTGTTCCCGTCGCTTAACCTGCACTATGCGCGCAACTACGGCGCGGCGTTTAGCTTCCTTGCCGACAGCGGTGGCTGGCAGCGCTGGTTCTTCGCGGGTATCGCTCTCGGTATCTGCGTGGTACTGGCTGTGCTGATGTACCGCTCGAAGGCCACGCAAAAGCTGAATAACATCGCCTACGCGCTGATCATTGGCGGCGCGCTGGGCAACCTGTTTGACCGCCTGTGGCACGGCTTTGTGGTCGATATGATCGACTTCTACGTCGGCGACTGGCACTTCGCGACCTTTAACCTGGCCGACACCGCCATCTGCATCGGTGCGGCGTTAATCGTGCTGGAAGGCTTCTTGCCTAAACCCGCAGCGAAAGAGCAGGCGTAATTGTCAATGCCGGGTGATGCGCTGCGCCACCCGGCACAACATTAAAGAGCAATGTGTATGTCTAAATCCGTACAGAGCAACAGCGCGGTTCTCGTTCACTTCACGCTGAAGCTGGATGACGGCTCCACGGCTGAATCCACCCGCAATAACGGCAAACCTGCCCTGTTTCGTCTCGGCGATACCTCCCTGTCTGAAGGTCTTGAGCAGCAGCTCCTGGGCCTGAAAGAGGGTGAGAAAAAAGCGTTCTCGCTGGAGCCGGATGCCGCGTTTGGCGTGCCAAGCCCGGACCTGATTCAGTATTTCTCGCGCCGCGAGTTTATGGACGCGGGCGAACCGGAAATCGGGGCGATTATGCTCTTTACCGCTATGGACGGCAGCGAAATGCCTGGCGTGATCCGCGAGATTAACGGCGACTCTATCACCGTTGACTTCAACCATCCGCTTGCCGGGCGTACCGTTCATTTTGATGTTGAAGTGCTGGAGATTGATCCGGCACTGGAGGCCTGAAATGCAGATCCTGTTGGCTAACCCGCGTGGCTTCTGCGCCGGTGTAGACCGCGCTATCAGCATTGTTGAAAACGCGCTGGAGATTTACGGCGCGCCGATTTACGTGCGTCACGAAGTGGTGCATAACCGCTACGTGGTCGACAGCCTGCGCGAGCGCGGTGCTATTTTCATCGAGCAGATCAGCGAAGTGCCGGACGGTGCGATCCTGATCTTCTCTGCGCACGGCGTCTCTCAGGCGGTCCGTAACGAAGCGAAAAGCCGCGATCTGACCGTATTCGATGCCACCTGTCCATTAGTGACAAAAGTGCATATGGAAGTGGCGCGCGCCAGCCGTCGCGGTGAAGAGTCGATTCTGATTGGCCACGCCGGTCACCCGGAAGTTGAAGGCACCATGGGCCAGTACAGCAACCCGGAAGGGGGAATGTACCTGGTGGAGTCGCCGGAAGATGTACTGACGCTGAACGTGAAAAACGAAGCGCGTCTGTCGTTTATGACCCAGACCACGCTCTCCGTAGACGACACCTCAGACGTGATTGACGCCCTGCGCCAGCGCTTCCCGAAAATCGTCGGGCCGCGTAAGGATGATATCTGCTACGCCACCACTAACCGTCAGGAAGCGGTGCGCGCGCTGGCTGAACAGGCGGACGTGGTGCTGGTTGTCGGCTCTAAAAACTCCTCTAACTCCAACCGTCTGGCCGAACTGGCGCAGCGTATGGGGAAAGCGGCGTTTTTAATCGACGACGCGACGGACATCCAGGAAGCGTGGGTGAAAAATGCGGCCTGCGTTGGCGTTACCGCAGGCGCTTCCGCGCCGGATATCCTGGTGCAGAACGTGATTGCTCGTCTGCAGGAGCTGGGCGGGGGCGAAGCGGTTCCGCTGGAAGGACGCGAAGAGAATATCGTCTTCGAAGTGCCGAAAGAGCTGCGTATCGACGCCCGCGAAGTGGAATAATTTCTTTTCTGATGAAAGGCCAGCACCTCCTGTGCTGGCCTTTTTTTTGCTCCGGACTTTATCGTGACGACAAAATCATGTCTTTTACTGATATCTGAGTCGGTTTCACGTTAAATTCTAATTATTGGTGTTTTCAGTTGGCAGCCTTTACGAAGGCTGGTTAATCTGAAAACGGTTTACATCATTTTAACGTAAGAGAATAACTATGCATGATGCACAGATCCGTGTCGCCATTGCGGGCGCGGGTGGACGTATGGGTCGCCAGCTGATTCAGGCGGCAATACAAATGGATGGCGTGGCACTCGGCGCGGCGCTGGAGCGTGAAGGTTCATCCCTGCTGGGATCCGATGCGGGTGAACTGGCCGGCGCGGGCAAGACAGGCGTTACCGTTCAGAGCTGCCTTGATGCGGTGAAAGATGACTTTGACGTGTTCATCGACTTTACCCGTCCCGAAGGCACCCTGACTCACCTGGCGTTTTGCCGCCAGCACGGTAAAGGGATGGTGATTGGCACCACCGGCTTCGATGATGCGGGTAAACAGGCCATTCAGGATGCAGCCACCGACATTGCGATTGTCTTTGCCGCAAACTTTAGCGTAGGCGTTAACGTCATGCTGAAGCTGCTGGAAAAAGCGGCGAAGGTGATGGGCGACTACACCGACATTGAGATTATTGAAGCGCACCACCGCCATAAAGTTGATGCTCCATCAGGCACGGCGCTGGCGATGGGCGAAGCGATTGCTTATGCAATGGATAAAGATTTAAAAGACATCGCAGTCTATTCCCGTGAAGGGCATACCGGAGAACGCGTGCCGGGCACCATTGGTTTCGCAACCGTCCGGGCGGGCGATATCGTCGGCGAACACACGGCGATGTTCGCCGATATTGGCGAACGTGTTGAGATTACACACAAAGCGTCAAGCCGCATGACGTTCGCCAATGGCGCAGTACGCTCCGCGTTGTGGCTGAAATCGAAAGAAAAGGGTCTTTTTGATATGCGAGATGTGCTGGATCTCACTAATTTGTAAGCTTTATTACCCATCGTGATGTGGTTATTGCAGTCGTAATATATTGATTGCATAGGGCAATAATTTATTGCCCTCTTATTTTATTTGTTTTAGATGGATTTTGATTGTTAATCGTCATAAATCTGAGTTTTATGCCATTATTATGTGAATTGAATGTAAATTTTGACCATTTGGTCCACTTTTTGTCGCTCTCGTCTCTTAATTTCCATAAAACCTACCGCGCAAGCGTTTTCCAGGATGATTTACCTGATCTTTTTGCCCGTTAAATCCCATTCAAGCTGCCAGTCCTGCAAAAGAATAAACAAAATATCCGTTTTAAGTTGACTTTTACCCACCAAATCTCCAGAATGCCGCCGTTTGCCAAAAATCCGCTGGCAACACATTTGCATTGATCTATGACATAGTCATGAATTAATATGCAAATAAAGTGAGTGAATATTCTCTGGAGGGTGTTTTGATTAAGTCAGCGCTATTGGTTCTGGAAGACGGAACCCAGTTTATCGGTCGGGCCATAGGGGCAACGGGTTCGGCGGTTGGGGAAGTCGTTTTCAATACTTCAATGACCGGTTATCAAGAAATCCTCACTGATCCTTCCTATTCTCGCCAAATCGTTACTCTTACTTATCCTCATATCGGCAATGTCGGCACCAATGCGGCTGACGAAGAATCCTCTCAGGTACATGCGCAAGGCCTGGTCATTCGCGACCTGCCGCTGATTGCCAGCAACTTCCGCAACACTGAAGACCTCTCTTCTTATCTGAAGCGCCATAACATCGTGGCGATTGCCGATATCGATACCCGTAAGCTGACGCGTCTGCTGCGCGAGAAGGGTGCACAGAACGGCTGCATCATCGCGGGTGATAACCTCGATGCGGCCCTGGCGCTGGAAAAAGCGAAAGCCTTCCCGGGCCTGAACGGCATGGACCTGGCGAAAGAAGTGACTACCGCCGAAGCCTACAGCTGGACGCAGGGGAGCTGGACGCTGGAAGGCGACCTGCCGGAAGCGAAAAAAGAGAGCGAACTGCCGTTCCACGTGGTGGCCTATGATTTTGGTGCCAAGCGCAACATCCTGCGCATGCTGGTTGACCGCGGCTGCCGCCTGACGGTGGTACCGGCGAAAACCTCCGCTGAAGAGGTGCTTAAGATGAACCCGGACGGCATCTTCCTCTCTAACGGCCCAGGCGACCCGGCACCGTGCGATTACGCTATCGACGCCATCAAGTCCTTCCTGGAAACCGACATCCCGGTATTCGGCATCTGCCTCGGCCATCAGCTGCTGGCGCTGGCGAGCGGTGCGAACACCGTCAAGATGAAGTTCGGCCACCACGGTGGTAACCACCCGGTGAAAGACATTGATAACAATACGGTGATGATTACCGCGCAGAACCACGGTTTCGCCGTCGATGAAGCCTCTATGCCGGCTAACCTGCGCGTGACGCACAAATCACTGTTCGATGGCACCCTGCAGGGTATCCACCGTACTGATAAGCCAGCGTTCAGCTTCCAGGGCCACCCGGAAGCCAGCCCGGGCCCGCACGACGCCGCGCCGCTGTTCGATCACTTCATCGAACTTATCGAGCAATACCGTAAGACCGCTAAATAATCAGGAGCCGAGAAGACCATGCCAAAACGTACAGACATAAAAAGCATCCTGATCCTTGGCGCTGGCCCGATCGTCATCGGCCAGGCCTGCGAATTCGACTACTCCGGCGCGCAGGCGTGTAAAGCGCTGCGCGAAGAGGGTTACCGCGTTATCCTGGTTAACTCTAACCCGGCGACCATCATGACCGACCCGGAAATGGCGGATGCCACCTACATCGAGCCGATTCACTGGGAAGTGGTGCGTAAAATCATCGAAAAAGAGCGCCCGGACGCGGTGCTGCCAACCATGGGCGGCCAGACGGCGCTGAACTGCGCGCTGGAGCTGGAGCGTCAGGGCGTGCTGGCTGAATTTGGCGTCACCATGATTGGTGCGACCGCCGATGCGATTGATAAAGCAGAAGACCGTCGCCGCTTTGACGTGGCGATGAAGAAAATCGGCCTCGACACCGCGCGCTCCGGTATTGCGCATAACATGGAAGAGGCGCTGGCCGTTGCGGCTGAAGTGGGCTATCCGTGCATCATCCGTCCATCGTTCACCATGGGCGGCACCGGTGGCGGTATCGCCTACAACCGCGAAGAGTTCGAAGAGATTTGCGAGCGCGGTCTGGATCTCTCCCCAACCAAAGAGCTGCTGATTGATGAATCGCTGATTGGCTGGAAAGAGTACGAGATGGAAGTGGTGCGTGATAAAAACGACAACTGCATCATCGTCTGCTCCATCGAAAACTTCGATGCGATGGGTATCCACACCGGCGACTCCATCACCGTTGCGCCAGCCCAGACGCTGACCGACAAAGAGTATCAAATCATGCGTAACGCCTCGATGGCGGTACTGCGTGAAATCGGCGTGGAAACCGGCGGCTCTAACGTGCAGTTCTCCGTTAACCCGAAAACCGGCCGTCTGATTGTTATCGAAATGAACCCGCGCGTGTCCCGCTCCTCCGCGCTGGCCTCCAAAGCCACCGGCTTCCCGATTGCGAAAGTGGCGGCGAAGCTGGCAGTGGGTTACACCCTCGACGAGCTGATGAACGACATCACCGGTGGCCGCACGCCTGCGTCCTTCGAGCCGTCCATCGACTACGTTGTGACTAAAATTCCTCGCTTTAACTTCGAGAAATTCGCGGGCGCAAACGACCGTCTGACGACCCAGATGAAATCTGTGGGTGAAGTGATGGCGATTGGCCGCACGCAGCAGGAATCCCTGCAAAAAGCGCTGCGCGGTCTGGAAGTGGGCGCCACCGGCTTTGACCCGAAAGTGAGCCTGGACGACCCGGAAGCGCTGACCAAAATCCGCCGCGAGCTGAAAGACGCGGGCGCAGAGCGTATCTGGTACATCGCCGATGCCTTCCGCGCGGGCCTGTCCGTCGACGGCGTATTTAACCTGACCAACATCGACCGCTGGTTCCTGGTGCAGATTGAAGAGCTGGTGCGTCTGGAAGAGAAAGTGGCGGAGTTGGGTATCAACGGCCTGGATGCAGACTTCCTGCGCATGCTGAAGCGTAAAGGCTTCGCCGATGCGCGTCTGGCTAAACTGGCGGGCGTGCGCGAAGCGGAAATCCGCAAGCTGCGCGACCAGTATGACCTGCACCCGGTTTACAAGCGCGTGGACACCTGTGCAGCAGAGTTCTCGACCGATACCGCGTACATGTACTCCACCTATGAAGACGAGTGCGAAGCGAACCCGTCCGTCGACCGCGACAAGATTATGGTGCTGGGCGGCGGTCCAAACCGTATCGGCCAGGGCATCGAGTTCGACTACTGCTGCGTACACGCCTCGCTGGCGCTGCGCGAAGACGGGTACGAGACCATCATGGTCAACTGTAACCCGGAAACCGTTTCTACCGACTACGACACCTCCGATCGCCTCTACTTCGAGCCGGTTACCCTGGAAGACGTGCTGGAAATCGTGCGCATCGAGAAGCCAAAAGGCGTTATCGTGCAGTACGGCGGTCAGACCCCGCTGAAGCTGGCGCGCGCGCTGGAAGCGGCAGGCGTACCGGTTATCGGTACCAGCCCGGACGCGATTGACCGCGCGGAAGATCGTGAGCGTTTCCAGCAGGCGGTTGACCGTCTGAAGCTGAAGCAGCCGGCGAACGCCACGGTGACCGCCATTGAAATGGCCGTTGAGAAGGCGAAAGAGATTGGTTACCCGCTGGTGGTGCGCCCTTCCTACGTCCTGGGCGGCCGCGCGATGGAAATCGTCTACGACGAAGCCGACCTGCGTCGCTACTTCCAGACGGCGGTGAGCGTTTCCAACGATGCGCCAGTGCTGCTTGACCGCTTCCTCGACGACGCGGTTGAGGTGGACGTGGATGCCATCTGCGATGGCGAAATGGTGCTGATTGGCGGCATCATGGAGCACATCGAGCAGGCTGGCGTGCACTCCGGCGACTCCGCCTGTTCTCTGCCGGCCTACACGCTGAGCCAGGAAATTCAGGACGTGATGCGCCAGCAGGTGCAGAAGCTGGCCTTTGAGCTGCAGGTTCGCGGCCTGATGAACGTCCAGTTCGCGGTGAAAGACAACGAAGTTTATCTGATTGAAGTCAACCCGCGTGCGGCGCGTACCGTACCGTTCGTCTCTAAAGCGACCGGTATTCCGCTGGCGAAAGTGGCGGCGCGCGTGATGGCTGGCCAGACGCTGGCTCAGCAGGGCGTAACCAAAGAGATCATCCCGCCGTATTACTCGGTGAAAGAGGTGGTGCTGCCGTTCAACAAATTCCCGGGCGTTGACCCGCTGTTAGGGCCAGAGATGCGCTCGACCGGGGAAGTAATGGGCGTGGGCCGCACCTTCGCAGAAGCGTTTGCCAAGGCGCAGCTGGGCAGCAGCTCTACCATGAGAAAATCGGGCCGTGCGCTGCTCTCCGTTCGCGAAGGCGATAAAGAGCGCGTGGTTGACCTGGCCGCCAAGCTGCTGAAACAGGGCTTCGAGCTGGACGCAACCCACGGTACGGCGATTGTGCTGGGTGAAGCGGGCATCAACCCGCGTCTGGTGAACAAGGTTCATGAAGGTCGTCCGCACATTCAGGATCGTATCAAGAATGGCGAATATACCTACATCATCAACACCACCGCAGGACGCCAGGCGATTGAAGACTCCAAGCTGATTCGCCGCAGCGCGCTGCAATACAAAGTGCACTACGACACCACCCTGAACGGCGGTTTCGCAACAGCCATGGCGCTGAACGCGGATGCCACCGAGAAGGTGATTTCGGTTCAGGAAATGCACGCGCAGATTAGCAAGTAATCTGCGTAGGCCCGGCGGCGGTAGCGCCGCCGGGCAAATGGCGGGTGGCGCTTCGCTTACCCGCCCTCCTTTTTTCTTTATCCATCTTCAGAACCTTCTGGTTTTTCATCCGCATTCAGTGAGTTAGCCTAAAATTATTAGGTCGATAACGAAATTCAACTGAGAGCAGGGGAAAACACCATGCAAAATAAATTACTGATCGCCACCCTTCTTGCCGCCACTGCAACGTTTACCGTCGCGGGCTGTTCCTCTAACCAGGCAGTGAAAACCACCGATGGCAAAACCATTGTCACCGACGGGAAACCACAGGTCGATGATGATACCGGTCTGGTGTCGTATAAAAATGCGGAAACGGGTCAGACCGAGCAGATCAACCGCGATCAGGTTAAATCAATGGGCGAACTGGATAACTAATAAAAAAGCCGTGGCGTTTGCCACGGCTTTTAGTCTTTCAGGAACGATTACCAGCGGTGGTTCAGCAGGATATGACCACCATAAGCAGCATAGCTGTTTTCACCCCACTCGGCGCTGGCGCGCAGGGAGAGCGTGGTGGTGTCGTTCAGGTTACCGGTGACGCCTAGCTCTAACTGACCGCGATCTTCCGGCGTATCGTTGCTGACGGTCTCGCCGTTAAATGCCAGATCGTTTTGACCCGCACCTTTCAGCCAGTTCACGGCAACGTACGGCTGCCAGGCTTTAACATCTTTCTGCTGGAAGTAGCTTGATTTGACGCCCAGACGACCAAACAGACCGTCGTTGTCCAGCGTTGTCACCCGCACGCCGTCGCGATCGGTATGGTTTTCCTGATCCAGATAGCTGTAGATAACCTGCGCCTGCGGTTCGATTTTCCAGGTGCGCTCATTTTCTGAATCAATCACCCATGCATGGCCCACTTCGACGGATGCCGCGAAGCCCTCACTGTCGTAGTCTTCATCATTACGGTTGCTGGTCACTTTATTGTTGTACCAGCTGTAGGCGGCCCAGGTATCAACGTAGCTGCCCAGGCGCAGCTTCTGATCTTCCTGCCAGGTTGCATACAGGCCGACGTTAAAGCCGTCCACTTTGCCTTGCGCATCACGCACGTTGTGTTTTGCATCAGAGTGAGTTTTCGCCTGACCGGCCCCGAACATGCCGCCCGCACGCAGAATACCGTTGTCCATAGGCTTGCTCATAAAGTCGCTGCCTACCTGAAGCACGGTGGTGGTGGTGTCATAGCTGACTTTGTCGCCGCCTGCATTGTTTTCATGGTAGCGACCTTTGACGTACATCCAGGTGTTGAGGTCTTCTTCATTACGGAAGGTGATCTGATCGCGATCGTCACGCTTGTGCAGGAACATGCTCTGCGCGGCAAGGTAGTTGCCTAAGTAAGCGCCAACCTCCGGAGCCATGACTTCAGGACCGCTGTTGCTGCCGTTGTCGGTGTTACCGCCGTTGTCGGTGTTACCGCCGTTGTCGGTGTTATCACCGTTGTCGGTGTTACCGCCGTTGTCAGTGTTACCGCCGTTGTCGGTGTTGCCGCCGTTGTCGGTGTTGCCGCCGTTGTCGGTGTTATCACCGTTGTCGGTGTTATCGCCATCATCGGTATTATCAGACGGTTCATCGGAAGGCGTGGCCTTTGACTCCAGGTACCAGTTGCCGTTGCTGTGCTGATAGAGATTATATTCCCACGCACCGGCAACCACCGGTTTGGCAAGGGTCAACTGGGCTTCGGAGCTGCCGCCGACACTGACAATTTCCATCCCGTTAATGGTTTGCGCGCCTGCGCCGCCAATGTTGGTAATGCTGACGCCGGACTGACCGAAGCTGCTACCCGTAATGGTGAGGTGGTCAGTGGGTGAGTTATCTTCACCCAGGGTGCTGTTCATCACAATCTGGCTACCGTAAGAGCCGGTGTAGTCGCCATCAATCGTAAAATTGTTGCCAACGCTATTATCAGCCGCACTGAGTAACAGTGTGCCGCCGTTAGTCACGTTGCCGTTGATGGTATCGACGCCGGAAGCGCTGAGCGTGGCGTTACCCTGAACTGCATTCCATGCCGCCAGCGTACCGCCGCTAAGAATCGCGATGTTGTTGTTCACTTCGCCTGCGGTGGCAAAGGTCGCGCCGTTTTCAACGGTAACGGTGGCGTTACTGCCCTTAACGCCGAGCGTTGCCCCGGAAGATACCAGCGTAGTACCGCAGTGCAGTACCGTATCCCCGGTATAGCTATTTTTGCCCGTCAGGGTCAGCGTATTGGAATCCACTTTTTCGACGTTACCGCTACCGGTCATGTTGGTGGCGAAAGTGAAATCGCTTCCCTGATTAAAAATAACGGTACCGTTGTTGGTGAGCCCACCGCTGAGGGTCGCGGTTTTTTCGCCATCGCCCAGTTGCAGCGAGGCATTTTTGGCCACCCGTGTATTACCGGTATTCGAAACCGCGCCTGACAGGGTTAACGCGCCCGTGTCTATCAGCAAAGAATCGCCAGAGCCAATAATGTCGAGATCGCCCGACAGCGCCCAATTTTCGCCCATCATTTTTATACTGGCAAAACCGTCGCCTTCGTTCAGACCGACAAAGTTACTGTCTTCCGTACCGGTGCCGATCAGGGTGAGAGTGTTTCCCGTGGAATTGGTGGAAATAACGTCACCGATAAGAGTGGAACCCGTATCAAGCACCAGCGTGTTATTTTTATTGCTGGCAAACATAACAGCGGCTGTATCACCACTAATCGTTCCGCTATTTGTGATATCTACTTTTGCAGTATCTTTTACATTAATGCCAATCTGGGTTCCCTGCACGGTACCACTGTTAAATATCTTTGTATTGCCAGTACCTAGTGTGATAGCGTCATCGCTTGTACCGATAATTGTACCACTGTTATTAATACCAATGCCGGTCTGAGAGTTCAGACCTGTTTTTCCTTTTATCATTCCAGTGCTGGAGTTAGTAATATTTACTGCGGAGGAGTTTTCACTGATAAAAATGCCATTTTCCGCACCTATGATATTTCCATTATTCTTGAATTCACCGAGTAATGACTGAATATTTACAGCATTCGCGGTGGTGGAAGAAATGTTTGCACCGATGTCGTTATTAATAACAACACTTTGCGCACCAGTATTTATATTCAGGCCAGTTTCCCTACCGGAAATATTCCCTTCGTTTGTGACATTGTTGACAGTAAACCCAGTGACTGACACTGCCGCTTCACTATCTGCGGAAGATATCGTCACGTCTTTATTAATAACATATTCAGCATCGGATGAGAAATCTTGAGGAACAGAAGTTGATTGGTCAATCGTTGCAGAAAACGCAACCGCAGGAGTGCATATCAACAAGGCAGGAAATATCTTTCCCAGCGTTTTGGTTGTATTATTTAATTTGAAGAATTTGTTGCTCATGTACACATCCATTTGAGAGAGAAGGAACATCAGATAACGTGCGAAAATGTATATTGGCCGTCTTAAAGACGTAAGCTCAAAACAAAAAGCATAAAATTATTATTTTTTCAATGGGTTATGTACAGGTTGATTTGTTAAATAATGATTTAAGTCTCTCTAAAAATATCTACTAATAATATGAGTAGGCATAACTATTTTGTGGGGTGAATTTATCGCGCGCATGGTTCTTCTTGTTTTGCGCCACTGTTGCAGCTAAAGCGGGGGCGGTTGTCAATGCTTGCATTTTACTTTGAAGCGTAAGACAGCCCCTTTAAGTCGGGAGAGGAACTGTCTACACTCATTGCTACAAGAAAAGTAAAAGACAGGCATATTCATGGTTCTGATAATTTATGCGCACCCTTATCCGCAGCACTCGCATGCGAATAAGCGGATGCTTGAGCAGGCAAGGACGCTCGAAAACGTCGAGATACGTTCCCTCTATCAACTCTATCCCGATTTCAACATCGATATTGCCGCCGAACAGGAGGCGCTTTCTCGTGCCGATCTGATCGTCTGGCAGCATCCGATGCAGTGGTACAGCACGCCTCCGCTGCTGAAATTGTGGATCGATAAAGTTCTCTCCCACGGTTGGGCATACGGACACAACGGCAAGGCGCTTCAGGGAAAAAGCCTGATGTGGGCTGTTACCACCGGCGGAGGGCAAAGCCACTTTGAGATCGGCGATTTCCCCGGATTTGATGTGCTGGCGCAGCCGCTCCAGGCAACAGCCCTTTACTGTGGCCTGAACTGGCTCCCGCCTTTTGCGATGCACTGCACCTTTGTTTGCGACGATGAAACGCTGCAGGCGCAGGCTCGCCATTATAAACAACGCTTGCTTGAGTGGCAGGAGACGCATCATGGATAGCCATACGCTGATACAGGCGCTGATTTATCTCGGCGCGGCGGCGCTGATTGTGCCGGTGGCGGTACGTCTGGGGCTGGGGTCGGTTCTTGGCTACCTGATTGCGGGCTGCGTCATTGGGCCCTGGGGCTTTCGACTGGTAACGGATGCGGAGGCGATCCTCCATTTCGCTGAAATTGGCGTCGTGCTGATGCTCTTTGTGATTGGTCTGGAGCTGGATCCGCAGAGGTTATGGAAACTTCGCGCCTCGGTATTTGGCGGAGGCGCGCTGCAGATGGTGGCCTGCGGCCTGCTGCTCGGTGGGTTCTGCATCCTGTTGGGCATGGACTGGAAAGTGGCGGAGCTTATCGGCATGACGCTGGCGCTCTCCTCGACGGCCATCGCCATGCAGGCGATGAACGAGCGAAATCTGACGGTCTCGCAGATGGGACGCAGCGCGTTTTCGGTGCTGCTGTTCCAGGATATTGCCGCTATTCCGCTGGTGGCGATGATCCCGCTGCTGGCGGCAAGCGGCTCGTCCACGACGCTGGGGGCGTTTGCGCTGTCGGCATTAAAAGTCGTGGGGGCGCTGGCGCTGGTGGTCCTGCTTGGCCGCAACGTGACCCGCCCGTTACTGCGGTTTGTTGCCCGTTCAGGCCTGCGCGAAGTGTTCAGCGCCGTGGCGCTGTTCCTGGTGTTTGGCTTTGGTTTGCTGCTGGAGGAAGCCGGGCTGTCGATGGCGATGGGGGCGTTCCTCGCAGGCGTTCTGCTGGCGAGCTCTGAATATCGTCACGCCCTGGAAAGCGATATCGAGCCGTTCAAAGGGCTGCTGCTGGGGCTGTTTTTCATCGGCGTGGGGATGTCCGTCGACTTCGGCACGCTGGTCACGCACCCGCTGCGGATCGTCATCCTGCTCGTCGGTTTCCTGGTGATTAAAATGGTGATGCTGTGGCTGATTGCGCGTCCATTGAAGGTGCCGAACAAGCAGCGCCGCTGGTTTGCCGTACTGCTGGGTCAGGGGAGCGAATTTGCATTCGTGGTCTTTGGTGCCGCGCAGATGGCAAACGTGCTCGATCCCGAGTGGGCGAAAGCGCTGACGCTGGCGGTCGCGCTGTCGATGGCGGCAACGCCTGTTCTGCTGGTGGTGCTGACGCGTCTGGAAAAATCGGGTAGCGAGCAGGAGCGCGAAGCCGATGAAATTGACGAAGAGCAGCCGCGCGTCATCATTGCCGGATTTGGCCGCTACGGGCAGATCGTTGGCCGTCTGCTGCTGTCCAGCGGGGTGAAAATGGTTATCCTCGATCACGACCCCGACCATGTCGACACCCTGCGAAAATTTGATATGAAGGTGTTTTACGGCGATGCGACCCGCGTCGATCTGCTGGAATCTGCCGGGGCGGCAAAAGCGGAGGTGTTGATTAACGCCATTGACGATCCGGAGACCAGCATGCAGATGGTGGAAATGGCGAAAGAACATTTCCCGAATCTGACCATTATCTCCCGCGCCCGCGATGTGGATCACTATATCCGGCTGCGGCAGGCGGGGGTAGAAGCTCCGGAGCGTGAAACGTTCGAAGGCGCGCTGAAGTCTGGCCGTATGGCGCTGGAAAATCTGGGGCTCGGCGCGTACGAAGCGCGCGAGCGTGCGGACCTGTTCCGTCGCTTTAATACTGAGATGGTGGAAGAGATGGCGGCGATGGCGGGCAGTACGGCCACGGAGCGTGCGGCGGTGTTTAAACGCACCAGCGCAATGCTGACAGAAATCATTAACGAGGATCGCAATCACCTGTCGCTGATCCAACGTCATGGCTGGCAGGGCACGGAAGAGGGCAAGCATACCGGCGATCCGGCTGACGAGCCCGAGAGTAAACCTTCCGCGTGAAGTGGAGTTGCCAGCAATAATAAAAAATTTCTGTATCTTTACTCTGCCGCCAGTCGACGAAAGATTAAGCTTTCCGTATAGTGGCGGCAATTTTTTGCATCCGGGAAATTTTCAATGATCAGTCTGATTGCAGCGCTGGCGGTGGACCGCGTTATCGGTATGGAAAATGCCATGCCGTGGAACCTGCCTGCCGATCTCGCATGGTTTAAACGTACTACGTTAAACAAGCCGGTAGTGATGGGCCGTCTGACCTGGGAGTCGATTGGTCGTCCATTGCCGGGCCGTAAGAATATCGTTATCAGTAGCCAGCCGGGCACTGACGATCGCGTCGAATGGGTTAAGTCCGTTGATGAAGCGATTGCCGCCTGCGGTGACGCCGAAGAGATCATGGTGATCGGCGGCGGCCGCGTGTATGAGCAGTTCCTGCCAAAAGCGCAGAAGCTGTATCTGACCCACATTGATGCGGAAGTGGAAGGGGACACCCATTTCCCGGATTACGATCCGGACGAGTGGGAATCGGTATTCAGCGAGTTCCACGACGCGGATGCACAGAACTCCCACAGCTACTGCTTCGAGATTCTGGAACGTCGTTAAGTGATGTCCCTCTCCCGCCCGGGAGAGGGAATGATTCAGGAGGCAACGGCCTCACTTTCCCCTAAGTCCAGCTGTCGGTTGGACGGCTGAACAAAGTAAGTTTTATCTTCCCAGCGTAAGCAGGTCAACTCTCCGCCCCAGCAGCATCCGGTATCCAGACCGTAGATCCCGTCCGGCGTGCCTTTTCCTTCCAGCGCAGCCCAGTGGCCAAAGACGACGTTGTACTCGCTTGTCACGGGTCCAGGAATGGCAAACCACGGTTTGAGCGGGGCAGGCGCGCTTTCCGGCGTCTCTTTGGAATACATGTCCAGCTGCCCGTTCGGGAAGCAGAAACGCATGCGCGTAAAAGCGTTAGTAATAAAACGCAGGCGGGCCAGACCGCTGAGATCCTCGCTCCAGTGATTCGGCATATCGCCGTACATGGCATCAAGGAAGAAGGGGTACGAGTCGCTCGCCAGCACCGCCTCAACGTCACGCGCGCAGGTTTTAGCCGTCTCAAGATCCCATTGCGGGGTGATCCCGGCATGAGCCATGACCAGCTTTTTCTCCTCATCGACCTGCAGTAAAGGCTGGCGGCGCAGCCAGTTAATCAGGTCGTCCGCGTCTGGCGCATCCAGCAGGGGAGAGAGGCGATCTTTAGGTTTGTTACGGCTGATCCCGGCAAATACGGCCAACAGGTGAAGATCGTGATTGCCCAGCACCATACGCACGCTGTCGCCCAGAGATTTGACGAAACGTAAAACCTCAAGCGAGCCAGGGCCACGCGCGACTAAATCGCCCGTCAGCCAGAGCGTGTCCTGTCCTGGCGTAAAGTCGACCTGTTTTAACAATGCGATCAGTTCATCGTAGCAACCGTGAACGTCGCCAATCAGATATGTAGACATTAGATTAATGAATGAGTGTGGTTACGGCGAGACGGAACACAGGAATAGCAACGCGGAACACATTGCCATCGACGTCGACCATTTCATAATGGCCTTGCATGGTACCCAGCGGTGTTTCAATTACCGCGCCGCTGGTGTACTGATACTCTTCGCCAGGGGCGATGTGGGGCTGTTCACCGACCACACCTTCACCCTGAACTTCAATTTCGCGGCCATTGCCGTTGGTGATAAGCCAGTAGCGCCCGCGCAGCTGCACGGGCATCCGCCCCAGATTGCGAATGGTCACGGTGTAAGCAAAGACAAAACGCTCTTCATCCGGCGAGGATTGCGATTCAACATAGACGCTTTGTACATGGACACATACGCGGGGCGAATCAATCATGGCTTAACTCTCCTTCGGCGGCGCATTTTCGCTGATGTAATTAGCCAGCTTGCAGTACTGCTCTACGGAAATGTTTTCCGCACGCATTGCCGGGTCGATCCCCAGCTCTGCTAACACCTCAACGGTAAACGAATTGCTCAGACTGTTACGGATCGTTTTACGGCGCTGGTTAAAGGCTTCCGTGGTGATGCGGCTCAGTACACGCAGATCTTTAACCGGATACGGTTTCGTTTTGTGCGGCACAAGGCGCACAACCGCAGAATCTACTTTCGGTGGCGGCGTGAACGCTGATGGCGGTACTTCGAGTACCGGGATCACGTTGCAGTAATATTGTGCCATCACGCTTAAACGACCATACGCTTTACTGTTCGGCCCTGCAACCAGACGGTTAACAACCTCTTTTTGCAACATGAAGTGCATGTCGGCAATGGCATCAGTATAGCTAAAGAGGTGGAACATTAGCGGCGTGGAGATGTTATACGGCAGGTTGCCGAACACGCGCAGCGGCTGGCCCATTTTTTCCGACAGTTCGCCAAAGTTCATGGTCATGGCATCCTGCTGATAGATGGTCAGCTTTGGTCCGAGGAACGGGTGCGTTTGCAGGCGTGCGGCCAGGTCGCGGTCCAGTTCGATAACGGTCAGCTCGTCGAGGCGTTCGCCTACCGGCTCGGTCAGTGCGGCAAGGCCCGGGCCGATTTCGACCATAGCCTGACCCTTCTGCGGATTAATAGCAGAGACGATGCTGTCGATCACGAATTGATCGTTGAGAAAGTTTTGCCCGAAGCGTTTACGGGCTAAGTGGCCCTGATGGACTCGATTAGTCATTGAGTATTAACAATCATTTTGATGGCGAGATTAAGCGCCGTAATAAAACTGCCGACATCCGCTTTCCCCTGGCCTGCCAGATCCAGCGCAGTGCCGTGGTCAACGGACGTTCGAATAAAGGGTAAACCGAGGGTGATATTCACCCCGCGGCCAAAACCCTGATATTTTAGCACGGGCAGACCCTGATCGTGGTACATCGCGAGGACGGCGTCGGCATTATCCAGGTATTTTGGCTGGAAAAGGGTGTCCGCAGGCAGCGGCCCGCTGAGATTCATCCCTTTGGCGCGCATTTCTTCAAGCACCGGAATAATGGTGTCGATCTCTTCGGTGCCCATGTGCCCGCCTTCGCCGGCGTGCGGATTGAGGCCGCAGACCAGCACATGCGGCTGCGGGATCCCGAATTTTGTCTGCAGATCGTGATGCAGGATCCCGATGATCTCCCGCAGCAGTTCCGGGGTGATGGCATCAGGAATGGCCTTGATCGGTAGATGGGTGGTCACGAGAGCAACGCGCATCGCTTCCGTCGCCAGCATCATCACCACTTTCGGGCTGTGCGAGCGCTCTTCGAAGAACTCCGTATGCCCGGTAAAAGGGATGCCCGCTTCGTTGATGACGCCCTTATGCACGGGGCCGGTAATCAGAGCGGCAAATTCGCCCTTCAGGCAACCGTCGCAGGCGCGGGCAAGGGTTTCCACGACGTAGTGGCCATTTTCCGTGCTGAGCTGGCCTGGAACAACGGGAGTACGAAGGGGAACAGAAAGAAGAGTGAGCGTACCGGCCTGCTGTGGTGCGGGCTGTTGGCCTTCAACGTAGGGGATGAGCGTTAAGGGCAGACCGAGCAGATTCGCCCGGTCTTGTAACAGTGTTGCATCCGCGCAGACAACCAATTCTACTGGCCAGCTGCGCTGGGCGAGCTGGACAACGAGGTCAGGCCCAATCCCGGCGGGTTCGCCGGGAGTGATAACAACACGATGCTGTTTCATTAGTTGCTCAGGACTTTCACGTAAGCACTGGCGCGCTGTTCCTGCATCCAGGTTGCCGCTTCTTCGGAGAACTTACGGTTAAACAGCATACGGTAGGCTCTGTCTTTCTGCGCCGCATCCGTTTTGTCCACGTTGCGGGTGTCCATCAGCTCGATCAGATGCCAGCCAAATGAAGAGTGAACCGGGGCACTGATCTGGCCTTTATTCAGCTTCATCAGCGCATCGCGGAAGGCAGGATCGTAAATGTCCGCAGCCGCCCAGCCCAGATCGCCGCCCTGGTTCGCAGAGCCAGGATCCTGAGAGAACTCTTTCGCTGCATTGGCAAACGACGTTTTACCGCTCTTAATATCTGCGGCAATTTGCTCCAGCTTCGCACGCGCCTGATCGTCAGTCATGATCGGTGACGGCTTCAGCAGAATGTGGCGAGCGTGAACTTCAGTCACGGAGATATTCTGGCTCTGACCGCGCAGATCGTTCACTTTCAGAATGTGGAAGCCCACCCCTGAACGGATTGGACCGACGATATCGCCTTTCTTCGCCGTGCTCAGCGCCTGAGCAAAGATAGATGGCAGCTCCTGGATACGTCCCCAGCCCATCTGGCCGCCTTTCAGGGCCTGTTGGTCAGCAGAGTAGGTGATAGCCAGCTTGCCAAAGTCGCCGCCGTTACGCGCCTGATCGACAATTGAACGTGCCTGACTTTCTGCTTCAGCAGCCTGATCTGACGTTGGGTTCTCTGGCAGTGGGATCAGAATGTGGCTCAGGTTCAGCTCTGTGCTCGCATCGTTCTGGTTGCCCACCTGTTTTGCCAGCGCATCCACTTCCTGAGGCAGGATGGTAACGCGGCGACGGACTTCATTATTACGCACTTCCGAGATCAGCATCTCTTTACGGATCTGGTTACGGTAGGTAGCGTAGCTGATGCCGTCATAGGCCAGACGGCTGCGCATCTGGTCCGGCGACATGTTGTTCTGCTTTGCAATGTTAGCGATAGCCTGATCGAGCTGCTCGTCGGTCACCTTCACGCCCATTTTCTGACCCATCTGCAGGATAATCTGATCCATGATCAGACGCTCCAGGATCTGGTGGCGCAGCGTGGCGTCATCCGGAAGTTGCTGACCCGCTTCGCCCGAATTGAGCTTCACGGATTTCATCAGACCATCAACGTCACTTTCGAGCACGACGCCGTTGTTAACAACAGCGGCGACCTTATCAACAACCTGGGGGGCCGCGAAGCTGGTATTCGCAACCATAGCGACACCAAGCAGCAGCGTTTTCCAGTTCTTCATACTTTTTCCATTTCAATTAACCGCAAAGCGGATTACGTTGTAAATCAAGCACATTACAAAGAACTACTGTACGGCAGAATGTTCGAACGCAGCATCTGATGCGTGCCCAGGCCGTAGTTGGAGCTCAGGCCGCGCAGTTCGACATTAAAGCCAATCACGTTATCGTATTTGCTCTGATTGTTTACAGTGTTCCAGCCGTTAAGCTTACGCTCGTAACCGACGCGCAGCGCGTAACAGCAGGAGTTATATTGCAGACCAACCATCTGGTCCGCTGGCTTATTCGCGTTGGTGTCAAAGTAGTAAGCGCCTACGATTGACCAGCGGTCGGCGATAGGCCAGCTTGCTGCACCACCAACCTGCGAGATGCCGTCTTTATACTGTTCTGCGCCTGCATAAGAAGGCAATGTTGCCTGAATATATTCCGGGCTGGCATAACGATACGTCAACTGTACCATGCGGTCTTCATCGCGACGGTACTCAATAGCGGCACTGCTTGTGGCGATATTATCGAGGCGA
This sequence comes from Enterobacter sp. 50588862, assembly GCF_001462935.1. Taxonomy (NCBI): domain Bacteria; kingdom Pseudomonadati; phylum Pseudomonadota; class Gammaproteobacteria; order Enterobacterales; family Enterobacteriaceae; genus Enterobacter; species Enterobacter sp. 50588862. The sequence goes on from NZ_LNHM01000036.1 coordinate 177,576, forward strand.
GTGTCATATTGCACACCACCACGCAGGCCCCAACGGTCAGTCATGCGCCAGTACGTGTCTCCCGCCCAAACCAGCGAGCCCGTTTTGTTGTCCTTCTCCCAGTTAATGTTGTCATCACCGGTACGTGACTCGGTGAAATAGTAGATTTGACCAACAGAAACGTTAAAACGTTCAACGGCGGCATCATCATAAACGCGTGTTGTGACGCCGGTCGTTAACTGGTTAGCGGAGGCGATACGGTCCAGACCGCCGTAAGTACGGTCACGGAACAGGCCGCTATAGTCAGACTGCAGTAAAGACGAGTCGTAGTTCTGAATCTTGCTCTGATCGCGATATGGCACGTACAAATACTGCATACGCGGCTCAAGCGTCTGGGTATAACCATCCGCCAGCAGGCCCATATCACGCTCGAAGATCAGCTTCCCGTCCATTTTGAACTGCGGGAGCGTTCGGTTAACCGACTCTTCCAGATGCGCATTGTTCGTGGTGTTGTAATTATCAACATTTTTTTGCTGATAGTGCGTCGCCATCAGCTTGGCTTCGGTATTCAGGCTTGCCCAGTTGTTAGACCACGGCAGATTGATCGTCGGCTCCAGGTGAACACGCGTAGCTTCCGGCATGTCCGAATCCGTGTTCACGAAATGTACCGCCTGAGCGTAAACCCGGGTGTCGAATGGACCTACATTATTCTGATACCAGTTAACGTCCAGCTGCGGCTCTGCACCATAGGTAGGCGTGGACTGGTCAGAGAATACCTGGAACTGTTTGGTTGAGACGGTTGCATCAAAGTTCTGCACCGCATAGCCTACGCTGAACTTCTGCGTGGCATAGCCATCCGTGCTCGAACCGTATTTAGACGAGAAGTCGTTAAAATAAGATGAGTCGCTAACTTTGGTATAGTCAACGTTAAAGCGCCACACCTGATCCATCACTCCGGCATGCTGCCAGTAGAATAGCCAGCGGTGTTTATCGCCTTCTGTAGGGTGCTCATCCTGGAAGACCTTATCCGACGGCAGATAATCCAGCTCCATCAGGCCAGCACCGGCCTGAGTCAGATAGCGGAACTCGTTTTCCCACATGATGTTGCCACGCTTGTGGATATAGTGCGGCGTGATCGTGGCGTCCATGTTGGGCGCGATGTTCCAGTAATACGGCAGGTAGAACTCAAAGTAGTTCGTGGTGCTGTATTTGGCATTCGGGATCAGGAAGCCCGAGCGACGCTTGTCACCCACGGGAAGCTGGAGATAAGGGCTGTAGAATACCGGCACCGGACCCAGCTTAAAGCGTGCGTTCCAGATCTCTGCGACCTGCTCTTCACGGTCATGGATAACTTCGCTCCCGACCACGCTCCAGGTATTTGAACCCGGCAGACATGATGTAAAGGAGCCATTCTCCAGAATCGTATAGCGGTTTTCACCGCGCTGTTTCATCAGGTCCGCTTTACCGCGTCCCTGGCGACCCACCATCTGGTAATCACCTTCCCAGACGTTAGTATCTTTGGTATTCAGGTTTGACCAGGCTTTCGGACCTTTCAGGATGACCTGATTGTCGTCATAGTGCACATTACCCAGCGCATCCACCGTTCGTACCGGCTCGACCGCGCCTTCCGGCTGCTTCTGGTGCAACTGCACTTCATCAGCCTGCAGGCGGCTATTGCCCTGGTTAATATCCACATTGCCCGTAAACGTGGCATTGTCAGGATAAGTACCTTTGGAGCTATCGGCAGTAATGGTTACCGGCAAGCTATTTGTATCGCCCTCCACCAGTGGGCGATTATAACTTGGGACGCCAAGCATACACTGCGAGGCGAGATCGGCCGCCAGCCCCTGTTGACTGTACAGGGCGGAGCCAATCATTGTGGCCAGGAGGGTGGGGATACGTTTTTTCATACGTTATATTTTATTGTTCCGTCATCAGTGGCTACGGCTTACAAACGCTCAGAGACTATCTTACTCATCAGCGCAGTACCAGCGTTAATCCTGCCCGTTTGCGCGCCAGAGTGTTAGGCTCGCTATCGAATGACGAGTATGATAAAGCAAATTATAGGCGATGTCCTTCAATTGACCGTGGCTTGAACACTGTGATGATGACGTTGCGTCGGCAGGGAATATGACTATCCGGGGAGTATATGCAGTATTGGGGTAAAATAATCGGCGTTGCGTTCGCCATCATCATGGGTGCCGGGTTCTGGGGAATTGTGCTTGGGCTTATCATTGGCCATATGTTTGATAAGGCACGCAGCCGCAAAATGGCCTGGTTTGCCAATCAGCGCGAGCGCCAGTCGCTCTTTTTCTCCACCACCTTTGAGGTCATGGGGCACTTAACCAAATCCAAAGGCCGCGTGACCGAAGCGGATATTCAGATTGCCAGCGTTTTTATGGATCGCATGAACCTGCATGGTGAGTCCCGCCTGGCGGCGCAGAATGCGTTTCGCATCGGTAAATCGGATAACTATCCGCTGCGTGAAAAGATGCGCCAGTTCCGCAGCATCTGCTTCGGACGTTTTGATTTAATTCGGATGTTTCTGGAAATCCAAATCCAGGCGGCGTTTGCCGACGGCTCGCTTCACCCCAATGAACGCGATGTCCTGTACGTTATTGCGGAAGAACTGGGTATCTCCCGTATGCAGTTTGATCAGTTCCTGCGCATGATGCAGGGCGGCGCCCAGTTTGGCGGCGGCTATCACCAGCAGTCTTCCGGCGGTGCATGGCAGCAGGCGCAGCGTGGCCCGACGCTGGAAGATGCCTGCAACGTGCTTGGCGTGAAGCCCACGGACGATCAAACCACGATTAAACGTGCCTACCGTAAGCTGATGAGCGAGCATCATCCTGACAAGCTGGTGGCGAAAGGTTTACCGCCGGAAATGATGGAGATGGCGAAGCAAAAAGCGCAGGAAATCCAGAAGGCGTACGAGCTCATTAAAGAGAAGAAAGGTTTCAAATAAGAAAAAGCCCGACAATGTCGGGCTTTTTTTTCAGAAGTCCACCGGGGCTTTAAACGTCATCGCGTTACCGAAAGTAGGGTGGGTGATGGTAAGCGTCTGCGCATGGAGCTGCAGGCGTGGCGCTAACGCCAGGGCCTCTGGCGGGGCGTAGAAGCGGTCACCCAGAATCGGGTGACCCAGCGCAAGCATATGCACGCGCAGCTGGTGTGAACGTCCGGTAATCGGCTTAAGCAGGACGCGCGCGGTATTATCCGGCGCGTACTCAAGCACTTCATACTCGGTCTGCGCGGCCTTACCGGTTTCATAACACACCTTCTGCTTTGGCCGATTCGGCCAGTCGCAGATCAGCGGTAAATCCACCAGCCCTTCCGCCTGCGCCGGGTGGCCCCAGACGCGGGCAACATACTGCTTCTTCGGCTCGCGCTCGCGGAACTGACGCTTCAGCTCGCGCTCCGCCGCTTTATTCAGCGCCACCACAATCACGCCGCTGGTGGCCATGTCCAGGCGATGGACGGACTCGGCCTGCGGATAATCGCGCTGAATGCGCGTCATCACGCTGTCCTTGTGCTCATCCAGACGGCCCGGCACGGACAACAGGCCGCTCGGCTTGTTGACCACCATAATGTGTTCATCCTGATACAGAATGACCAGCCAGGGATCCTGCGGCGGATTATACGGCTCCATCACCATCTTGCGCTCCGTTTACTGATGCGTCACAACGATAAGACGCAGGGCGTCCAGACGCCAGCCTGCCTGATTCAGGCTTTCCAGCACCTGCTGACGGTTGCTTTCAATTGCCGCCAGTTCGTCGTCGCGGATGTTCGGATTGACCGCTTTTAACGCTTCCAGACGGGACAGCTCGGCAGACAGTTTCTCGTCGGCTTCATTGCGCGCGGCGTCAATCAGGTCTCGGGCCGCTTTTTCAATCTGGATTTCGCCCTGCTGGAGAATGGCGTGCACGTCCTGCTGGACCGCGTTCACCAGCTTGCTGCCGGTATGGCGGTTCACCGCGCTCAGCTGGCGGTTGAAGCTTTCGAACTCCACCTGTCCTGCCAGGTTCGTACCGTTTTTATCCAGCAGCAAACGCACCGGCGTTGGCGGCAGGAAGCGGTTGAGCTGCAGCTGTTTCGGCGCTTGCGCTTCCACAACATAGATCAGCTCCAGCAGCAGCGTGCCTACGGGCAGCGCCTTGTTTTTCAACAGGGAGATGGTGCTGCTGCCGGTATCTCCGGAGAGGATCAGATCCAGCCCGTTGCGGATCAGCGGGTGTTCCCAGGTGATGAATTGAGCATCTTCGCGGGACAGCGCCACGTCACGCTCGAAGGTGATGGTACAGCCATCTTCCGGCAGGCCCGGGAAATCGGGCACCAGCATGTGGTCTGATGGGGTTAACACGATCAGGTTCTCGCCACGATCGTCCTGGTTAATCCCGACAATGTCGAACAGGTTCATGGAGAAGCCGATCAGGCTGGTGTCGTCATCTTGTTCTTCAATGCTCTCGGCAAGCGCCTGCGCTTTTTCGCCACCGTTGGAGTGGATCTCCAGCAGGCGGTCGCGCCCCTGTTCAAGCTGCGCCTTCAGCGCTTCATGTTTCTCGCGGCAGGATTTAATCAGATCGTCAAAACCGTCGGTATTTTCCGGCGCGGCCAGGTAACCGATCAGATCGCCATGCACCTGGTCATAAATGGTGCGGCCCGTTGGGCAGGTATGCTCAAACGCATCCAGACCTTCGTGGAACCAGCGCACCAGTACCGACTGAGCGGTTTTTTCCAGGTACGGCACGTGGATCTGAATATCGTGCGCCTGGCCGATACGATCCAGACGGCCGATACGCTGCTCCAGCAGATCCGGGTTGAACGGCAGATCGAACATCACCAGATTGCTGGCGAACTGGAAGTTACGCCCTTCAGAACCGATTTCGGAGCACAGCATCACCTGCGCGCCGCTGTCCTCTTCACTGAACCACGCCGCCGCGCGGTCGCGCTCGACGATGGACATGCCTTCGTGGAACACGGCGGCACGAATGCCTTCGCGCTCGCGCAGAACCTGTTCCAGCTGCAGCGCGGTGGCGGCTTTGGCGCAGATCACCAGCACTTTCTGGGAGCGGTGCGCGGTCAGGTAGCCCATCAGCCACTCCACGCGCGGGTCGAAGTTCCACCAGGTGCCGGTATCACCTTCAAATTCCTGATAAATCTGCTCCGGGTAGAGCATGTCACGCGCGCGCTCTTCCTGAGTTTTGCGCGCGCCCATAATGCCGGAGACTTTAATCGCCGTCTGATACTGCGTCGGCAGCGGGAGCTTGATGGTGTGCAGTTCGCGTTTCGGGAACCCTTTCACGCCGTTACGGGTGTTGCGGAACAGCACGCGGCTGGTGCCGTGACGGTCCATCAGCATGTCGATCAGCTCTTTACGCGCGGACCCCGCATTCTCGCTGTCGCTGTTCGCAGCCTGCAGCAGCGGTTCGATATCCTGCTCGCCAATCAGATCGCTCAGAGTGTTAAGTTCATCGTTTGAGAGACGTTTACCCGCCAGCAGCAGCGCGACGGCATCCGCAACCGGACGGTAGTTGTTCTGCTCTTCCACGAACTGAGCGAAGTCGTGGAAACGGTTTGGATCGAGCAGGCGCAGACGGGCGAAGTGACTTTCCAGACCGAGCTGCTCCGGCGTTGCGGTCAGCAGCAGGACGCCGGGCACGCGCTCGGCAAGCTGTTCAATCGCCATATATTCGCGGCTTGGGGCATCTTCGCTCCACACCAGGTGGTGCGCTTCGTCGACGACCATCAGGTCCCATTCGGCATCGCACAGATGCTCAAGACGCTGCTTGCTGCGGCGCACGAAATCCAGCGAGCAGATTACCAGCTGTTCGGTTTCAAACGGGTTGTCCGCGTCGTGCTGCGCTTCGGCATAGCGCTCGTCGTCGAACAGGGAGAAGCGCAGGTTAAAGCGGCGCAGCATCTCCACCAGCCACTGGTGCTGGAGGGTTTCCGGCACGACAATCAGCACGCGCTCGGCAGCGCCAGAGAGCAATTGCTGGTGCAGGATCATGCCCGCTTCGATGGTTTTACCCAGGCCCACTTCGTCAGCAAGCAGCACGCGGGGCGCATGGCGACGGCCCACGTCATGGGCGATATTCAGCTGGTGGGGGATCAGGCTGGTGCGCTGGCCGCGCAGGCCACTCCACGGCATGCGGTACTGTTCGCTCTGGAACTTACGCGCGCGGTAGCGCAGGGAGAAGCGATCCATACGGTCGATTTGCCCGGCAAACAGGCGGTCCTGCGGCTTGCTGAACACCAGTTTGCTGTCGAGCAGCACTTCACGCAGGATGACGTTCGTCTCGTCGGTATCAAGACGCGTTCCGATGTAGGCGAGCAGTCCATTCTCTTCTTTTACGTCTTCAACCTTTAGCTGCCAGCCTTCGTGGCTGGTCACGGTGTCGCCCGGATTGAACATTACGCGGGTCACAGGGGAGTCATTGCGGGCGTACAGGCGGTTTTCACCGGTAGCAGGGAAGAGGAGGGTAACCATGCGCGCATCGACGGCAACGACGGTTCCTAATCCAAGTTCGCTTTCTGTATCGCTGATCCAGCGTTGACCAAGTGTAAAAGGCATAGTTGTTCGGCTCTAATCTTTAATTGCAGGCAATAGTTCGACCCCCGTCAAAAAAGACGGTCATCGAAAAATGGGTCCGGGAATGGAAAGGGCGCTATGGTACTGGATGGCAGCCATTTCGTCACGCGTCAAAATAGGCCAAGTTGCCCTGTCACAAGTGTAGCAAAATCGTCGTCGATGAACGGTAAAATTCCCTCCGCAACCGGCTGAAGCTGGCGGGTCAGGTAGTGATCGTAATCGAGAGGCGACTGCTGGTAATCAACGGGCTCCGGCCCGTTCGTTGTCCAGACGTATTTTATCGTCCCCCGATTCTGATACTGCGGCGCGCGGCCCCGGCGTACATTCTCTTCGTCCGCCAGGCGCGCGGCGCGCACGTGGGGCGGGACGTTGCGCTGGTACTCCGCCAGCGGGCGGCGCAGGCGCTTGCGATATACCAGCTGGTCATCCAGCTCGCCGGCCATCAGGCTGGCGATGGTTTCGCGGATGTAGTCCTGATAGGGCTCGTTGCGGAAGATCCGCAGATAGAGCGTCTGCTGGAACTGCTGTGCCAGCGGCGTCCAGTCAGTGCGCACCGTCTCCAGGCCTTTAAAGACCATTCTCTGCTTTTCACCCTCCTGGATCAGCCCGGCGTAGCGCTTCTTGCTGCCCTGGTCGGTTCCGCGGATGGTGGGCATTAAAAAACGGGCAAAATGGGTTTCAAATTCCAGTTCTAATGCGCTGGTTAACCGCTCTTTTTGCAAATGTTCCTGCCACCAGTCGTTTACGAAGGCCACCAGTTCTTTGCCGATTCGTGAGGCGTCGTCTTCTGAATGTGCGCCCTTAAGCCACACAAAGGTTGAATCCGTGTCGCCGTAGATAACGTCATAGCCCCGGGATTCAATCAGCGCTTTGGTCTGACGCATGATGTCGTGTCCGCGCATGGTGATGGACGACGCCAGACGCGGATCGAAGAAGCGGCAGGCGCTGGTACCCAGCACGCCGTAGAAAGCGTTCATAATAATTTTCAGGGCCTGCGAGAGCGGCTTGTTGCCATGACGTTTCGCCTCGTCGCGGCCGTGCCAGATGTTCCCCACAATCTCCGGCAGACAGTGTTTTTCGCGCGAGAAGCGTGCCCCGAGAAAACCTTCGGTGCTGTGCGTATCGTCTGGCTGCGCCATCCCCTCCACCAGCCCCACCGGGTCAATAAGGAAAGTGCGGATAATTGACGGGTAGAGGCTTTTGTAGTCCAGCACCAGAACCGAATCATACAGTCCTGGGCGGGAGTCCATCACGTAGCCGCCGGGGCTGGCCTGCGGCGGTACGTCCCCGAGGTTGGGCGCAACATAGCCCGCACGGTGCATTCGTGGGAAATAGAGGTGGCTAAAGGCGGCTACCGAGCCGCCGTGCCTGTCAGCCGCGAGGCCATTTACCGTCGCGCGCTCCAGCAGGAACGGCATGATCTCGGTTTTGTGGAATATCTGCGTCACCAGCTCGCAGTCTTTCAGGTTATAGGTGGCGAGCGCCGGTTTGTCTTCGTTGAAGCGCCGGTCAATCTCGTCCATGCGGTCCCACGGATTGTCGATGGATTTGCCTTCACCGAGCAATTCCTGCGCTACCGCTTCCAGAGAGAAGGAGGAGAAATTCCAGAACGCGGATTTCAGCGCCTCGATGCCGTCGATAATCAGGCGGCCGTTGGCCTGCGCAAAGAACACGCCGTTCTTAAAGCCGTGCTCGCGCCACTCCAGCTCCATATTTCCGCGCCCGAGCATCAGTGGGATGCGATACCGCTCTGCGTGTTTTTGCAGTACGCGCAGGTCAAACTGCACCACGTTCCAGCCGATCAGCACGTCCGGGTCGTGCTCGGCAAACCACTGGTTAAGCTTCTCCAGCAGCTGCGGTCGGCTGTTGACGTACTCAAGCTGAAAATCGAGCGCGGACGCATCGCCGTTCGGCGGCCCGAGCATATAGACAACCCGCTGCCCGCAGCCTTCCAGGCCGATGCAGTATAGCTCGCCGTGACGGGTGGTTTCGATATCCAGGGAAACCCACTTTAGCGGGGGGCGATAATGCGGATTAGGCTTCAGGCGAGCGTTGATAAGGGTGCCGTTTTGCTCAGCGCCGTCAACCCAGACGGGGGCGGTAATAAACCGCTCCATCAGAAAGCGTTCCGGCGGACGAATGTCCGCTTCGTAGAGCGTCACGCCCGCTTCGCGTAGTAATTTTTCGTAGCGCATCAGTTGGCGATGGGCGCGGCAGTATAGGCCATACACCGGCTGACGATGGAAATCTTTTAGCTCAAGAGGAGTGAGGCGCCAGCCGTTCTCATCGCGCAGCAGTTGTTTTACCTTCTCGACGTAATGTTCAGGGATAAACGCCACGGATTCCTGAGGAGGAAGCGTAACGTGCAGCGGGCCGTTATCTGTCGCCAGCCAGAACGCAACCTCGGTGCCCTGAGGGGTATCCCGCCAGTGTCGGGTCAGTAAAAAGCCTTCTTGCGCCTGTGCCACGCCGCCATCCCATAAAACAAAACCAGGCCTGATTATAGCCTGGTTGAATGTTTTATGCTGGGGATATATACAGTTTATTGTCCGTAATAGGCCTTCGCGCCGTGCTTGCGCAGGTAGTGTTTATCCAGCAGGGTTTGCTGCATATCCGGCAACTGCGGTGCCAGCTGGCGGCAGAAGATCCCCATGTAGGCGATTTCCTCCAGCACTATCGCGTTATGCACCGCGTCTTGCGCGTTTTTACCCCAGGCAAACGGGCCGTGGGAATGCACCAGTACGCCGGGCATTTGCGCCGCGTCGATCCCCTGTTTTTCAAAGGTTTCGACGATCACGTTCCCGGTTTCCCATTCGTACTCACCGTTAATCTCCGCATCGGTCATCAGACGCGTGCAGGGAATGGTGCCGTAAAAGTAGTCCGCGTGGGTGGTGCCGGTGGCCGGAATGGACTGGCCCGCCTGCGCCCAGATGGTCGCGTGACGCGAATGGGTATGCACGATGCCGCCGATAGTCGGGAAGGACTGATACAGCAGACGGTGGGTGGGCGTATCGGACGACGGTTTTTTGTTACCTTCCACTACTTCACCCGTTTCGATGCTGACCACGACCATATCCTCTGCGGTCATCACCGTGTAATCCACGCCCGAAGGCTTGATCACGAATACCCCTTTTTCCCGGTCAACGGCGCTGACGTTGCCCCAGGTCAGGGTCACCAGGTTATGTTTTGGCAGCGCCAGGTTGGCTTCAAGTACCTGACGTTTGAGATCTTCTAACATCGTTGTCTCCCTGCCCGGCGAGCGCAGCGCCACCGGGCATTACGTACTTAGCGTTTTGAACCGTAATAGACTTCGTTCCAGCGCAGCGCGTCTTTAAAGGCTGGCAGACGGGTGTCGTTATCAATCACGGTCAGCTCGATATCGTGCAGCTCGGCAAACTGGCGCATATCGTTCAGGTCCAGCGCGTGGCTGAAGACGGTGTGGTGCGCGCCACCCGCCAGGATCCACGCCTCTGACGCGGTTGGCAGGTCCGGCTGCGCTTTCCACAGGGCATTGGCGACCGGCAGCTTCGGCAGAGAGTGCGGAGTTTCAACCGCATCGACACAGTTCACCAGCAGGCGGAAGCGGTCGCCGAGGTCGATCAGGCTGGCGTTGATGGCCGGACCGGTACGGGTGTTGAAGATCAGACGGGCCGGATCCGCTTTGCCGCCGATGCCGAGGTACTGCACGTCAAGGATCGGTTTCTCTTCAACCGCGATGGAGGGACACACTTCCAGCATGTGCGAACCGAGCACCAGATCGTTGCCGTTCTCGAAGTGGTAGGTGTAGTCCTCCATAAAGGAGGTGCCGCCCTGCAGACCGGTCGACATCACCTTCATGATGCGAAGCAGAGCGGCAGTTTTCCAGTCGCCTTCGCCCGCAAAGCCGTAGCCCTGCTGCATCAGACGTTGTACCGCCAGACCCGGGAGCTGTTTCAGGCCGTGGAGATCTTCAAAGGTGGTGGTAAAGGCATGGAAGCCGCCCTGTTCCAGAAAACGCTTCATGCCCAGCTCAATACGTGCGGCATCCAGCACGTTCTGACGCTTGTCGCCGTTAACTTGCGCCGCAGGCGTCAGGCGGTAGCTGCTTTCGTACTCGTCCACCAGCGCGCTCACGTCGCCGTCGCTGATGTCATTCACCACCTGCACCAGGTCGCCCACCGCCCAGGTATTCACGGAGAAGCCGAACTTGATCTGCGCCGCGACTTTATCGCCGTCGGTCACCGCCACTTCACGCATGTTGTCGCCGAAACGCACCACTTTCAGGTGGCGGGTATCCTGCTTAGAGACCGCCTGACGCATCCAGGAGCCGATACGCTGTTGCGCCTTGCCGTCCTGCCAGTGGCCGGTGACCACAGCGTGCTGCTGGCGCATGCGCGCACCGATGAAGCCGAACTCGCGGCCGCCGTGCGCGGTCTGGTTCAGGTTCATAAAGTCCATGTCGATGCTGTCCCACGGCAGGGAGGCATTGAACTGAGTGTGGAACTGCAGCAGCGGTTTGTTGAGGATTGCCAGGCCGTTGATCCACATTTTGGCCGGTGAGAAGGTGTGCAGCCACACGACCAGGCCGGCGCATTTGTCGTCGTAGTTGGCGTCACGGCAGATATTGGTGATTTCGTCCGGCGTCGTACCCAGCGGCTTCAGCACCAGTTTGCACGGCAGTTTGGCTTCCGCGTTAAGCGCGTTAACCACGTGCTCCGCGTGTTTCGTTACCTGCTGCAGCGCTTCCGGTCCGTACAGATGCTGGCTGCCAATCACAAACCACACTTCATAATTATTAAAAATGGTCATCATCGTGTCCTTAATGGGTCAGGGTTGCCGTAGTGTCCGCGGTGCTTTTGGCCGGGGCGGCGACAGGGAGATAGTGAAGCTCGGCGCTTTTTGCCCATTGCTGGTAGCGCTGATAAAGCTGTTCAAAGCGTTGTGCCTGCTGGACACGCGGCTGGAGCGTGTTTTCGACGGCGCTTGCCATGTGCTGCTGCGCGGTCGGGATATCCGCATGAACGCCTGCGGCCACGGCAGCGAAAATCGCGGCGCCCAGCGCGCAGCACTGATCGGAGGCCACAATCTGCAGCGGACGGTTCAGCACGTCGCAGCAGGCCTGCATAATCACCGGGTTTTTACGGGCGATACCGCCCAGCGCCATCACGTTGTTCACGTCGATGCCCTGTTCGGTGAAGCACTCCATAATGGCGCGCGCGCCGAACGCGGTGGCGGCAATAAGACCGCCGAACAGCGCCGGGGCATCGGTCGCCAGGTTGAGATCGGTAATCACCCCTTTCAGGCGCTGGTTGGCAAACGGCGTGCGGCGACCGTTAAACCAGTCCAGCACCACCGGCAGGTGGTCGAGAGACGGATTTTTTGCCCAGGCTTCGGTGAGCTGCGGCAGAAGCTGCTTTTTGCTCCCGGCTATCTGGGTTTTCAGTTCAGGGTGCGTTTCCGCCAGCCGATCCAGCGGCCAACCCAGCACGCGGCCAAACCAGGCGTAGATATCGCCAAATGCGGACTGACCGGCTTCGAGGCCGATAAAATCTGGCACCACGCTGCCGTCAACCTGGCCGCAGATCCCTTTCACCGCGCGGTCGCCGACGCTGGCTTTATCTGCCGTCAGAATGTCGCAGGTGGAGGTGCCAATCACTTTCACCAGCGTGTTAGGCTGCGCACCCGCGCCCACGGCGCCCATGTGGCAGTCGAACGCGCCGCCGGAAATGGTCACGTTTTGCGGCAGGCCGAGGCGCGTCGCCCACTCTTCGCAGAGCGTGCCGACCGGAATATCGGCGGTGAAGGTGTCGGTAAAGAGCGGGTATTTCAGATTTTTGTTGATGATCGGGTCAAGTTCATCGAAGAACGCTGCCGGAGGAAGACCGCCCCAACCTTCATGCCACAGGGATTTATGCCCGGCGCTGCAGCGGCCGCGGCGGATATCCTGCGGGCGAGTGGTGCCGGAGAGCAGGGCGGGAACCCAGTCGCACAGCTCAATCCAGGATGCCGCGGCCTGGGCGACCGAAGCGTCCGCGCGGGTAACGTGCAGGATTTTGGCCCAGAACCATTCGCTGGAGTAGATGCCGCCGATGTAGCGCGAGTAGTCGGTTTTGCCCGGCTGATGGCATAAGCGGGTGATGGCTTCCGCCTCTTCCACGGCGGTATGGTCTTTCCAAAGCACGAACATGGCGTTCGGGTTGTCGGCAAACTCCGGGCGCAGCGCCAGCACGCGGCCTTCAGCGTCCACCGGGGCTGGCGTTGAACCGGTGCTGTCGACGCCAATCCCCACGACGTCGGCCCGCTGGGCGTCAGTCAGTTCAGCCAGCACGGTTTTGATCGCCGCTTCCATCGATTCAATGTAATCGCGCGGGTGGTGACGGAACTGGTTGTTTGGCGCATCGCAGTAGCGCCCCTCTTGCCAGCGCGGATACCACTCAACGCTGGTTGCTATCTCCTGGCCAGTCGTACAGTCCACTGCCAGCGCGCGAACCGAGTCGCTGCCAAAATCGAGGCCAATTGCAATTGCCATGGTGTTGCTCCATCCGAAACAGGTATGGAAGAACATTAGAGACTGGGGATAAAAATCGTCAGGCAGGATCCGCTAATCTTATGGACTAAATTGCTGTTACGACGGAAAGTGTGACGCCGTGCAAATATTCAATGTGGACATTTCTGCCGCACTTATAGACACTTTTGTTACTGCTTCTCTGCCCGTGTCGGCAGAAAAATCAGGGGAAAAGGCTGAAATATGGCGGACGTAAAAGAGGCGTGATGCTTTTTGGATCTTTTCGCAGGCCATTTTTATACTGCTTTTAACGATATGGACAAATGGTTTCCTTCAGGACCCTTGGGAGAACTGAATCTATGGCCGAACCGCAAAACGATCCCCTGCTGCCGGGATACTCATTCAACGCCCATCTGGTGGCGGGGCTGACGCCAATTGAGGCCGAGGGGTATCTCGATTTTTACGTCGACCGGCCGCTCGGCATGAAAGGGTATATTCTGAACCTGACCGTACGCGGGGAAGGGGTGATAAAAAACGGCGATCGGCAGTTTGTTTGCCGCCCGGGCGATATGCTGCTGTTCCCGCCGGGGGAGATCCACCACTACGGGCGTCACCCGGACGCCAAAGAGTGGTATCACCAGTGGGTCTATTTCCGCCCGCGCGCCTACTGGCAGGAGTGGCTCTCATGGCCGGCTATTTTCGCGCAAACCGGTTTTTATCGTCCGGATGAGGCGCATCTGGCGCAGTTTCGTGAACTGTTCGCACAAATTATTGAGGCGGGGCAGGCGGGCGGGCGCTATGCCGAACTGCTGGCGATCAACCTGCTTGAGCAGGTGCTGCTGCGCCGCATGGAGGCGATCAACGAGTCGCTTAACCCGCCGCTGGATAACCGCGTCCGCGACGCCTGCCAGTACATCAGCGACCATCTGGCCGACAGCCAGTTTGATATCGCCAGCGTTGCCCAGCACGTCTGTCTTTCGCCGTCCCGCCTGTCACACTTGTTCCGCCAGCAGCTTGGCGTGAGCGTGCTCAGCTGGCGTGAGGATCAGCGCATCAGCCAGGCAAAGCTGTTGCTCAGCACCACCCGGATGCCTATCGCGACCGTCGGACGCAACGTGGGCTTTGAAGATCAGCTCTATTTCTCTCGCGTGTTTAAGAAGTGCACCGGCGCCAGTCCCAGTGAATTCCGCGCGGGATGTGAATAAACGGTAAACATTCAGGTGAACTTCAGGAGCATCCTGTAAACTATTCAGACAATTGATGCCTTGACGCGGTGCGGGGCGCTAAGCAGAATCGCTGATTCGTTTTCTGACCGGAATAGTTATGCAGGCATTGCTGGAACACTTTATTACCCAGTCCGTTATGTACTCGCTCATCGCTGTGGCGCTGGTGGCGTTTCTGGAATCGCTGGCGCTGGTTGGGCTGATCCTGCCCGGCACCGTGATGATGGCGGGGCTTGGGGCGCTTATAGGCAGCGGTGAGGTCAATTTCTGGCAGGCGTGGCTGGCCGGGATTATCGGCTGCCTGCTGGGGGACTGGATCTCCTTCTGGCTGGGCTGGCGCTTTAAGAAGCCGCTGCACCGCTGGTCGTTCATGAAAAAGAACAAAGCGCTGCTGGATAAAACCGAACATGCGCTGCACCAGCACAGCATGTTCACCATTCTGGTAGGCCGCTTTGTCGGGCCAACGCGTCCGCTGGTGCCGATGGTGGCGGGGATGCTGGATCTGCCCGTCGCAAAATTCGTGGTGCCGAACATTATCGGCTGCGTATTCTGGCCGCCGTTTTACTTCCTGCCGGGGATCCTCGCGGGTGCGGCCATTGATATCCCTGACGGTATGCAAAGCGGTGAGTTCAAGTGGCTGCTGCTGGGAACGGCGGTGCTGCTGTGGCTGGCGGTCTGGCTCTGCTGGCGGCTATGGCGCAGCGCGAAAGCCAGCGTCGATCGCCTGACGCACTATCTCCCGCGCACGCGCCTGCTCTGGCTGGCCCCGCTGACGCTGGGCGTGGCGGTGGTGGCGCTGGTTGCGCTGATTCGTCACCCGCTGATGCCGGTGTACGGCGAGATCCTGTTGAAGGTGGTGAGCCGTTAAGGTGTTTTCCCTCTCCCCGTGGGAGAGGGCCAGGGTGAGGGCGTCAGACCGCACGAATGCCCAACAATGAAGACGCCCCCGTGTTACCACTCAGAAGTTCTTCTGTTTCTCCATCCCACAAAATCCGTCCCTCCGCGATCACTACCGATCGCGGTGCAATGCGTGCGGCATCTTCAATGCTGTGCGAAACCATCAGCATCGTGATCTGCTGGCGCTGGCAAACCTCTTCCACCAGCGAGAGCATCTCCTGGCGCAGGGCCGGGTCGAGTGCCGAAAAGGGTTCGTCGAGCAGCAGCAGCGGCTGCTCGCGCACCAGACAACGTGCCAGCGCCACGCGCTGACGCTGGCCGCCGGAAAGCTCACCGGGCAGTCTTGAAATCAACGCGGACAGGCCCATTTGTTCGGCAATCACCTCCAGCTTCTGACGCTGCGCAGCATTGAGTTTTAACCCCGGATCGATTCCCAGCGCGATGTTCTGCCACACCGTAAGGTGATTAAACAGATTGTTTTCCTGAAACAGCATCGACACCGGGCGCTTAGCCGGCGGAGCGTAGGTATACTCGCCATTATCAATGACTATCGACCCGCTGACAGGCTGCAAAAAACCGGCAATCAAATTGAGCAGGGTACTTTTACCGGCCCCGCTTGGGCCAAGCACCGCAATTCGCTCTCCCTGACGAACGGAGAGGGTAAAACGCATCGGCAGATGCTGGTAAAGCCAGGTTACATCAGTCAGTTTTAACATCACGCCCCGGGAGTTGTTCGATAACGGTAAATAACGCAAAGCACAGCACCAGCAGTAAAAGTGCCGTGACCGCGCCGTCCTGGCTGCGATAGGAGCCAATTTGCTGATAAAGCCAGAAAGGCAGCGTGCGGAAATCCTCGTTGCCAAAGAGGGCCACCACGCCAAAATCCCCAATCGACAGCACGCAGGCGAAGGCCATCGCCTGGGCGAGCGGCCGCTTCAGGGCGCGTAGTTCGACCACTTTCAGCCGCCGCCAGCCCATAATGCCAAGGGACTGGCACAGGGCGCTGTACCGGCTGTTAACATCCCGCATCGGGTTTTCCAGCACCTTCAGCGCGTACGGTATGGCCATTAAGGCGTTGGTAAAAATGACGATGCCGTCGGCGCTTTCCGGCAGGCCGATGGTGCTGTTAAACAGTAAAAAGAAGCCGGTCGCCAGCACAATGCCCGGCATCGCCAGGATCAGCATGCCCGTCAGTTCCAGCGCGTGTCCGGCTTTACGGGCATGTCGCGCGTACAGCTCGCGGCTGCTCCAGAGCAGCATCATGGTGAGCGTCACGCACACTAGCCCGGCTGCCAGCGCGATACGCAATGAGGTCCATGTGGCTTGCCACAGGACCGGCTGTTGAAGTACCGATACCACATTCCGGTTGAGGCCATCGGCGATCACGGCCAGCAGCGGCGGCAGCAGAAGCAGGAGCGCCAGCGCAATCAGCATCACGTCCGAGATGCGGCTGTGCAGGCTGTCCTGCGGATCGCGCCAGCCAGAAAGATTATTGCTTCCTGCGGGGATCGCTTTGCTCAGCCGCTGGCTGAGTAACACCAGCGCCAGGCAGCACACCATTTGTACGATCGCCAGCAACGCGGCGCGGCCCGGATCGTAGTCGTAACTTAATGCCTGATAGATCGCCAGCTCAATGGTGGTGGCCTGCGGGCCGCCGCCGAGAGAAAGCACGGTCGCAAAGCTGGCGAAACAGAGCATAAAGATCAGCGCGGCCACCGGGGCAATCTGGCGTCGCAGCCACGGCCATTCGACAAAGCGGAAGAATGACCATCCGCGCATGCCGAGCTGGGCCGCAATTTGGCGCTGCTCGCCGGGTATGTTCTCCAGCGCCTGCAAAAAGAGGCGCGTCGCCATCGGCATATTGAAGAAAATGTGTGCCAGCAGGATGCCCTTCAGCCCGTAGGGAGAGAAGGTCCATTCCAGGCCTAAAGACGCGAAGAGGGAGGCCAGCCAGCCCTGGCGACCGTATACGCTCAGGATGCCAAAGACGGCCACCAGCACGGGCAGGATCAGCGTCATGGCGCACAGGCGCAGCAGGGCTAGCCTGCCGGGGAAACGTCTGCGATAGAGGGCGCGCGCAAGGAAAATGGCCGGGATGACTGACAGCAGCGCGGAAAGAAACGCCTGCAAGAAGGAGAAACGGATAACGTGCCAGAGATAGCTATCGTGCCAGAGCGCGAGCAGATCGCTCTCTGGCGCGTTAAACCACAGCGCCAGAAACGCTCCCAGACTGACGACCACCATCAGTATGGCGGCAATCAGTCCGGGAACTAACCAGCCGGGGATCAGCGGCTGACGGCGCGTTGCCATTCGCTTATCCATGCGGCACGCTGAGCGGCAACCTGCTGCGGCGTAAATTCCAGCGCGGTCTGCGGTTTGTTCAGCTGCTCAAAGCCTGCTGGCAGCGTCGCGTCGGTAACCGGGTACATCCAGTTGCCCGTCGGAATGGCGTTCTGGAATGCCGGGGAGACCATAAATTTCAGGAACTTCTCGGCCAGTTCCGGCTGTTTGCTGGCGGCGGTGCGGGCAGCCACTTCAACCTGCAGGTAGTGACCTTCAGAGAAATTCGCAGCCGCGTAGTTATCTTTCTTCTCGGCAATAATATGATAGGCCGGAGAGGTGGTGTAGCTCAGCACCAGATCGCTTTCGCCTTTCAGGAACAGGCCGTAGGCTTCGCTCCAGCCTTTAGTGACCGTAACGGTTTTCGCAGCCAGCTTTTGCCACGCCTCCGGCGTTTTGTCTCCGTAGACTTTCTGCATCCACATCAGCAGACCCAGGCCCGGCGTGCTGGTCCGCGGATCTTCATAAATCACGCGCCACTTCTGGTCGCTTTCCACCAACTCTTTCAGGCTCTTCGGCGGGTTTTTCAGCTTGTTTTTATCGTAGACGAAAGCAAAGTAGCCGTAGTCGAACGGCACAAAGGTGTCGTTTTTCCAGCCGCCCGGCACGTTAACGGCCTCTGCCGCGACACCGCTTTTAGCAAAGAGTTTGGTTTGCGAGGCGGCCTCCAGCAGGTTGTTATCCAGTCCGAGCACCACGTCGGCCTTGCTGTTTTTCCCTTCCATGCGCAGGCGGTTGAGCAGCGAAACGCCATCTTCCAGCGCCACGAACTTCAGCTCGCAGTTGCAGTCCGCTTCAAAGGCTTTTTTGACGACCGGGCCAGGGCCCCAGTCGGCGGAGAAGGAGTCGTAGGTGTAGACCGTCAGAACAGGCTTAGCAAAAACAGGCAGCGCAACCAGCGCCAGCAGAGGAAGAACGTTTTTTAACACTTTGCACCTCAGGGTTGAGTGGCAAAGGATTTTGAGAAACAGCCTCAAATCCCTTCGCCGGCGTTATCCGGATCAGGTTCGACGGGTATTATCTCAGCGCACATCTGTGATGCAGCACCCCGTTGAGAACGGCGCTATTGTAATGATTTGGTGAATATTACGAAAGCGTTATGGCTCCGGCGGCGCAAACCAGGCGGATTTAAAATCAAACCAGCCCAGGGTGTTCATCCGCAGGCCGCGCATGCTGCGCTGCCCCTGGATCAGCAGCCAGTGGTGGATCAACGGTACGATCGTCTGCCCGGCCAGCAGCTCCTGGCACCACGCGGCCAGATCCATCTCTCCTGCCCGCCACTTCGCGGCGTCCTGCTGCCAGTCCCGGCTGATGCAGTGCTGAATGAGGGGCACTTCATACAGGTGCGAAAAGAGCGAGAAATCCAGCGGCAGCGTGAAGTTCGCGCTGTTGAGCCAGATATCGCTGACGACATCCCCCCGGTGCCATTCATCATAATCGACTTCCTGTATCGCCAGCGTCACGCCTTCGGCCGCGAGCAGCTTGCTCATGATCCTCGCGATAAACCGGTGCTCAATGTGATCGCGATAGTAGCTGAGGGTGATGGTCTCCAGCCCGGCAGGTTTCTCGCTGCGGACCGGCTGTGCATGGTGCCAGCGCGGAAGCAGGCCATAGGCCGGAAACCACCAGGTCTGGTATTGCTCTTCAGCGTGATAAATCAGGTTAGCCGGGGCCAGAATATGGCTGATCCACTTGCGGACATCGTGGTTTGCTCCGCGGTGGCTGCGGCTGTCAAAAAGAAGATAGTAGCAGCCCTCCTCCAGGCGACTCTCGAACGCCTTTTCGCTGGTTGTGGGCCCCTCCAGGGTGAGGCCTGCGCTCAGCTCTTCGTTGAGATCCGGTAACACCCAGACGTTCACTTCGTCGATCAGCGCCCGATAGCCAAAATAGTCATCAAAGGCGCGGATCTTCAGCTGATTGCTGTTATTGCGCGTAACGGAGTAGGGGCCTGTACCGATCGGCTGGCTGGAAAAATTGTTCAGGGATCGCCACTCGGCAGGCAGGATCATCGAGGGCACGTAGCCCAGAAGCCACGGCAGCCAGTTGTCTGGCTGGGACAGCTCAATATCCAGCGTCCAGGCCGTTGGGGAGTGGATCCGCGTGATATGCGAATAGAGCGGCAGCGTGCGGGCGCGCTCTAAAGAGGCGATAACGTCACGCATCTCCAGCTCGCGGCCATGGTGGAAGTGAATGCCCGGGCGTAAAAAGAAACGCCAGTGCAGGGGGGAAAGCTGCTGCCAGTGGTGGGCGATATCCGCTTCCAGTTCCCCGTTTTCCTCATTTATTTTCGTCAGACCGCTGAATATCTGCCGGGCCATGTGGGTTTCAGAACGTCGCAATGCCGTGCCGGGCAACAGGTTTTTCATCGGACGATAGTAGAGCACCCGCAGAATGTGGCGTCCCTGACGAAAGCTGCGTCCCAGGTGTGAGACCAGCATCTGGCGCACGGCGGCTTTGTCGCCCACCAGCTGGACCAGCTGATCGATGCGGTCCTGCTCCAGCAGATCCTCCGCCCGCTGCTGCTGCAACGCCAGGCCGGTATACAGGAAGGTCAAGCGTGAGCGCTTGCCGCGTCCCGCCTCGGCCTCCCAGCTTAGCCAGCCCTGCTGCTGCATAGTGTTGAGTAACGTGCGCATATGGCGGCGAGAGCAGTTGAGGAGTTCTGCCAGCTCGTTAAGCGTGGTCTCCTGCGATTGACCCTCGCAGCACTGCCACAGACGAATGAATTGTTGTTGCAGTCGACCGGATGGCATAAAAGAGGAACTCCTGACAAAAAATCAGCAATTTATTAATCCCTATATTAAGCCAATAATGCTTCCCGATGAAGTGAGGAGGTAAATTATGAAGAGGTCTACCGCACGTCAGTTTTATCAGCAGTACTTTTCAGCGACAAAGGGAGTGTCCTGGCTGGCCCGCCAGTGTGCAGAGCAACGGCTGAGAATCCTGGAAGATCTGATGCAGTGGGACGTTATGAAACCGACCTCTTCTCGCTAACTCGCCTCGATCATGTGTGACTGAGTATTGGTGTTTATCACCCGCCAGCAAAATGTTTTTGCTGGCTTTTTTCGTTTATTCTTTCACCCAATTTCGATTCGCTTTCACAAGGACTTGCGCATGCTGTGGTTGATGACGATGGGGCGCCGCCTGAATGGCGTGTACGCTGCTTTTATGCTGGTGGCCTTCATGATGGGCGTGGCCGGTGCGCTACAGGCACCGACGCTGAGCCTGTTTCTCAGCCGCGAGGTGGGGGCGCAGCCGTTTTGGGTGGGCCTGTTTTATACCGTTAACGCAATTGCCGGGATCCTCGTTAGCCTGGGGCTGGCGAAACGATCCGACAGCCAGGGCGATCGCCGCAGGCTGATCCTCTTTTGCTGCGCCATGGCCGTGGGCAACGCGCTGCTTTTTGCCTTTAACCGTCATTACCTGACGCTCATCACCTGCGGCGTGCTGCTGGCCTCTCTGGCGAACACCGCCATGCCGCAGCTGTTCGCGCTGGCCCGTGAATACGCCGACAGCTCGGCGCGAGAGGTGGTGATGTTCAGCTCGGTGATGCGCGCACAGCTCTCGCTGGCGTGGGTCATCGGCCCGCCGCTGGCCTTCATGCTGGCGCTGAACTATGGCTTTACGGTCATGTTTTCTATCGCGGCAGGCATTTTTATTATCAGTCTGGCTCTGATTGCCTTTGCGCTGCCGTCTGTCGCCCGGGTTGAGCAGACGACGGATAAGCCCATCACTCAGGTGAGCGGCTGGCAGGATAAAAACGTGCGGATGCTGTTTATCGCCTCCACGCTGATGTGGACCTGCAACACCATGTACATTATTGATATGCCGCTGTGGATCAGCAGCGATCTAGGCCTACCGGACAAGCTTGCGGGGATCTTAATGGGGACCGCCGCCGGGCTGGAAATTCCGGCGATGATTCTGGCGGGGTATTACGTTAAGCGCTTCGGAAAGCGTCGGATGATGATCGTTGCCGTGGCGGCTGGGGTGCTGTTCTACGCGGGGCTGCTCCTTTTCCATTCGCGTGAAGCGTTGCTGGCGCTGCAGCTGTTTAATGCCGTGTTTATTGGCATCGTTGCCGGGATCGGCATGCTCTGGTTCCAGGATCTCATGCCCGGCCGCGCCGGCTCTGCGACAACGCTTTTTACCAACAGTATTTCGACGGGCGTTATTTTGGCGGGAGTGATTCAGGGCGCGCTGGCGCAAAGTTATGGTCATGCCTCGGTTTACTGGATGATTGCGGCGATTTCGGTGGTAACGCTTGGGCTGACCTGCCGGGTCAAGGATGTTTGATTCTGGAAGGCGGCTTCACGAAATGAAACGATTTTCTGACAGATACAGAGAAGGCGCATAGAGTGCGTGACGGGTGCTTGAGGCTGTTTGCCTCAGGCTTTCGCAAGAGGCAAACAGTGGAGAGTCCCACATCAAAAAACTGATGGGGAGACCAACTTCACAACCAACATTGCGAGGTTAGTCTCTTCATTGCCGAAAAGCAATAAGGAGGCTGGAATGCCAAAACGTACTCTGCTGTTAGGTTTGTTTCTGATCTGTACGACGCTATTGATCTTCACCTGGATGGTGCGTGATTCGCTGTGTGAGTTGCACTTCAGACAGGAGAAAACAGAGCTGGCGGCAGTGTTGGCTTACGAAGCGAAACGTTAGCGGTATTGGCGGGGGAAGTGTCCCCGCCTCTCCAGAGTGGTTGAGCCTCAATGCACCCTTATCAATGGCCCGCGCCCTGCGGGCCATTGCCTTTAGCCCATAAATGCAGGCTGTTTTTTCTCGTACGCTGAGATGGCGTCCTCGTGCTGGAGCGTCAGGCCAATGCTGTCCAGACCGTTCAACATGCAGTGGCGACGGAAGGCATCAATGCTGAAGCTGTAGGTCTTATCCCCGGCTTTCACCACTTCCGCTTCCAGATCCACCTCAAACGCCATCCCCGGATTTGCCTTAACCAGCGCGAACAGTTCATCGACCTGCTCGTCGCTCAGCGTCACCGGCAGCAACTGGTTGTTGAAGCTGTTGCCGTAGAAGATATCCGCGAAGCTCGGGGCGATAACCACCTTAAAGCCGTAGTCGGTCAGCGCCCAGGGCGCATGCTCACGCGAGGAGCCGCAGCCGAAGTTTTCCCGCGCCAGAAGAATGGATGCACCTTTGTATTCCGGGAAGTTCAGGACGAACTCCGGGTTTGGCACTTCGCCTTTGTCGTCCAGAAAACGCCAGTCGTTGAACAAGTGTGCGCCAAAACCGGTGCGGGTTACTTTCTGCAAAAACTGCTTCGGAATGATCGCGTCCGTATCGACGTTAGCGGCGTCCAGCGGGACAACACGGCCCGTATGTTGGGTAAATTTCTCTGCCATGATTGTCTCCTTATTTCAGGCTGCGAATATCGGCGAAATGGCCGGTGACTGCCGCAGCGGCGGCCATTGCCGGGCTGACCAGGTGGGTGCGTCCACCCCGGCCCTGACGGCCTTCAAAGTTACGGTTGCTGGTGGAGGCGCAGCGCTCGCCCGGATTCAGGCGGTCGTTGTTCATCGCCAGACACATGGAGCAGCCCGGCAGGCGCCATTCGAAGCCTGCTTCGATAAAGATCTTATCCAGTCCTTCCGCTTCCGCCTGGGCTTTCACCGGACCGGAGCCTGGAACCACCAGCGCCTGCACGCCCGGCGCCACTTTGCGACCTTTGGCAATCTCTGCCGCCGCGCGTAAATCCTCGATACGGGAGTTGGTGCAGGAGCCGATAAACACCTTATCAATGTTCACGTCGGTCAGCGGTACGCCGGGTTTCAGCCCCATATAGGCCAGCGCTTTTTCCGCGCTGGCGCGTTCGACCGGATCGGCGAAGGAAGCCGGGTCAGGAATGCTGTCGTTGACGGAGATGACCTGGCCAGGATTGGTACCCCAGGTGACTTGCGGCGCAATCTCTTCTGCCTGCAGCGTGACAACGGTATCAAAGGTGGCACCGTCGTCAGTTTTCAGGGTTTTCCAGTACGCGACCGCGTCGTCAAAATCCTGACCTTTCGGCGCGTGCAGACGGCCTTTCACATAGTTGAAGGTGGTTTCGTCCGGTGCGACCAGGCCTGCTTTAGCACCCATCTCAATCGCCATGTTGCACAGGGTCATACGGCCTTCCATGCTCAGCGCCTGAATGGCTTCACCGCAGAATTCCACCACGTGACCGGTACCGCCTGCGCTGCCGGTTTTGCCGATAATCGCCAGCACGATATCTTTCGCGGTGATACCCGGCGCGGCTTTGCCCTTCACCTCAATCTTCATGGTTTTGGCGCGGCCCTGTTTCAGAGTCTGCGTCGCCAGAACGTGCTCAACTTCCGATGTGCCGATGCCGAACGCCAGCGCGCCAAACGCGCCGTGGGTCGCGGTATGGGAGTCGCCGCAGACGATGGTCATGCCCGGCAGCGTAATACCCTGCTCAGGTCCCATCACGTGGACGATGCCCTGATACGGGTGGTTCAGGTCGTACAGCTCCACGCCAAATTCGTTGCAGTTCTTGATCAGCTCCTGCATCTGGATGCGCGCCATCTCGCCGGAAGCATTGATGTCTTTGGTCTGGGTGGAGACGTTGTGATCCATCGTGGCAAAGGTTTTACCCGGCTGGCGCACCGGACGCTTGTGCGCGCGCAGGCCGTCGAAGGCCTGTGGAGAGGTCACTTCGTGCACCAGGTGGCGGTCAATGTACAGCAGCGGGGTTTCGTTTGGCGCTTCGTAGACAACATGCGCATCAAACAATTTTTCATATAACGTCTTGGCCATGATTACACCCCTTCAGCGACATAGCGGGCAATGATGTCGCCCATTTCATCAGTACTGACTGCTGCCGTGCCGCGCGCTAAGTCACCGGTACGGACGCCTTCTTCTAACGCCCGGTTAATGGCGTTTTCAATTGCGGTTGCTGCGTCGCCTGCATCGAGGCTGTAGCGCAGCAGCAGGGCCAGGGAGAGGATCTGCGCAATCGGGTTCGCAATGTTCTTGCCTGCGATATCCGGCGCGGAACCGCCCGCCGGTTCGTACAGGCCAAAGCCTTCTTCATTCAGGCTGGCGGATGGCAGCATGCCCATAGAGCCGGTGATCATCGCGCACTCGTCAGACAAAATATCGCCGAACAGGTTGGAGCAGAGCAGCACGTCAAACTGGGACGGATCCTTAATCAGCTGCATGGTCGCGTTGTCGATGTACATATGCGACAGCTCAACGTCCGGGTACTGCTTAGCGACTTCACTGACGATCTCGCGCCACAAAATGGACGACTGCAGCACGTTCGCCTTATCAATGGAGGTCACCTTATGGCGGCGCTTGCGTGCAGATTCAAAGGCGATATGGGCGATACGTTCAATTTCAAAACGGTGGTACACCTCGGTATCAAACGCTTTCTCGTGCTGCCCGCTGCCTTCGCGACCTTTTGGCTGACCGAAGTAGATCCCGCCCGTCAGCTCACGCACGCACAGGATGTCGAAACCGTTGGCCGCGATATCCGCGCGCAGCGGACAAAACTCTTCCAGCCCCTGATACAGCTTAGCCGGACGCAGGTTACTGAACAGCTTAAAATGTTTACGCAGCGGCAGGAGCGCGCCGCGCTCTGGCTGCTCTGCCGGCGGCAGGTGTTCCCATTTTGGGCCACCGACGGAGCCAAACAGCACGGCATCGGCATTTTCGCAGCCTTCAACGGTGGTTTTCGGCAATGGCGTTCCGTGATTATCAATCGCAATACCGCCCACGTCGTAGTGGCTGGTGGTAATTTTCATCGCAAAACGCGAGCGAACGGCTTCCAGTACTTTCAGCGCCTGTGCCATCACTTCCGGACCAATACCGTCACCCGGCAACACAGCAATATGGTAGTTCTTCGACATTACACGGTTTCCTTGTTGTTCTCTTTATTCTGAGCTTTGCGTTGCAACTCTTTTTCGACTTCAGCGGCGCGCCAGATGTTGTTCAGGACGTGCACCATCGCTTTCGCGGAGGATTCGACAATATCCGTCGCCAGGCCCACACCGTGGAAACGGCGGCCATTATAGTTGACGACGATATCCACCTGACCCAGCGCGTCTTTACCGTGCCCTTTTGCCGTCAGGTCGTATTTCACCAGCTCTACGTCGTACTCGGTAACGCGGTTGATCGCCTGATAGATGGCATCCACAGGGCCGTTACCGTTGGCGGCTTCCGCTTTGATTTCATCACCGCAGGCCAGCTTGACCGAGGCGGTAGCGATGTCGCTGGAGCCGGACTGCACGTTGAAGTAGTCCAGACGGAAGTGCTCTGGCTCTTCCTGCTGCTTGTTGATGAAGGCCAGCGCTTCCAGGTCGTAATCGAATACCTGGCCTTTCTTGTCGGCCAGCTTCAGGAACGCGTCGTAAAGCTGATCCATGTTGTAATCGCTGTCCTGATAGCCCATCTCTTCCATCCGGTGTTTCACTGCCGCACGACCGGAACGGGAGGTCAGGTTCAGCTGAACCTGGTTCAGGCCGATGGATTCCGGAGTCATGATTTCGTAGTTTTCACGGTTTTTCAGCACGCCGTCCTGGTGAATACCGGAGGAGTGGGCGAACGCGCCGGTTCCAACAATCGCCTTGTTAGCCGGGATCGGCATGTTGCAAATCTGGCTGACGGTCTGGCTGGTGCGCCAGATTTCGTTGTGATTGATGCGGGTGTGCACGTTCATGATGTCTTTGCGCACCTTGATCGCCATGATCACTTCTTCCAGTGAACAGTTGCCCGCGCGTTCACCGATGCCGTTCATTGCACCTTCTACCTGACGTGCACCGGCGTGCACCGCAGCGATGGCATTGCCTACGGCCAGGCCCAAATCATCATGGGTATGTACGGAGATGATTGCTTTATCAATGTTAGGTACGCGCTCATACAGGCCGGTAATGATGTTGGAGAACTCAAACGGCATGGTATAGCCGACGGTGTCCGGGATGTTGATGGTTTTAGCGCCCGCGTTGATGGCGGCTTCGACTACACGCGCCAGGTCTTCAATCGGCGTACGGCCCGCATCTTCACAGGAGAATTCAACGTCATCGGTGTAGTTGCGTGCGCGCTTAACCATGTATACCGCGCGTTCAATGACCTCATCCAGCGTGCTGCGCAACTTGGTTGCGATGTGCATTGGTGAGGTTGCAATAAAGGTATGAATACGGAAGGCTTCGGCCACCTTCAGCGACTCAGCCGCAACGTCGATGTCTTTCTCTACGCAGCGCGCCAGACCGCACACGCGGCTGTTTTTAATGGTGCGGGCGATAGTCTGTACGGATTCAAAATCACCCGGAGAGGAGACGGGGAACCCGACCTCCATCACGTCGACGCCCATACGCTCGAGAGCCAGCGCAATCTGCAGTTTCTCTTTTACACTCAGGCTTGCCTGTAATGCCTGTTCACCGTCACGTAAAGTAGTATCGAAAATAATGACTTGCTGGCTCATGGGTTAGGTCCTTGTCAGTCTTAGGGCGCCTTGCTACGAGCATAAAAAAACCCGCGCAGTGGCGCGGGTTTTTAGTCTTACTGGTGACGATTCAACGCTGAATTTCGCCCGCCAGTCTACCGCGCACAGTGGATGCGTTTAGTAGTAGTAGACCGATGAAACGAATGGTGCGTGTCATGAATCGTGCTCCGTTAAATTCAATATGCTTTTAGTGGTACTGGATACAGCTCTGCATGTCAACCCCTGATGGTAAAAACGGCCCCAGAAGGCTAAACAGAGAGGGTGTGTTGTTAAGCTTATTGTGCTGGGTTTTTGATTTTTAACTTCACTAATTGTCTATTTTTGGACTTAAAAAACATTTGCAGAAACGAATAAACATAACGGGTATTTTTCAGGTGACCCAGTCCTCACAAATGCTTTCTCTTTAAACCGTTTTACTATCATCGAGTTATCTTTTTTGAGAGAACTTTTTCTCCCTTCAAATAGAATCATTGATAACAGATTGTTAACTTAATTCTGCTCAATGTCGATAACAGTTTAATTATACTTAAGTCATCCTTAACTGGATGGTTATTGTATATTGATTTGGTTTATGGTTTCATTCAAACACTAAAGTTAAGCATATCCTTTGTGCCGTTTTGCATTATAGCATTATTAGATAATCTTTATATATTCCGATTTTTAAACAATTTCCTTTCGCTGGTCGTATCTGCATGGTAAATCATATTTTTCGAAATTATTACAGTGCGTTGGCGAAGGGAGTGTAGCGTGACAGTGGAGTCAGAAGTGCCAGAAAATAATATTAAACAACCACAGATTACTGATGGAATTAAACCACAGTTACGCACGGTGGATCTTAATCTACTGACGGTGTTTGATGCTGTCATGCAGGAGCAGAATATCACGCGTGCGGCACAAGCCCTGGGGATGTCACAGCCTGCCGTAAGTAATGCCGTTGCCAGGCTTAAGGTTATGTTCAACGACGAATTGTTTGTTCGTTATGGAAGAGGGATCCAGCCTACAGCGCGGGCTTTCCAGCTTTTCGGCTCCATCCGCCAGGCGCTGCAGCTGGTGCAAAATGAGCTGCCGGGCTCGGGCTTTGAACCCTTAAGCAGTGAGCGAGTATTCCATCTCTGCGTCTGCAGTCCATTAGATAATTATCTGACATCAATTATTTATAATAAAGTTGAAGAGATTGCACCTAATATTAATCTCGTCTTTAAATCGTCCTTAAATCAAAACACCGAACACCAGTTACGTTACCAGGAAATCGAATTCGTCCTGGGTTATGAAGAATTCCGCCGTCCTGAATTTTCCTGTGTACCGCTGTTTAAAGATGAAATGGTGCTGGTTGCCAGCAAAAAACATCCACGACTGAATGCGCCGTTACGTGAAAGTGACGTTTATAGCGAACAGCATGCCGTTGTTGCGCTCGACAGATATGCCTCCTTTAGCCTGCCCTGGTACGACACTGCGGAGAAACAGGCGAGCGTGGCTTATCAGGGGATGGCCATGGTCAGCGTATTAAATGTCGTTTCCCAGACGCAGCTGGTGGCAATTGCCCCACGCTGGCTGGCAGAAGAGTTCTCTGGCGCGTTAAATCTGCAAATTTTGCCTCTGCCGCTCAAGCTAAATAGCCGCACCTGCTATCTCTCCTGGCATGAAGCTGCTGGACGGGATAAAGGACATCAGTGGATGGAAGAGCTACTTATTAGCATCTGCCGTCGGTAATCGAGTCAGGATAAATTGCATCTTTGCATGTGATTTATCCTGGTTTTGTTTCTTTTATTAATATTTTGTTCTGTTGCGTATTTTATCTGGCGGCTGCCAGGCCCGTAAAAATAGATGATTTTCTACATCGCCGCGCTTTTCAGCGATGATTTATCATCTCATCCCCTAATTTCAGATGAATTAACCATATCCTCTGACAATGTCTGTTTTTTCTGCTTTCACGGCCTCTTATCTCTCCTGGTTTGCGAATTGCCTGCCTCATAACGAGCGGTTAAGGTAAGTATCACTCTGCAAAATAGAAGACGGGTTCATCCCGATCGCAAGACGGTGCGGAAATGAATTCGGCGGTCCGTCTATAACAAAATGCCTGGAGGCAAAGCATGGAGATGTTGTCTGGCGCGGAAATGGTCGTCCGGTCGCTGATCGATCAGGGCGTAAAGCAAGTGTTCGGCTATCCTGGCGGCGCGGTCCTCGATATTTATGACGCACTGCATACGGTAGGGGGTATTGACCATGTGCTGGTACGCCATGAGCAGGCGGCGGTACATATGGCCGATGGCCTGGCGCGTGCGACGGGTGAAGTGGGCGTGGTCCTGGTCACGTCGGGGCCCGGTGCGACAAACGCCATTACCGGCATTGCGACCGCGTACATGGACTCTATTCCGCTGGTGATCCTTTCCGGACAGGTCGCGACATCACTGATTGGCTATGATGCGTTTCAGGAGTGCGACATGGTCGGGATTTCGCGTCCCGTCGTGAAGCACAGCTTCCTGGTCAAGCAAACCGAAGACATTCCTGGCATTCTGAAGAAGGCGTTCTGGCTGGCGGCAAGCGGGCGCCCGGGGCCGGTGGTGGTCGATCTCCCTAAAGATATCCTGAACCCGGCAAACAAGCTGCCTTATGTCTGGCCGGAATCGGTGAGCATGCGCTCTTACAACCCAACAACGCAGGGTCACAAAGGTCAGATCAAACGCGCGCTGCAAACGCTGCTGGCCGCTAAAAAACCGGTGGTCTATGTCGGTGGCGGGGCCGTCAATTCAGCGTGTGAGGCACAGCTTCGTGAACTGGTTGAAAAGCTCAATCTTCCTGTTGCGTCATCGCTGATGGGACTCGGAGCGTTTCCCGCCACCCACCGTCAGGCGCTCGGCATGTTGGGTATGCACGGTACCTATGAAGCCAACATGACGATGCATCATTCTGACGTCATCTTTGCCGTCGGCGTGCGTTTTGACGATCGTACGACCAACAATCTGGCGAAGTATTGCCCGAATGCCACCGTGCTGCACATTGATATCGATCCGACGTCAATTTCAAAAACGGTGTCTGCTGATGTACCTATCGTCGGCGACGCGCGACAGGTCCTTGAACAAATGCTGGATCTGCTGGCGCTGGAAAACACAGCGCAACCGCTGGATGAAATCCGTGACTGGTGGCAGCAAATTGAGCAATGGCGCGCGCGGCAGTGTCTGAAATATGACACCCAAAGCGAGCATATTAAGCCGCAGGCGGTCATCGAAACGGTATGGCGACTGACGAAAGGCGACGCGTATGTGACCTCTGACGTGGGCCAGCATCAAATGTTTGCCGCCCTCTATTATCCGTTTGATAAACCGCGTCACTGGATCAACTCGGGAGGTTTAGGCACGATGGGCTTTGGCCTGCCTGCCGCGCTGGGCGTGAAGCTGGCGCTGCCAAATGAAACCGTCGTCTGCGTGACCGGAGACGGCAGTATTCAGATGAACATTCAGGAACTTTCCACCGCGCTGCAATATGAGCTGCCGGTACTGGTGCTCAACCTTAATAACGGCTATCTCGGTATGGTGAAGCAGTGGCAGGATATGATCTACTCGGGCCGCCACTCTCAGTCATATATGAAATCGCTGCCGGATTTTGTTCGTCTTGCTGAAGCTTACGGTCATATAGGGATGCGGGTGACCGATCCGGCTGAGCTGGAAACGAAGCTCGCCGAAGCGCTTGAGCACGTTAAAAACAACCGCCTCGTCTTTATGGATGTCATCGTTGATGGAACCGAGCACGTTTATCCGATGCATATTCGCGGCGGCGGTATGGACGAGATGTGGTTAAGCAAAACGGAGAGAACCTGATATGCGCCGGATATTATCGGTATTACTGGAAAACGAGTCTGGCGCACTGTCGCGCGTCATTGGGCTTTTTGCGCAGCGTGGCTATAACATTGAAAGCCTGACCGTGGCGCCAACGGACGATCCGACGCTGTCGCGTATGACGATTCAGACCGTTGGCGATGCCAAGGTAATTGAGCAGATCGAGAAACAGCTGCATAAGCTGGTCGATGTGCTGCGCGTAAGCGAGCTGGGGCAGGGCGCTTACGTTGAGCGTGAGGTCATGCTGGTAAAAATACAGGCCAGCGGTTACGGGCGCGAAGAGGTCAAACGCAATGCGGATATCTTCCGCGGGCAGATCATCGACGTCACGCCTTCTCTTTATACGGTTCAACTGGTCGGAACCAGTGACAAGCTGGACGCTTTCCTGGCATCCGTGCGGGATGTAGCAAAAATTGTTGAGGTGGCGAGATCGGGGATCGTTGGTCTGTCACGCGGCGAGAAAATCATGCGGTAGTTGTTAAAAAGGTTCGCCTCTTTCAGCCCGGTCACCAAAGCCGGGCTTTTTTTTGCGTAATCAGCCGACAACGCAGATAAAAGCGGTTGCCGCGAAGGCTTTTCTGCGTTTAGATGTTAAAAGATTTAACCATAACCTTGACAGGGCCATGGACTCTTTTCTTTTTTTAAGGGGCAATTGTGAAACTGGATGAAATCGCCCGGCTAGCCGGCGTGTCACGAACAACGGCCAGCTATGTGATTAACGGCAAAGCAAAGCAGTACCGCGTCAGCGATAAGACCGTTGAAAAAGTTATGGCGGTGGTTCGTGAGCATAACTACCATCCGAATGCTGTCGCTGCCGGCCTGCGTGCCGGGCGCACCCGCTCTATTGGTCTGGTGATCCCGGATCTGGAAAACACCAGCTATACCCGTATCGCCAACTATCTCGAACGTCAGGCCCGCCAGCGCGGTTACCAGCTGCTGATAGCCTGTTCTGAAGACCAGCCCGATAACGAGATGCGCTGCATTGAACATCTGCTCCAGCGTCAGGTCGATGCCATCATCGTCTCGACCTCCTTACCGCCGGAGCATCCGTTTTACCAGCGCTGGGCGAACGATCCGTTCCCCATCGTGGCGCTGGACCGCGCGCTCGATCGTGAGCATTTCACAAGCGTAGTGGGTGCCGATCAGGATGACGCGGAAATGCTGGCCGCTGAGCTGAGAACCTTCCCCGCTGAAACGGTGCTGTATCTTGGCGCGCTGCCCGAGCTTTCCGTAAGCTTCCTGCGTGAGCAAGGGTTCAGAACCGCATGGAAAGACGATCCGCGTGAAGTCCACTATCTCTATGCCAACAGCTATGAACGCGAAGCCGCTGCGCAGCTGTTCGAAAAATGGCTGGAGACGCACCCGATGCCCCAGGCGCTGTTCACAACGTCATTTGCCCTTCTGCAGGGGGTAATGGATGTCACCTTGCGTCGTGAAGGCAAGCTTCCCTCTGACCTGGCGATCGCCACGTTTGGGGATAACGAGCTTCTCGATTTCCTTCAGTGCCCGGTGCTGGCGGTGGCCCAGCGTCACCGAGATGTAGCGGAACGCGTCCTGGAGATTGTTCTGGCGAGCCTGGATGAGCCGCGCAAACCGAAGCCGGGTCTGACGCGTATCAAACGTAATCTCTATCATCGTGGAATTTTGAGCCGCCATAAATGAAATGACGGGGCGGCGAAAAACCGCCCCTTTTTACTGGAATAATTCGCCGAGTTAATTCCCGCAGTGAAATTAGGATAATTCTTGAGAGTTCCTAATCTACTATTTTTCTTAATTCATTTTGCCGTTTAAAAGGGTCCTTAAAGAATCATGAAGCGATTTTTAAAACCCTCTCTTTGTATTACTTTGTTACAAACCCTCTTCGGTCGATGAATATTCAGACGTTTTTCCTTCCCCTCGACCGGCCAGCAACGCAACCGCCGCTTCCACCGACCGATTGAGTGAATCTGGCGCTGTTATCCCCTGACAATCTGTCATAAAATGCTGCCCGCGTCGCAAACTGACACTTTATATTTATCTGCGATGATATTGAGTGAGCCTTAACGCTAGTGTGCATATTCGGTTTTTTTCTTACAAATATTCATAACGTTAATTTGCCTCGCCAGTTGTGCAGTTATTAACCAGGACTGTTTATCTCTGTAAATAGAGGGCTTTCGGGTCTATACAGGGAGAGTCCTGGCTTGACAAGCTTTTCCCTCGCTCCGTAAACTCCTTTAGGTGGGAATTTGTGGGTTAAAGTGGTGAGGAGGGGTGAGACTGGCATGTTCCGTGGAGCTACGTTAGTCAATCTCGACAGCAAAGGGCGTTTATCGGTCCCAACCCGATACCGCGACCAGCTGATTGAGAATGCTTCGGGTCAAATGGTTTGCACCATTGACATCAACTCCCCCTGCCTGCTGCTTTACCCCTTACCTGAATGGGAAATCATTGAGCAAAAGCTGTCGCGACTGTCGAGCATGAACCCGCAAGAGCGCCGCGTGCAGCGGCTGTTATTGGGACATGCCAGTGAGTGTCAGATGGATAGCGCCGGGCGATTACTGATTGCGCCCGTGCTGCGGCAACATGCCGGTCTGACCAAAGAAGTGATGCTGGTCGGGCAGTTCAACAAGTTTGAACTGTGGGACGAAACGACCTGGTATCAACAGGTCAAGGAAGATATCGACGCTGAGCAGTCTGATTCCGCAACTTTATCGGAACGGCTGCAGGACTTGTCTCTATAAATATGATGGAAAATTATAAACATAAAACGGTGTTACTGGACGAGGCCGTGAACGGCCTGAATATTCGTCCGGATGGCATCTACATTGATGGCACGTTTGGTCGCGGTGGTCACTCGCGTTTGATCCTCTCCCAGCTTGGAGAGGAAGGGCGACTGCTGGCAATCGATCGCGATCCGCAGGCGATTGCCGTGGCACAGACCATCAATGACCCACGCTTTTCCATCGTGCATGGACCTTTTTCTGCGCTCGCTGATTACGTGGCCGAGCGCGATCTCACGGGCAAGATCGACGGGATTCTTCTCGATCTTGGCGTATCTTCACCCCAGCTTGATGATGCAGAACGCGGCTTCTCCTTTATGCGCGACGGTCCGCTGGACATGCGTATGGACCCGACGCGCGGCCAGTCTGCCGCCGAATGGCTGCAGACCGCTGACGAAGCAGATATTGCCTGGGTGATCAAAACCTTCGGCGAAGAACGTTTTGGCAAGCGCATTGCGCGCGCCATCGTTGAGCGCAACCGCGTTGAGCCAATGACCCGCACCAAAGAGCTGGCGGAAGTGATTGCGGCGGCGACGCCGGTGAAGGATAAGCACAAACATCCCGCGACCCGTACCTTCCAGGCGGTTCGCATCTGGGTAAACAGTGAACTGGAGGAAATAGAGCTGGCGCTAAAAAGCTCGCTCGACGTGCTGGCCCCGGGTGGGCGGTTATCCATCATCAGCTTCCATTCGCTGGAAGACCGCATTGTAAAACGCTTCATGCGTGAACAAAGCCGCGGTCCTCAGGTTCCAGCGGGGCTGCCGATGACGGAAGAACAACTCAGGAAGCTGGGGGGCCGTCAGTTGCGAGCATTAGGCAAGTTGATGCCGGGCGAAGAAGAGGTGGCAGAGAATCCACGTGCCCGTAGTTCAGTGCTGCGAGTTGCAGAGAGGACGAACGCATGATCGGCAGAGTGACAGAAACCCTAAGCAAAGTTAAGGGATCGTTAGGAAGCAACGAGCGCCATGCCTTGCCTGGCGTGATCGGCGACGATCTTTTGCGATTCGGGAAACTGCCACTCTGCCTGTTCATTTGCATCATTGTTACGGCAGTTACGGTGGTGACCACAGCTCACCATACACGTTTATTGACTGCGCAACGCGAGCAGCTGGTGCTGGAACGCGATGCGCTGGATATTGAATGGCGAAATCTGATCCTTGAAGAAAACGCGCTCGGCGATCACAGCCGGGTTGAACGGATCGCAACGGAAAAGCTGCAACTGCAGCATGTTGATCCTTCCCAGGAAAATATCGTAGTACAAAAATAAGGGAACACGCGACGCATGAAAGCAGCGGCAAAAACGCTTAAACCAAAACGTCAGGAAGAACAGGCCAACTTCATCAGTTGGCGTTTTGCGTTGCTTTGCGGCTGCATTTTACTGGCGCTGGGTTTCCTGCTGGGACGCGTGGCGTGGTTGCAAATCATCGCCCCTGACATGCTGGTACGCCAGGGCGATATGCGCTCCCTTCGCGTTCAGGAAGTGTCGACTTCTCGCGGAATGATCACTGACCGTTCAGGTCGCCCGCTGGCGGTGAGCGTGCCGGTGAAAGCGATTTGGGCCGACCCGAAAGAGCTGCACGACGCCGGTGGCATCACGCTTGATAACCGCTGGAAAGCGCTTTCAGATGCGCTCAAAATGCCGCTGGATCAGCTAGCCTCCCGCGTCAACGCGAACCCGAAAGGGCGTTTTATCTATCTGGCGCGCCAGGTTAACCCTGACATGGCGGACTACATTCGAAAACTGAAGCTGCCGGGCATTCATCTGCGCGAAGAATCCCGTCGTTACTATCCGTCCGGCGAAGTAACCGCTCACCTCATCGGCTTCACCAACGTCGACAGCCAGGGGATTGAAGGCGTTGAAAAAAGCTTCGATAAGTGGCTCACCGGGCAGCCTGGCGAGCGAATTGTGCGTAAGGACCGCTACGGGCGCGTCATTGAAGATATCTCCTCTACGGACAGCCAGGCTGCGCACAACCTGGCTCTGAGTATCGACGAGCGCCTGCAGGCGCTGGTCTACCGCGAGCTGAACAACGCCGTGGCGTTTAACAAGGCAGAATCCGGCAGCGCCGTGCTGGTGGATGTCAGCACCGGAGAAGTGCTGGCTATGGCCAACAGTCCTTCCTACAACCCGAACAACTTTACCGGCACCGCAAAAGATGCGATGCGTAACCGGGCGATTACCGACGTGTTCGAACCTGGCTCCACGGTGAAACCAATGGTGGTTATGACGGCGCTTCAGCGCGGTATCGTCAATGAAAACACGGTCCTGAACACGATCCCTTACCGTATTAACGGCCACGAGATTAAAGACGTGGCGCGCTACAGCGAATTGACCCTGACCGGGGTGTTACAGAAGTCGAGTAACGTCGGTGTTTCAAAGCTGGCGTTAGCGATGCCGTCCTCAGCGTTAGTAGAGACTTACTCACGTTTTGGACTTGGAAAGGCGACCAATTTGGGGTTGGTCGGAGAACGCAGTGGCTTATATCCTCAAAAACAACGGTGGTCTGACATAGAGAGGGCCACCTTCTCTTTCGGCTACGGGCTAATGGTAACCCCGTTACAGTTAGCGCGAGTCTACGCAACGATTGGCAGCTACGGCGTCTATCGCCCGCTGTCCATAACCAAAGTTGATCCACCGGTTCCGGGCGAGCGTATCTTCCCGGAATCCATCGTTCGTACCGTTGTGCACATGATGGAAAGCGTGGCGCTGCCGGGCGGCGGCGGCGTGAAGGCGGCCATCAAAGGCTATCGCATCGCCATTAAAACCGGTACGGCGAAAAAGGTGGGGCCAGACGGCCGCTACATCAACAAATACATTGCCTATACCGCAGGCGTTGCGCCTGCTAGCAATCCGCGTTTTGCGCTGGTGGTCGTGATTAACGATCCACAGGCGGGTAAATACTACGGCGGCGCCGTTTCCGCGCCTGTGTTTGGCGCCATCATGGGTGGCGTGTTACGCACCATGAACGTTGAACCAGATGCGCTGGCGACGGGCGAAAAAAGTGAATTTGTAATTAATCAAGGCGAGGGTACAGGTGGCAGATCGTAATTTGCGCGACCTTCTCGCTCCGTGGGTGCCAAATGCACCGGAGCGAGCACTGCGAGAGATGGTACTGGACAGCCGCGTGGCTGCTTCTGGCGATCTTTTTGTGGCAGTGGTTGGTCATCAGGCGGACGGGCGTCGTTATATCCCGCAGGCGATTGCGCAAGGTGTGGCTGCCATTATTGCTGAGGCTAAAGACGAGGCAACCGACGGTGAGATCCGGGAAATGCACGGGGTGCCGGTTATCTATCTCAGCCAGTTGAATGAGCGTCTCTCTGCACTGGCAGGACGCTTTTATCACGAACCTTCCGACCAACTGCGTCTGGTTGGCGTGACGGGCACGAACGGAAAAACCACCACCACGCAGTTGATGGCGCAGTGGGCTCAGTTGCTGGGTGAAACCGGCGCGGTGATGGGGACCGTGGGTAACGGCCTGCTGGGCAAAGTGAGCCCGACGGAAAACACCACCGGTTCTGCGGTTGACGTACAGCACGTGCTTGCCGGTCTGGCAGGGCAGGGGGCAACCTTTGCCGCGATGGAAGTTTCTTCGCACGGCCTGGTACAGCATCGCGTCGCGGCACTGAAGTTTGCTGCTTCAGTGTTCACCAACCTGAGCCGCGATCACCTTGATTATCATGGTGATATGGAACACTACGAAGCCGCCAAATGGCTGCTGTTCTCAACTCACCATTATGGCCAGGCCATCATCAACGCCGACGACGAAGTGGGCCGCCGCTGGCTTGCGAAGCTGCCAGACGCGGTAGCGGTGTCGATGGAAGACCATATCAATCCGAACTGCCACGGCCGCTGGCTGAAGGCCGTTGACGTTAACTATCACGACAGTGGCGCGACGATCCGCTTTGCCTCTTCCTGGGGTGAAGGTGAAATTGAAAGCCGCCTGATGGGGGCGTTCAACGTCAGCAACCTGCTGCTGGCGCTGGCAACGCTACTGGCGCTGGGTTATCCGATGGCGGAACTGCTGAAAACGTCAGCGCGTCTACAGCCGGTTTGCGGCCGTATGGAAGTGTTTAGCGCGCCGGGCAAACCGACCGTGGTTGTCGATTATGCCCACACGCCGGATGCGCTGGAAAAAGCGCTGGAAGCGGCACGCCTGCACTGCACCGGTAAACTCTGGTGCGTCTTCGGCTGCGGTGGCGATCGCGACAAAGGTAAACGTCCCCTTATGGGCGCCATTGCCGAGCAGTTCGCGGACATTCCTGTGGTCACCGATGACAATCCGCGTACCGAAGAGCCGCGCGCCATCATTAACGACATTCTGGCGGGTATGCTGGACGCCGGTCGCGCCCGTGTGGTGGAAGGCCGCGCGGAAGCCGTGACAAACACCATCATGCAGGCAAAAGAAAATGATGTCGTTCTGCTGGCCGGTAAAGGTCATGAAGACTATCAGATTGTTGGCAATCGTCGTCTGGACTACTCCGACCGCGTAACGGCAGCGCGTCTGCTGGGAGTCGTCGCATGATTAGCATCACCTTAAGCCAGGCCGCTGCGGTACTGCACGGCGAGCTGCTGGGCCAGGATCTGACCATTGACGCGGTCACCACCGACACCCGTAAAGTGACCGCGGGCTGTCTGTTTGTGGCGCTGAAAGGCGAACGTTTTGACGCGCATGATTTTGCCGGACAGGCCAAAGAAAACGGCGCTGGCGCGCTGCTGGTCAGCCGCAGGCTGGATATCGATTTGCCGCAGATTGTGGTGAACGATACGCGTCTCGCGTTCGGTGAACTGGCCGCCTGGGTTCGTCAGCAGGTACCTGCTCGCGTTGTCGCGCTGACCGGGTCATCGGGCAAAACGTCGGTGAAAGAGATGACGGCGGCCATCCTCAGCCAGTGCGGTAATACGCTTTATACCGCAGGTAACCTCAATAATGACATCGGCGTGCCGATGACATTACTTCGCCTGACCAAAGAGCATGAATTTGCGGTGATCGAGTTAGGGGCAAACCACCAGGGCGAAATCGCCTGGACCGTGAGCCTGACTCGCCCGGAAGCGGCGCTGGT
Organism: Enterobacter sp. 50588862; assembly: GCF_001462935.1. NCBI lineage: Bacteria > Pseudomonadati > Pseudomonadota > Gammaproteobacteria > Enterobacterales > Enterobacteriaceae > Enterobacter > Enterobacter sp. 50588862. Next base: position 216,201 of record NZ_LNHM01000036.1, read on the forward strand.
GAATAACCTCGCGGCAGCGCATCTGGAAGGCTTTGGCTCGCTGGAAGGCGTGGCGAAAGCGAAAGGCGAAATCTACACCGGTCTGCCTGCTGACGGCATTGCCATTCTCAATGCCGACAACAACGACTGGCTGAACTGGCAGAGCATCATTGGCTCGCGTAAAACCTGGCGCTTCTCGCCGAACGCGGCCAACAGTGACTTTACCGCGACCAATATCCATGTGACGTCGCACGGTACGGAATTCACGCTTGCTACCCCAACGGGTGACGTAGACGTGCTGTTACCGCTGCCGGGACGCCATAACATCGCCAATGCGCTGGCTGCAGCGGCCTTGTCGACGGCGGTGGGAGCGTCACACGAGGCGATTAAAACCGGGCTGGCGAATTTGAAAGCCGTGCCGGGACGCCTGTACCCGATCCCGCTTGCAGAAAACAAATTGCTGCTTGATGACTCCTACAACGCGAACGTCGGCTCAATGACGGCGGCGGTGCAGGTGCTATCTGAAATGCCGGGCTACCGCGTCATGGTGGTTGGCGACATGGCGGAGCTGGGCGATGAAAGCGAAGCCTGTCATACCCAGGTGGGTGAAGCGGCGAAAGCGGCGGGGCTGGACTGCGTGCTGAGCGCAGGAAAACTGAGCCAGGCGATTAGCCATGCCAGCGGCGTTGGCGAACATTTTGCCGACAAAGCCGCGTTGATTGAGCGCCTTAAGGCATTAATTACAGAAAAACAAATTGTGACAGTGTTAGTGAAAGGTTCACGTAGTGCCGCCATGGAAGAGGTTGTGCACGCATTACAGGAGAACGGGACATGTTAGTTTGGCTGGCCGAACATTTGGTCAAATATTATTCAGGCTTTAACGTCTTTTCGTATCTGACGTTTCGCGCCATCGTCAGCCTGCTGACTGCGCTGTTCATCTCGTTGTGGATGGGCCCGCGCATGATTGCCCGTCTGCAAAAACTCTCTTTCGGCCAGGTCGTACGTAACGACGGTCCGGAGTCGCACTTCAGCAAGCGCGGTACGCCGACGATGGGCGGGATCATGATCCTGACCGCGATCGTCGTTTCCGTACTGCTGTGGGCCTATCCGTCTAACCCGTACGTCTGGTGCGTGCTGACCGTACTGGTGGGCTACGGCATTATCGGGTTTGTGGATGATTACCGTAAAGTCGTCCGCAAAGACACGAAGGGCCTGATTGCCCGCTGGAAGTATTTCTGGATGTCAGTGATTGCGCTGGGCGTTGCCTTCGCGCTGTATCTGGCAGGAAAAGATACGCCCGCCACCGAGCTGGTGGTGCCGTTCTTTAAAGACGTGATGCCGCAGCTGGGGCTGTTCTACATCCTGCTGGCCTACTTTGTGATTGTTGGTACCGGTAACGCCGTTAACCTGACCGATGGCCTGGATGGTCTGGCGATTATGCCAACCGTCTTCGTGGCGGCTGGTTTTGCGCTGGTGGCGTGGGCGACCGGTAACATGAACTTTGCGAACTACCTGCACATTCCTTATCTGCGTCACGCGGGTGAGCTGGTGATCGTCTGTACGGCGATAGTCGGCGCGGGGCTGGGCTTCCTCTGGTTCAACACCTATCCGGCGCAGGTCTTTATGGGTGACGTCGGTTCTCTGGCGCTGGGCGGTGCGCTCGGCATTATCGCCGTGCTGCTGCGTCAGGAGTTCCTGCTGGTGATCATGGGCGGCGTGTTTGTGGTTGAAACCCTGTCGGTGATTTTGCAGGTCGGCTCCTTCAAGCTGCGCGGTCAGCGCATCTTCCGTATGGCGCCGATCCACCACCACTATGAACTGAAAGGCTGGCCGGAGCCGCGCGTGATTGTGCGCTTCTGGATTATTTCGCTGATGCTGGTGCTGATTGGCCTGGCAACGCTGAAGGTACGTTAATCATGGCAGATTACCAGGGTAAAAAAGTCGTTATCATCGGGTTAGGCCTCACTGGCCTCTCCTGCGTGGACTTTTTCCTTGCGCGCGGCGTGACGCCGCGCGTGATGGATACGCGTGTCTCTCCGCCGGGTCTGGACAAACTGCCGGAACAGGTTGAACGCCACCTTGGTGGTCTGAATGATGACTGGCTGCTGGCAGCCGATCTGATTGTCGCCAGCCCGGGTATGGCGCTGGCGCACCCTTCACTGAGCGCTGCTGCGGATGCGGGCGTTGAGATTGTCGGCGATATCGAGCTGTTCTGCCGTGAAGCGCAGGCGCCGGTTATCGCGATCACCGGTTCTAACGGCAAAAGCACCGTTACTACCCTGGTGGGTGAAATGGCGAAAGCGGCAGGCATGAACGTAGGGGTAGGCGGCAATATCGGTCTGCCCGCGCTGATGCTGCTGGACAAAGGCTGCGAGCTGTACGTTCTGGAACTTTCCAGCTTCCAGCTTGAAACCACCTCCAGCCTGCATGCGGCGGCGGCAACGATCCTCAACGTGACGGAAGATCATATGGATCGGTACCCATTTGGTCTGCAGCAGTATCGCGCGGCCAAGCTGCGTGTTTACGAAAATGCCAAAGTTTGCGTGGTTAACGCCGACGACGCGCTGACCATGCCGGTGCGCGGCGCGGACGAGCGCTGCATCAGCTTTGGTATCACCATGGGTGATTATCATCTGAACCGCCAGCTGGGCGAAACCTGGCTGCGCGTGAAAGGTGAAAAAGTGCTGAACGTGAAGGAGATGAAGCTTTCCGGCCAGCACAACTATACCAATGCCCTGGCGGCGCTGGCGCTGGCAGATGCCGTAGGGCTACCGCGCTCTTCCAGCCTGAAAGCGTTGACCACGTTTTCCGGCCTGGCACACCGTTTCCAGCTGGCGCTGGAGCATAACGGCGTGCGCTGGATTAACGACTCCAAAGCGACCAACGTGGGAAGCACGGAGGCCGCGCTGAACGGTCTGCACGTTGACGGCACCCTGCATCTTCTGTTGGGTGGCGACGGCAAATCTGCTGATTTCTCCTCCCTGAAACAGTACCTCACCGGCGATAACATCCGCCTGTACTGCTTTGGCCATGACGGCAGCGAGCTGGCTGAACTACGCCCGGAAGTTGCTGAGCAAACTGAAACGATGGAACAGGCGATGCGCCTGATTGCCCCGCGCGTGCAGCCTGGCGACATGGTTCTGCTCTCCCCGGCGTGCGCCAGCCTCGATCAGTTTAAAAATTTCGAACAGCGTGGCGATGTCTTTACCCGCCTTGCGAAGGAGTTAGGCTGATGCGTTTATCTCTCCCTCGCCTGAAAATGCCGCGCCTGCCAGGATTTGGAATTCTGGTGTGGCTGTTTGCGGCGCTGAAAGGCTGGGTGATGGCTTCACGGGATAAAGATTCCGATAGCCTGATTATGTACGACCGCACCCTGTTCTGGCTGACGCTGGGGCTGGCGGCGATCGGCTTTATCATGGTGACGTCGGCCTCTATGCCCGTTGGACAGCGTCTGGCGAACGATCCCTTCCTGTTCGCCAAGCGTGACGGGCTGTACATCATTCTGGCGTTCTGCCTGGCGCTGGTAACGCTTCGTCTGCCGATGGCGTTCTGGCAGCGCCACAGTACCGCGATGCTGATCGCCTCCATTATCATGCTGCTGATCGTGCTGGTTGTCGGGAGCTCCGTTAACGGGGCATCACGCTGGATCGCCTTCGGTCCGCTGCGTATTCAGCCTGCGGAGTTCACCAAGCTTTCGTTATTCTGCTACCTGGCAAACTACCTGGTGCGAAAAGTCGATGAGGTGCGTAACAACCTTCGCGGCTTCTTAAAGCCGATGGGCGTCATTCTGGTGCTGGCGATCCTGCTGCTGGCGCAGCCTGACCTCGGGACCGTTGTCGTACTGTTTGTCACCACGCTGGCGATGCTGTTCCTGGCAGGGGCCAAGCTGTGGCAGTTCATCGCCATCATCGGGATGGGGATTTCAGCAGTGGTGCTGCTGATCCTCGCCGAGCCTTACCGTATCCGCCGCGTGACCTCGTTCTGGAACCCATGGGAAGATCCGTTCGGTAGCGGTTACCAGCTGACGCAGTCGCTGATGGCGTTTGGCCGCGGTGAAGTCTGGGGGCAAGGTCTGGGCAACTCGGTACAGAAACTGGAGTATTTACCGGAGGCGCACACCGACTTCATCTTCTCCATTATTGGGGAAGAACTGGGTTATATCGGTGTGGTATTAGCGCTTTTAATGGTATTCTTCGTCGCTTTCCGCGCCATGTCGATTGGCCGAAAAGCGCTGGAGATCGATCACCGCTTCTCAGGCTTCTTAGCCTGCTCAATTGGTATCTGGTTTAGCTTCCAGGCGCTGGTTAACGTCGGGGCCGCAGCGGGTATGCTGCCGACCAAAGGTCTGACGTTGCCGCTGATCAGCTATGGTGGTTCGAGCCTGTTGATCATGTCGACGGCCATTATGTTTTTGTTACGCATAGATTATGAGACGCGTCTGGAGAAAGCCCAGGCGTTTACACGAGGTTCACGATGAATCAACCGAAGCGGTTAATGGTGATGGCAGGCGGTACCGGTGGACACGTGTTCCCGGGGCTGGCGGTTGCGCACCATTTAATGGAGCAGGGCTGGCAGGTACGCTGGCTGGGAACCGCAGACCGCATGGAAGCCGACCTGGTACCGAAGCACGGTATTGAGATCGACTTTATTCGTATTTCCGGCCTGCGAGGCAAAGGCCTCAAGGCCATGCTGCTGGCGCCGGTGCGTATTTTTAATGCCTGGCGTCAGGCGCGCACCATCATGAAGCGCTTTAAGCCCGATGTGGTGCTGGGTATGGGCGGTTATGTTTCTGGTCCCGGCGGGCTGGCCGCGTGGTCGTTAGGCATTCCCGTTGTTCTGCACGAGCAGAACGGTATTGCCGGTCTGACCAACAAGTGGCTGGCGAAAATCGCCACCAAAGTGATGCAGGCGTTTCCCGGCGCGTTTCCGAAAGCGGACGTGGTGGGTAACCCGGTGCGCGTCGACGTGCTGGCGCTGCCGCTGCCGGATGCCCGCCTGGCGGGACGTGAAGGCCCGGTTCGTGTTTTGGTCGTTGGTGGTTCTCAGGGTGCGCGCATTCTGAATCAGACAATGCCGCAGGTGGCGGCAAAGCTGGGTGATGCCGTGACTATCTGGCACCAAAGCGGTAAAGGCGCTCAGCAGACCGTTGAGCAGGCGTACGCTGATGAAGGCCAGCCGCAGCATAAAGTGACGGAATTTATTGACGATATGGCCGCAGCCTATGCCTGGGCCGATGTCGTGGTCTGCCGCTCTGGCGCGCTGACGGTGAGCGAAATCGCCGCCGCCGGCTTGCCAGCGCTGTTCGTGCCGTTCCAGCACAAAGACCGACAGCAGTACTGGAACGCGCTGCCGCTTGAGAAAGCCGGCGCGGCGAAAATTTTTGAGCAGCCACACTTTACCGCCGATGCGGTCGCCACCACCCTGGCGGGCTGGAACAGAGACGCACTGCTGGAGATGGCGCAGCGCGCGCGCGCTGCCGCTATCCCGGATGCGACAGAACGGGTGGCAAAAGAAGTGAGCCTGGCAGCCCAGGCTTAACCCTCGCAGCGCGTGTTGCGCTGCACGAATTTTAAGTAGTCGATGGCGTTTAGAGAATGAATACACAACAACTGGCAAAACTGCGTTCAATCGTGCCCGAGATGCGTCGCGTCCGGCACATTCACTTTGTTGGCATCGGTGGTGCCGGCATGGGCGGTATTGCCGAAGTGTTAGCTAACGAAGGCTATCAGATCAGCGGGTCTGACCTGGCGCCAAACCCTGTCACGCAGCAGCTGGCGTCGCTTGGGGCGACTATCTATTTCAACCATCGCCCGGAAAACGTGCGCGATGCAAGCGTGGTGGTGGTATCGAGCGCCATCTCCTCTGACAATCCGGAAATTGTTGCCGCGCACGAAGCGCGCATTCCGGTGATACGCCGCGCAGAAATGCTGGCGGAACTGATGCGGTTCCGTCACGGCATTGCGATTGCCGGTACCCACGGTAAAACCACGACCACGGCGATGGTTTCCAGCATTTATGCGGAAGCGGGTCTCGATCCGACGTTTGTCAATGGCGGTCTGGTGAAAGCCGCAGGCGTCCATGCGCGTCTGGGCCACAGCCGTTATCTGATTGCGGAAGCGGATGAGAGCGACGCGTCGTTCCTGCACCTGCAGCCGATGGTGGCGATTGTCACTAATATCGAAGCCGACCATATGGATACCTACCAGGGCGACTTCGAAAACTTAAAGCAGACCTTCATCAACTTCCTGCACAACCTGCCGTTTTATGGCCGCGCGGTGATGTGCGTGGACGACCCGGTGATCCGCGAGCTGCTGCCGCGTGTAGGTCGTCAAATCACCACCTACGGCTTCAGCGAAGACGCTGACGTCCGCGTGGAAGAGTACAAACAGATTGGTGCGCAGGGGCATTTCACTCTGGCGCGTCAGGACAAAGAGCTGCTGCACGTCACGCTGAATGCGCCAGGGCGCCATAACGCACTTAACGCCGCAGCGGCAGTGGCTGTTGCGACGGAAGAAGGTATTGATGACGAGGCGATCCTGCGCGCGCTGGAAAGCTTCCAGGGGACGGGGCGTCGCTTCGACTTCCTCGGCGAGTTCCCGCTGGAAGCGGTGAATGGTAAGCCAGGTACCGCGATGCTGGTGGACGACTACGGTCACCATCCGACGGAAGTGGACGCGACCATCAAAGCCGCACGCGCGGGCTGGCCGGAGAAGAATCTGGTGATGATTTTCCAGCCGCACCGCTTCACGCGTACCCGCGATCTGTATGACGATTTCGCCAGCGTGCTGTCACAGGTAGATACCCTGCTGATGCTGGATGTTTACGCCGCCGGCGAAACGCCAATTCCAGGCGCAGACAGCCGTTCCCTGTGTCGTACCATCCGCGGGCGCGGTAAAGTTGACCCTATTCTGGTTTCTGACCCGGCACAGGTGGCGGAAATTCTGGCACCGGTCCTGACCGGTAACGATCTCATCCTGATTCAGGGTGCGGGAAATATCGGCAAGATCGCCCGTACCTTAGCTGAAATCAAACTGAAGCCGCAAACCCAGGAGGATGAGCATCATGGCTGATAAGATTGCAGTCCTCTCTGGCGGCAACTCCGCCGAGCGCGAGGTTTCTCTGAATTCCGGCGCTGCCGTGCTGGCGGGCCTGCGTGAAGGCGGCGTAAACGCACATATTGTCGATCCAAAAGAGGTCGACGTGACGCAATTAAAAGCGATGGGCTTCGATAAGGTCTTTATCGCGTTACATGGTCGTGGCGGTGAAGACGGAACCCTGCAAGGGCTTCTGGAGCTGATCGGCCTGCCTTACACCGGCAGCGGCGTGATGGCATCCGCCATCTCTATGGATAAACTGCGCAGTAAGTTACTCTGGCAGGGAGCGGGTTTACCCGTTGCGCCGTGGGTGGCGCTGACGCGCGGCGAATTTGAATTGGGCCTGTCGGACAGCGTTAATACACGCATTGCGGCACTGGGCTTACCGGTTATTGTAAAGCCGAGCAGGGAAGGGTCGAGCGTCGGGATGTCAAAGGTCGATAAAGCTGAAGATTTAACATCTGCTTTAGCGCTGGCATTTCAACACGATGAAGAAGTTCTGATTGAAAAATGGCTCAGCGGGCCGGAATTTACCGTCGCGATGCTTGGAGAAGAAATTTTACCGTCAATTCGCATCCAACCCGCCGGAGTCTTCTATGATTATGAGGCGAAGTATCTCTCTGATGAGACGCAATATTTCTGCCCTTGTGGTCTTGAAGCAGAGCGCGAAGCCGAATTACAGTCCCTGGTGCTTAAAGCCTGGAATGTTTTGGGCTGCAGCGGCTGGGGGCGCATTGATGTGATGCAGGACAATGACGGGCAGTTTTATCTGCTGGAAGCCAATACGTCACCGGGAATGACCAGCCACAGCCTTGTGCCGATGGCGGCGCGTCAGGCGGGAATGAGCTTCTCGCAGTTAGTCGTACGTATTCTGGACCAGGCGGGCTGATATGTCTCAGGCTGCATTGAACACGCGCAACCGCGATGACGAAGAAGAATACACTTCTTCACGCCGGAGTAATGGAACGCGTCTTGCAGGGATAATTTTCCTGCTCGGGGTGCTGTGCACCGTGTTTATCAGCGGCTGGATGGTGCTGGGCTGGATGGAAGACGCACAGCGGTTGCCGCTGTCAAAGCTGGTGGTGACCGGCGAGCGTCACTACACGCGTAACGATGATATTCGCCAGTCTATTCTGGCGCTGGGAGCGCCCGGCACCTTTATGACGCAGGACGTCAATATTATCCAGAGCCAGATTGAACGTCTGCCCTGGATAAAACAGGCGAGTGTCAGAAAACAATGGCCTGATGAATTGAAGATTCATCTGGTTGAATATGTGCCCATTGCGCGTTGGAATGATCAGCACATGGTTGACGTAGATGGAAATTCCTTCAGCGTCCCGAGCGATCGTGTCAACAAGCAAAATTTACCGATGTTGTATGGCCCTGAAGGCAGCGAAAACGAAGTATTGCAGGGTTTTCGTGAAATGGGGCAGGTGCTGGCGAAGGACAGGTTTACGTTAAAAGATGCTGCGATGACGGCGCGCCGCTCCTGGCAGCTGACTTTGACGAACGGCATTAAGCTCAACCTGGGACGCGGCGACACAATGAAACGTCTTGCGCGTTTTGTAGAACTTTACCCGGTTTTACAACAGCAGGCGCAGGCGGACGGCAAACGGATAAGCTACGTTGATTTGCGCTATGACTCAGGCGCAGCAGTCGGTTGGGAGCCGGCTCCGGTCGAGGAACCTAATCAGCAACAGAATCAGGCACAGGTACAGGCAGAACAACAATGATCAAGGCGACGGACAGAAAACTGGTAGTTGGACTGGAGATTGGCACCGCGAAGGTTGCCGCTTTAGTAGGGGAAGTTCTGCCCGACGGTATGGTCAATATCATTGGCGTGGGCAGTTGCCCGTCCCGTGGTATGGATAAAGGTGGGGTAAACGACCTTGAGTCGGTGGTGAAATGCGTACAGCGCGCCATCGACCAGGCTGAATTAATGGCAGATTGCCAGATTTCTTCTGTCTATCTGGCCCTTTCTGGCAAGCACATTAGCTGCCAGAACGAAATCGGTATGGTGCCGATTTCTGAAGAAGAAGTGACGCAGGAAGACGTTGAAAACGTTGTGCATACGGCGAAGTCCGTGCGCGTTCGCGATGAGCATCGCGTGCTGCACGTGATCCCGCAGGAATATGCGATTGACTATCAGGAAGGGATCAAGAACCCGGTTGGTCTGTCTGGCGTGCGTATGCAGGCAAAAGTGCACCTGATCACATGTCACAACGATATGGCGAAGAACATCGTAAAAGCCGTTGAACGTTGTGGCCTGAAAGTTGACCAACTTATTTTCGCCGGTCTGGCGGCAAGTTATTCCGTGCTGACCGAAGACGAACGTGAACTGGGTGTCTGTGTGGTGGATATCGGTGGTGGTACAATGGACATGGCCGTGTATACCGGCGGTGCGCTGCGCCACACCAAAGTGATCCCTTACGCAGGGAACGTTGTGACCAGCGATATTGCTTACGCTTTTGGTACGCCACCGAGCGATGCAGAAGCGATTAAAGTACGCCACGGCTGTGCGCTGGGGTCTATCGTTGGTAAAGATGAGAGCGTTGAGGTGCCGAGCGTGGGCGGCCGTCCGCCGCGTAGCCTGCAGCGCCAGACGTTGGCAGAGGTAATTGAGCCGCGCTATACCGAGCTGCTCAACCTGGTCAACGAAGAGATTTTACAGCTTCAGGAACAGCTTCGTCAGCAGGGTGTTAAGCATCATCTTGCGGCGGGGATTGTATTAACCGGCGGTGCAGCGCAAATTGAAGGTCTTGCGGCCTGCGCTCAGCGCGTGTTCCATACGCAGGTGCGTATTGGTGCGCCGCTGAATATTACCGGTTTAACGGATTATGCTCAGGAGCCGTACTATTCAACGGCTGTGGGCCTGCTCCACTACGGGAAGGAATCTCATCTCAGTGGTGAAGCAGAAGTGGAAAAACGCGTCTCAGTGGGGTCGTGGGTCAAACGACTGAACAACTGGCTGCGAAAAGAGTTTTAATTTTTTAAAGAGACCGGAGAGAATTAGCGGTCTCGGGCGACAGGCACAACGGAGAGAGAAATTATGTTTGAACCTATGGAACTGACCAACGACGCGGTGATTAAAGTCATCGGCGTCGGTGGCGGCGGCGGTAACGCCGTAGAGCATATGGTGCGTGAACGCATTGAAGGTGTTGAATTCTTCGCAGTTAACACCGATGCGCAGGCACTGCGTAAAACGGCAGTTGGCCAGACTATCCAGATCGGCGGTGGCATCACCAAAGGGCTGGGCGCTGGGGCTAACCCGGAAGTCGGTCGCAACGCGGCTGAAGAAGATCGTGAAGCCCTGCGTGCTGCACTGGAAGGTGCGGACATGGTCTTCATCGCAGCAGGCATGGGCGGCGGTACCGGTACCGGTGCAGCACCTGTTGTCGCTGAAGTAGCTAAAGATTTAGGTATCCTGACCGTTGCTGTCGTGACCAAGCCTTTCAACTTCGAAGGCAAAAAGCGTATGGCCTTCGCGGAACAGGGTATCACCGAGCTGTCCAAGCATGTGGACTCGCTGATCACCATCCCGAACGACAAACTGCTGAAAGTTCTGGGTCGTGGTATCTCCCTGCTTGACGCCTTCGGCGCAGCAAACGACGTGCTGAAAGGCGCTGTCCAGGGTATCGCAGAACTGATTACCCGTCCTGGCCTGATGAACGTTGACTTTGCAGACGTTCGCACCGTGATGTCCGAAATGGGCTACGCGATGATGGGCTCTGGCGTGGCGAGCGGCGAAGACCGTGCGGAAGAAGCGGCTGAAATGGCTATCTCTTCTCCACTGCTGGAAGATATCGATCTGTCCGGTGCGCGCGGCGTGCTGGTCAACATTACCGCTGGCTTTGACCTGCGTCTGGATGAGTTCGAAACCGTCGGTAATACCATCCGCGCGTTCGCCTCTGACAACGCGACCGTGGTAATTGGTACTTCCCTTGACCCGGAAATGAACGACGAGCTGCGTGTTACCGTTGTTGCGACCGGTATCGGTATGGACAAGCGTCCTGAGATCACCCTCGTGACCAACAAGCAGACTCAGCAACCGGTAATGGATCGTTACCAGCAGCACGGTATGTCTCCTCTGACTCAGGAGCAAAAACCGGCCGCGAAAGTGGTGAACGACCCAACGCCGCAAACGGCAAAAGAGCCAGATTATCTGGACATCCCGGCGTTCCTGCGTAAGCAAGCTGACTAAGAATTGGCTGGAATTTGGGGATTTGCGCTCTTTGTGCTAAACTGGCCCACCGTTAGTGATATACACTCTCGGTTGGATAGTTAATTTGGCGAGATTATACGATGATCAAACAAAGGACACTTAAACGTATCGTTCAGGCGACGGGTGTCGGTTTACATACCGGCAAGAAAGTCACACTGACGTTACGCCCTGCGCCGGCCAATACCGGGGTCATCTATCGTCGCACCGACTTGAATCCACCGGTAGATTTTCCGGCCGATGCCAAATCTGTGCGTGATACAATGCTCTGTACTTGTCTGGTGAACGAGCATGACGTGCGGATTTCTACCGTAGAGCACCTGAACGCCGCCCTGGCGGGGCTGGGTATCGACAACATTATTGTTGAAGTCGATGCGCCAGAAATCCCGATTATGGATGGTAGTGCTGCGCCGTTCGTTTATCTGTTGCTGGATGCCGGCATCGAAGAGCTGAACTGTGCGAAGAAATTTGTTCGCATCAAAGAGACCGTTCGCGTCGAAGATGGCGACAAGTGGGCTGAATTCAAACCGTACAATGGTTTCTCGCTGGACTTTACCATCGACTTTAACCATCCGGCGATTGACTCCAGCACTCAGCGCTACGCGATGAACTTCTCTGCTGATGCGTTTATGCGCCAGATCAGCCGCGCTCGTACGTTTGGCTTCATGCGTGATATCGAATATCTGCAGTCCCGCGGCCTGTGCCTGGGCGGCAGCTTCGATTGTGCCATCGTTGTTGACGATTATCGCGTACTGAACGAAGACGGCCTGCGTTTTGAAGATGAATTCGTTCGTCACAAAATGCTGGATGCGATCGGCGACCTGTTCATGTGTGGTCACAACATCATTGGTGCATTTACCGCGTTCAAATCCGGTCATGCACTGAACAACAAATTGTTGCAGGCCGTCCTGGCAAAACAGGAAGCCTGGGAATATGTGACCTTTGAAGACGAAGCGGAACTGCCGCTGGCGTTCAAAGCACCGACTATGGTCCTGGCGTAACGGTTAACGCCGTTTCGTAAGAAAAGCGACTGGTTCACCTGGTACTCTCTCCGACCAGGGAAGCCAGTCGTTTTTATTTCTGCCCTTCTTTGATTTGCCCCTCTACTCCCTGGCCATTGTCGGGTGCCGAATAACGGTGTGTTCGCTGCATTATTGACCGTTTTTACCTGCTGCAAGGTGTCATTCCTGCTGCTGCGTATTGGCTTTAGTGGTAATATCTGGGCGCTAAAAAAGAATAACTGAACTCAGCCTGCACTGGCGGGCGATTGTGGTGGAGCAAGTGAGCGGAATACTGACGCGCTGGCGACAATTTGGCAGACGTTACTTCTGGCCGCATCTCTTATTAGGGATGGTCGCGGCGAGTTTCGGCTTGCCTGCGCTCAGCAACAGTGCGGAAGCGGCGACGCCAGCACGTTCCACGACAACTAAACACGATCTCTCGACGCGGGTTAACTTTACTAATCTCGCGTGGCTTGAAGCCAGCCGTCGTCCTAATTTCTCCGTTGATTACTGGCAGCAGCACGCCATCCGCACGGTTATTCGTCATCTGTCGTTCGCGATGGCGCCGCAGACGATGCCTGTTGCTGAAGAGTCGCTGCCGGTTCAGGCTCAGCATCTTGCCCTGCTCGATACGCTTAATGCGCTTCTGACGCAGGATAACCAGCCGCCCGTGACCGTGAGTCAGACGGCGCAAACCTCGTTTGTTCCTCCTGTATCATTCTCCGTTTCGACATGGATTAGCCAGGTTCACGGCATCCGTGCCGGGCCTCAACGCCTCAGCTAAATTAACCTTTTTCAATACCTTAATTTATCTGCCCGTCTGGGGCGTTTGAGAATTTATTATGCTAATCAAATTATTAACCAAAGTTTTTGGTAGTCGTAACGATCGTACCCTGCGCCGTATGCGCAAAGCTGTTGCCGTCATCAACGGTATGGAACCGGCGATGGAGAAGCTCTCTGATGATGAGCTGAAAGCGAAAACCGCGGAATTCCGTGCGCGTCTGGAAAAAGGTGAAACCTTAGAAAGCCTGATCCCGGAAGCTTTCGCCGTTGTGCGTGAAGCGAGTAAACGTGTGTTCGGCATGCGTCACTTCGACGTTCAATTGCTGGGCGGTATGGTGCTTAACGAACGCTGCATCGCGGAAATGCGTACCGGTGAAGGTAAAACCCTGACCGCAACGCTGCCGGCTTACCTGAATGCACTGACCGGTAAGGGCGTTCACGTCGTTACCGTCAACGACTATCTGGCCCAGCGTGATGCCGAAAACAACCGTCCGCTGTTCGAATTCCTCGGCATGACCGTCGGCATCAACATGTCCGGACTGCCGGCACCCGCCAAGCGCGAAGCCTACAACGCGGACATCACCTACGGCACCAACAACGAATACGGCTTCGACTACCTGCGCGACAACATGGCGTTCAGCCCGGAAGAGCGCGTCCAGCGTAAGCTGCACTATGCGCTGGTGGATGAGGTTGACTCCATTCTGATCGATGAAGCGCGTACCCCGCTGATCATCTCCGGCCCGGCCGAAGACAGCTCTGACATGTACCGTAAAGTCGACAAAATCATTCCACACCTGCTGCGTCAGGAGAAAGAAGACTCCGATACCTTCCAGGGTGAAGGCCACTTCTCCGTGGATGAAAAAGCGCGCCAGGTGAACCTGACCGAACGCGGTCTGGTGAAAATCGAAGAGCTGCTGGTGGCTGAAGGCATTATGGAAGAAGGTGAGTCTCTGTACTCTCCGAGCAACATCATGCTGATGCACCACGTGACCGCCGCGCTGCGCGCCCACGCGCTGTTCACCCGCGACGTTGACTACATAGTGAAAGACGGTGAAGTCATCATTGTCGATGAACACACCGGCCGTACCATGCAGGGTCGTCGCTGGTCCGATGGCCTGCACCAGGCGGTGGAAGCGAAAGAAGGCGTGGACATTCAAAACGAAAACCAGACGCTGGCCTCAATCACCTTCCAGAACTACTTCCGTCTGTATGAGAAACTGGCGGGGATGACCGGTACCGCAGATACCGAAGCGTTTGAATTCAGCTCCATCTACAAGCTGGATACCGTGGTGGTGCCAACCAACCGTCCGATGATCCGTAAGGATATGCCGGACCTGGTGTACATGACCGAAGCGGAAAAAATTCAGGCGATCATCGAAGATATTCGCGACCGTACTGCCAATGGTCAGCCGGTTCTGGTGGGGACCATCTCCATCGAGAAATCCGAGGTGGTTTCCAATGAGCTGACCAAAGCAGGCATCAAGCACAACGTTCTGAACGCCAAGTTCCACGCTAAAGAAGCGGACATTGTTGCTCAGGCGGGCTATCCGGCAGCCGTGACCATCGCCACCAACATGGCAGGTCGTGGTACCGATATTATGCTCGGCGGTAGCTGGCAGGCTGAAGTCGCTGAGCTGGAAAACCCAACGCCAGAGCAGATCGAGCAGATCAAAGCCGACTGGCAGGTGCGTCACGACGCGGTGCTGGCATCCGGTGGTCTGCACATCATCGGTACCGAGCGTCACGAATCTCGTCGTATCGACAACCAGCTGCGCGGCCGTGCGGGCCGTCAGGGTGATGCCGGTTCTTCCCGCTTCTACCTGTCTATGGAAGATGCGCTGATGCGTATTTTCGCCTCCGACCGCGTGTCCGGCATGATGCGTAAGCTGGGCATGAAGCCTGGTGAAGCCATTGAGCACCCATGGGTGACTAAAGCGATCGCTAACGCCCAGCGTAAAGTTGAAAGCCGCAACTTCGATATTCGTAAGCAGCTGCTGGAATATGATGACGTGGCCAACGATCAGCGTCGCGCGATCTACACCCAGCGTAACGAACTGCTGGACGTGTCCGACGTGAGCGAAACCATCAACAGCATCCGCGAAGATGTGTTCAAATCCACCATCGACGCGCATATTCCACCGCAGTCTCTGGAAGAGATGTGGGACGTTGAAGGCCTGCAGGAACGTCTGAAAAACGACTTCGATCTCGATCTGCCAATCAAAGAGTGGCTGGACAAAGAGCCTGAGCTGCATGAAGAGACCCTGCGCGAACGTATCTTTGAAACCGCGCTGGAGGTTTATAAGCGTAAGGAAGAAGTGGTTGGCGCTGAGATGATGCGTCACTTCGAGAAAGGGGTGATGCTGCAAACGCTGGACTCCCTGTGGAAAGAGCACCTGGCGGCGATGGACTACCTGCGTCAGGGTATCCACCTGCGCGGCTATGCGCAGAAAGATCCGAAGCAGGAGTACAAGCGTGAATCCTTCTCCATGTTTGCCTCTATGCTGGAGTCACTGAAGTACGAAGTGATCAGCACCCTGAGCAAGGTTCAGGTGCGCATGCCGGAAGAAGTGGAAGCGATGGAGCAGCAGCGCCGTGAAGAAGCTGAGCGTCTGGCGCAGATGCAGCAGCTGAGCCACCAGACTGACGAAAGCGAAGCCGCAGCAGCGATCGCCGCGCAGACCGGCGATCGTAAAGTCGGTCGTAACGATCCGTGTCCGTGTGGTTCCGGTAAAAAATACAAGGCGTGCCACGGCCGCCTGAGCTAAGAACATAACTAACTGAAAAGGCGCAGATATCTGCGCCTTTTTTATGGAAGTGACGCTATGAAAATACTGCAAATTGCCGTCGGGATTATTCGCAACCCGCAAAACCAAATCTTCATCACCCAGCGCGCTGCTGACGCCCATATGGCGAACAAGTGGGAGTTTCCTGGCGGGAAAATCGAATCAGGAGAAACCCCGGAAGAGGCGCTGGTGCGTGAGCTGCAGGAAGAGGTGGGGATTATCCCGCTTGGCGCCACGCTGTTCGATAAGCTGGAGTATCAGTTTCCCGACAGGCACATCACGCTGTGGTTCTGGCTGGTGGAAAGCTGGGAAGGTGAGCCCTGGGGAAAAGAGGGACAGCCGGGTAACTGGGTTGAACTCCAGGTCAGTGATGCCGACAAATTCCCGCCAGCCAATGAGCCTGTGATCCGCCGCTTAGCGACAAACATGTAGGCCTGCCGAACGAATCGCCAGCAGGCTTTGAACGTTACTGCTGGCTTTCGCTCCAGTCATCGCTATCCGAGAGGTCGCCTTCGCTCGGAATTCGTTTCTCTTCCGCCGCCCATTCGCCCAGATCAATGAGCTGACAGCGCTTGCAGCAGAACGGGCGAAACGGACTCACTTCTCCCCAGACGACAGTTTTCCCACAGGTTGGGCAGTTTACGGTGGTGACGTCAGACATTGGCACTCCTTAACAACAGGCCAGTTCAAAATCGAGGCGTTCCGGCACGGTGCCATTTTCACTGTCCAGCGGCATAAAGCGGATCGCGAAACGGCTTTTATGCCCGGAAATTTGCGGATAAAGCTGCTCGCCAAGAGACAAATTTAGACGCAGAAGATCGGCGTCGTCGCCGTTGTCCTGATAAAAACCGTTGAGACTGGTTTGCTTGCGGAACGGGGCAGAGTTACGCACAAGATCGAGGATCAGCGATAGCGTCTGATTCATCGGCTCCAGGCTACCCAGCCAGCTGTTTACCTGGCGATCGCGCTGTTCCTGCGGCATATGCAGCCACATATGCAGCGTTGGCAGATCAAAGCTACAGCAACCGCCCGGTATGCTCAGGCGCTGGCGCACCAGCGCTATCAAACGGTCTTCTCGTAAATATTGCCCAACGCGCGGCGCGGCCATCAGCGTCGTGCTGCTATTTTTCAACTGCTGGCGTAAGGCGTCAATTCGACTTTGATCCACGCCCGGTACTTCGGCCCAGGCCTGTAATTTACGCTGCTGGCGCTCCAGCTCTTTCAACAGCTCCGTGCGGACATCGCCACGTTCAATCACATCCAGCAGATCGCCTACGTTGCGAAAGAAGTGCAACGCCGTGGCATGATCGTTAACAGGCAGATGTTGTGAAAGCTGTTGGATGAGAAATTCAATGCGCAGCCAGGTACGCATTTTTTCATTAAGCGGGTGCTCAAAAAGGATGTGAGTCGACATTATGGTTTTTCCTGTGCAACGGCCTGCGCGGCGAAGGTTAGATACTGCTCGTGCAGGCGGGCAACATCCGATGCAATGGCATCTGGTGCGCCGTTATTATCAATAACATCATCCGCAACGGCAAGGCGCTGAGCGCGAGTGGCCTGAGCGGCAAGAATTTGTTCAGCATGTTCACGCGAGACGTGGTCGCGCGTCATGGTTCGCTGGATTTGCGTCTCGGGTGTGACATCAATCACCAATACCCGATTGGCTTTTTTATGCAGCTGATTTTCTACCAGGAGCGGAACCACCCACAGGACATAGGGCGAGCGGGCTGCGGCTATCTGACGCTGAGTTTCCTGGTGGATAATGGGGTGGAGCAGGGCATTAAGCCAGGCTTTTTCCGCAGAATCGGAAAAAATATATTCGCGAAGCTGACGGCGGTTCAGTGTGCCATCGGCATTGATGATTGCCTGGCCGAAATGGTCGGCGATGGCCTTTAGCGCGGGTGTATTGGGCTCTACCACCTGACGGGCAATAATATCAGCATCAATAATCGCGATGCCGAGACGAGAAAACGCGTCCGCAACGGTACTTTTGCCACTACCGATGCCGCCGGTTACTGCGACGATATACCCCATTAAATCAAATCCTGGGAATTATTCATTATGGAAATCAGTTGCTTAAAAAACAAACGTGCGACAGTAATTGTTTGATTCTCTTTACCGGCTTTTTACCAGGTAAATTTATAGGATTGTAGCGTAAAAAAAGAGAATTTCGCAGTCTTGCGGAGCAGGTATTAGTGCGTATGATAGCGTCACTGGAGTTGTGCTTTTAACATATTTGCCTCTAACCCCAGGAATCCGCACATGCGTATCGAAGAAGATCTGAAGTTAGGTTTCAAAGACGTTCTTATCCGCCCTAAACGCTCTACACTGAAAAGTCGCTCAGACGTTGAACTCGAACGTCAATTCACCTTTAAACACTCCGGTCAGACGTGGTCTGGCGTGCCAATCATTGCTGCCAACATGGATACAGTCGGTACCTTTGAGATGGCAACGGCGCTGGCTCAGTTCGATATTCTTACTGCAGTCCACAAGCACTACACTCCTGAAGAGTGGAATGCGTTTGTTGCGTCCGCCTCTGCTGACGTGGTGAAGCACGTGATGGTTTCCACCGGTACTTCCGATGCCGATTTCGAGAAAACCAAACAGATCCTGAATGCCAACCCGGCGCTTAGCTTCGTTTGTATTGATGTGGCGAACGGTTACTCCGAGCACTTCGTGCAGTTCGTCAGCAAGGCGCGCGAAGCCTGGCCGACCAAAACCATCATCGCGGGTAACGTGGTGACCGGTGAAATGTGTGAAGAGCTGATCCTTTCCGGTGCCGACATTGTGAAAGTGGGCATTGGCCCGGGCTCCGTATGCACCACGCGCGTGAAGACCGGAGTTGGTTATCCGCAGCTTTCCGCGGTCATTGAATGTGCCGACGCGGCGCACGGTCTGGGCGGCCAGATCATCAGCGACGGCGGTTGCACCATGCCGGGCGATGTCGCAAAGGCCTTTGGCGGCGGCGCGGACTTCGTGATGCTCGGCGGTATGCTGGCAGGCCACGAAGAGAGCGGCGGCACCGTGGTGGAAGAGAACGGCGAGAAATTCATGCTGTTTTACGGTATGAGTTCTGAATCCGCGATGACCCGCCACGTCGGTGGCGTGGCTAAATACCGTGCGGCAGAAGGCAAAACCGTGAAGCTGCCTCTGCGCGGCCCGGTTGAAAACACCGCGCGCGACATCCTGGGCGGCCTGCGCTCAGCCTGTACCTACGTGGGTGCATCCCGCCTGAAAGAGCTGACGAAACGCACAACGTTTATTCGCGTTCAGGAGCAGGAAAACCGCGTTTTCAATAGCCTGTAATGGCTTTCGCTGGCGCATGCTTGTGCGCCAGCGCTGCTGCACTACCCCGCGCTCATCGCATCACCCAGATGGAAAATCGGCAGATACATTGCCACCACCAGCGTGCCGATGATAACCCCCGTAACAACCAGGAGCAGTGGCTCCAGAAGCGCCGCCAGGTTGTCTGCCCGTTGAAAGGTCTGTTCCGTGTGATGGCGAGCAAGGTTTGCCAGCATGACGTCCAGCGAACCTGACATCTCACCGGTTCGTAAAAGCTGAATACAGAGCGGGGTAAACATTGCCGCCTTCTGAAAAGATGACCAGACGGGGAGACCTTTTTCAATGTTCTCGCGTATGCTGCGGAGTATTCCCTGCCAGTACCGGCTTTCAACAGTCTCTTCTGCACTTTCAAGCCCCTGTAAGAATGCAATGCCCGCCTGCTGCGTGAGCGACAGTACGGTGAAGATCTGCCCCAGTTTTTGCCCTTTCGCCAGCGCGCCCATTACGGGAAAACTCAGCAGAATACGCTGCCAGCGAGGATGGTGTCGCAGAGGCCAGGCTGCGGTTACGGGAACAAGCAGCATCGCGAACAGCGCAAGGGCATATGACTGCATAAACGCGGCTATCCCCATAACAATTCGCGTCAGCGCCGGAAGCGGGGTATTAAAGGTTTTGTAGATCGCGGCAAATTCGGGCAAAACCAGGGTGACCATTGCCAGCACGACGAGCACGGCCAGCGTCAGGACGATCGCCGGGTAGCGCAGCGCTTTTTTCACCTTCGCGCTGAGCTGCTGCTGCGCTTTTTGCTGCTCTGCAAGCTCTCGGCAGCACGCTTCAAGCTTCCCCGTTAGCTCTCCGGTTTTCACCATTGAGATATGCAGTGGGCTAAAGACTGCTGGCCACCGTTTGAGCGCCTCAGAAAAAGGACAGCCTTCACTGAGTTCATCGGCAACGTTTTGCAGTAGCCCCCGCCACGGTTCTACTGGATGTTGGTCTGCCAGCATTTGCAGACTATGCGCGAGCGTCAGCCCGGCCTGCAGGAGCGTTGCGAGCTGACGAAACATCTCGTAGCAGTGATGTGGACGCCAGCGGTGCCTTTGAGCGCATCGGGTCAGGGCCAGAGGATGGAGGTCGTTACGCATCAGCCTGGTGAAGGCTGCGTTGCGGTCGGTGGCCCAGAGAACCCCGTTTCGGGGTTCTCCTTCAGCGGAGATTGCTCGCCAGCGCCAGAGTTGATTAGCAGCCATCGGGCATACCCAGAACACGCACTAACTCTTCAAGCGTGGTCATCCCTTGTTCAACGGCCATGCAGCCGTGTTCAAACAGCGAGATGAGTCCAGCCTGTCGGGCGCTGGCTTCAATCACCTCGGTGCCTGCCCCGCTGGCAATAGCCTGGCGCAGGGGATTATCGATCGCAAGTACTTCAAAAATAGCCACTCGCCCGTAAAAACCATGATAACAACGATCGCAGCCTGCAGGCTGCCAGCGAGGAAGTTGCCGCGGCCAAATCGAGCGCGGCAGGTCCGTATGCTCCCCTGTTTTCTGTCGGCAGTGCGGGCAAAGGCGCCGAACCAGCCGCTGGGCAATTACCATCGAGAGCGCGGAAGAGATCATCCAGCGCGCCACGCCCATCTGCTCCAGACGAATGAGGGTTTCCGTCGTCGAGTTGGTGTGCAGCGTCGACAATACAAGATGCCCGGTCTGCGCGGCTTTAATGGCAATTTCTGCCGTTTCACCATCGCGAATTTCCCCGACCATAATGATGTCTGGATCCTGACGGAGCAGCGCTCTCAGTACGTTCTGGAATGTTAAGCCCGCGCGGGGATTAACCTGCGTCTGATTTAACCCCGCAAGCGGGATCTCGATGGGATCCTCCACGCTGCAGATGTTGACGTCAGGGGTGTTACGCGCCTGCAGCGCGCTGTAGAGCGTTACGGTTTTGCCGCTGCCCGTCGGGCCGGTGACCAGAATTAGCCCCTGAGGCTGGTGGAGTACCTCATTAAAACAGGCCAGCTGTTTAGCACTCATGCCAAGCGCGTTCGGTTCCAGCGCCTGCTGAACCTGATGTAGCAAACGCAGCACAATTTTCTCACCGCCGTTGCAGGGAAGCGTGGCGATACGAAACGAGACCGGCTCGTTTGTCAGCTCAATCGTAAACTGACCGTCCTGAGGTAAGCGCCGTTCCGCAATATCCAGATTACCCAGCACTTTTAACCGGGCGCTGAGCATCGTCGCCAGCGCGGCGGAAAGGGGAGGCTGCGGATAAAGTACCCCGTCGATACGTAAGCGGATCTGGCACGCGTGCTCCATTGGTTCGATATGGATGTCAGACGCGCGCTGGTTTACTGCCTGCTGCAGCGTATGGTTGAGGATGTCCACCGCGGAGTGGGGTTGCGAAACGACGGGCAGATGCGATTGCGCGGTTAACTGCCGGTGCTTTTCCATGCGTTCAGCGCTCCAGCATTCGATATCAATCCGCTTCTGGGTCGCGAAGCGCAGGGCCTCCATCAGTTCAGGCGCGGGGGTTCCCACGACGGCGATGCTAATCATGTCGCTGTCGCTGGTGAGCAGCAGGGCATGGTGGCGAAGACAAAGCGCCACGAGTTGATCGGTGTTCATTATCCGCTCCTTAGTTAGTGTCGAAGCGGAAGACGTCTTCGCAGGCCTGCTTAAGCGCGCTGTCAGCACTGATATTGCAGTCACGCGTCCAGCCCGTCATACCGTTGCCGTTGCTCCACTGCGGCGTCATGGTTACCGTCAGCCCGTTCAGGCTCTCCTGGCCTGTTAAGGTCACGATCCCTTTCGCCACGCTCATTCCTGAAACGTAACGCGTCGTGGCAGGAGAGGGAATACCGTTACTGCCGGCATCGCAGCTTTCCACGCCGCCGCGATCGAGCGCGCAAAGCTCAATGGCAGTGCGATAGGGAACGAAAGTTTGCAGCATATCGGTGAGAGCTGCTTTACGCAGGTAGTTCTGATAGGCGGGAACGCCGATGGCGCTCAGAATCGCAATGATGCCAATGACCACCATCAGCTCAATGAGTGTGAATCCTTGTTGTCTGTCCATATCTGCTCCTTATGCAAAGTGGCGCTAGTTTGTCAGCGGGACAGGGCAGAAACGAGGGGCAAAAAAGAGAACGAGAAAGGAGCTTCAGAGAATTCATTCCGTGTTGCAGAGAAGGACAATGGATTTGCGAGCGAGGCTGAAATCCCCCTCTCCGGGCAGAGAGGGGAGCGTGCGTTATTTGAAGCGCATTGAGAGATCGAGGGCGCGAACGTGCTTGGTCAGCGCGCCAACGGAGATGTAATCCACGCCGGTTTCGGCGAACTCACGGATCGTCTCGAAATTGACGTTTCCGGACACTTCAAGCTGGGCCCGGCCGTTGGTCAGTTTCACCGCCTCGCGCATCTGCTCCGTCTCGAAGTTATCGAGCATGATGATATCGGCCCCGGCCTTGATCGCCTGCTCCAGCTCTTCCAGGCTTTCAACTTCCACCTCAACCGGCACATCCGGATGCAGCCAGAAGGCCTTTTCCACCGCCTGACGCACGGAGCCAGAAGCAATAATGTGGTTCTCTTTAATCAGGAAAGCATCGGATAAGCCCAGACGATGGTTTGCGCCGCCGCCGCAGAGCACCGCGTACTTCAGCGCCGTGCGCAGGCCCGGCAGCGTTTTGCGGGTATCAAGCAGCTGGGTACGGGTGCCGGCCAGCAGGTCAACGTAGCGGCGCACTTCACTGGCGACGCCAGAGAGCGTTTGGACAAAATTGAGCGCGGTACGCTCGCCGGTCAGTAATACGCGGGAAGGACCGTCCAGCTCGAACAGCGGCTGATTGGCGGTCACTGCATCACCATCATCAACGTGCCATGTCACCTGTACATCGTCACCCGCCAGCTGAGTAAAGACCTCTTCAACCCAACGCTTGCCGCAGAAAACGCCCTCCTCACGGGTGATAATGACCGCGTGCGAGCGTGTCTCTTTTGGCAACAATTGTGCGGTAATATCTTTATCGGCGTTAACGTCACCCCCCAGGTCTTCTTTCAACGCATGGGCGACGCTTGCCGGAATATCCATATTAATACGTTCCAGAAGCGCTTCACGTCGGTGGTCGGGGTTGTAGCGGCGAGGCGGCATGATAAAACTCCAAATTGGTAACGAATCATAATATTGAAACATGCTACTCTGAACCGAGTCATTGCACCATACAGAAGGAGTTCCAGCATGTTGTTAGAAAACGGATGGCTGGTGGATGCGCGGCATGTGCCCTCGCCGCACCACGACTGCCGCCCGGAGGATGAAAAGCCCACACTGCTGGTGGTTCATAATATTAGCCTCCCGCCGGGTGAGTTTGGCGGCCCGTGGATCGATGCGTTATTCACGGGAACGATAGATCCCAATGCTCATCCCTTCTTCGCTGAGATTGCGCATCTGCGCGTGTCGGCTCACTGCCTGATTCGCCGTGATGGTGAGGTGGTTCAGTATGTTCCTTTTGATAAGCGCGCCTGGCATGCCGGGGTATCGATGTATCACGGGCGCGAACGGTGCAACGATTTCTCGATTGGGATCGAGCTGGAAGGCACGGACAGTACCCCCTACACCGATGCCCAGTATCAGCAGCTGGTTGCTATTACCCACACGCTTATCGGACTCTACCCGGCAATCGCCGACAATATTACCGGGCACAGCGATATCGCTCCGGCGAGAAAAACCGATCCCGGCCCGGCATTTGACTGGTCGCGGTTTCGCGCCATGCTTGCCGCATCGTCAGAATAAGGAGATACCATGACGTTGTTTACCATGCTGCTGGTTATCATCGCTGAACGCCTGTTCAAGCTCGGCGAGCACTGGCAACTGGATCACCGGCTGGAGGTGTTATTCCGCCGCATCAAGCACTTTTCCATGCTGCGCACGCTGCTGATGATGGCGGGCGTCATGCTGATTACCTTCCTGCTGCTGCGCTCGCTGTACGGACTCTTTTTCAACGTGCCGCTGCTGGTGGTGTGGATCCTGCTCGGCGTGCTGTGCATTGGTGCGGGCAAGGTGCGTTTGCACTATCACGCCTACCTGAAAGCCGCCTCCCGTGACGATGCCCACGCGCGCGGCGCGATGGCGAGCGAGCTGACGATGATCCACGGCGTGCCGCCGGACTGCGACGAGCGCGAGTTCCTGCGCGAGCTGCAAAACGCGCTGCTGTGGATTAACTTCCGCTACTACCTTGCTCCGCTGTTCTGGTTTGTGGTGGGCGGCCCGTGGGGGCCGGTACTGCTGATGGGCTATTCGTTCCTGCGCGCCTGGCAGACCTGGCTTGCCCGTTATCTGACGCCGCATGAGCGTTTGCTGTCCGGCATTGATGCCATCCTGCACGTGCTCGACTGGCTCCCGGTGCGTCTGGTGGGCGTGGTGTACGCCTTAATTGGCCACGGTGAAAAAGCGCTGCCCGCATGGTTCGCTTCTCTTGGGGACCGCCATACGTCCCAGTACCAGGTGTTGACGCGCCTGGCGCAGTTCTCGCTGGCGCGCGAACCGCATACCGACAAGATCGAAACGCCAAAAGCCGCCGTCTCCATGGCGAAGAAAACCTCGTTTGTGGTGGTGGTGATTGTGGCGCTGCTGACGATTTACGGCACGCTGGTGTAACCCAGCGCGCCGCAGACGCTATAACGTATCCGCAGGCGGGATGCCGAAATCAGGCATCCCGTTTTCGTCCCAGCGGACAAGCTTCAGGCGAGTATGACGGTTCGGATCGTAAAGCGGATCGCCTTCAATTTCGGTGTAATTTCTTGCGTGGTACACCAATACATCTTCCCCTTCCGGCGTTTGCGTAAAGCTGTTGTGGCCAGGCCCGTACTGGCGGTTCTCGTAGCTGGTGACGAAAACCGGGCGAGGGGATTTGTGCCAGTTTGCCGGGTTTTGCGGATCGGCGTTCAGGTCTATCCACAGTAACCCCATGCAGTAGTTCTCATCGGTGGCGCTGGCGGAGTAGCTGATAAACAGCTTATCGCTGTGAACCAGCACCGCCGGACCTTCGTTGACCCAGAAACCACGGCATTCCCAGTCGTATTCTGGCTTGCTGAGCATCACCGGCTCGCCTTTCAGCGTCCACGGGTTCTCCATTTCACACAGATAGAGGTTAGAGTTGCCGGAAATATCCGGGGCTTTTTGCGCCCACAGGTACCAGCGTTTGCCCTGATGAACAAAGGTGGTGGCGTCCAGGGCGAAGGTGTCGAACGGGGTGTTGATTTGCCCTTTCTCGATCCAGGTACCGCTGAGCGGATCGCGGTCCGCACACTCAATCGCAAACATGCGGTGCTGGAACATCCCGAGTGCGTCGAGCGCCTGGGTGTGCGCCGCGGCAAAATAGATGTACCACTTTCCATCAATGTGGTGCAGTTCCGGTGCCCAAATCAGCTGACTCATTGCTCCAACGTCGGGTTTACGCCAGACCACCACTTCTTCGGCATGACGTAAGCCTTCCAGCGAGTCCGCGCGGCGGATCGCCAGCCTGTCGTACTGAGGCACGGAGGCAATAAAATAGTACTGTCCCTCATGGCGTAAAATGTACGGGTCGGCACGTTGTTCGATAAACGGGTTTGGCCAGTTATGCATGCGGCTTTCCTTATTTAGTCTCAGCGGCTTTGAGTTCCTGATAGTCGTTCAGTTCGCGGTAGTTGGTGCGACGCTTTTCCAGATCGGCCTGGATCTGCTTCATGGTTTCGCGGTCCACCTTCAGCAGACGTACCACCCCAGCGGTAATTAAGTATCCAATGCCCGGAATGACGGTAAAGAGCAGCACGATCCCGTTGATGGCGTCCGCGCTTTGCGCTTTTGCGCCCGCGTCATAACCGTACCAGGAGAGCAGGAAGCCGACCATCGCCCCCGCAATCGCCAGGCCCAGTTTCAGGAAGAAGATGTTACCCGAGAAGCTGATCCCGGTGATGCGCTTCCCGGTTTTCCATTCGCCGTAGTCGTCCACGTCGGCCATCAGCGACCAGTGCAGCGGAGACGGGATCTGGTGCAGGATATTAAGCAGGAAATAGAGCACCACGATGGTAACGGTGGCTTTCGGGTCGAAGAAATAGAAGGCGCAGGAGAATGCCGCCAGCACGATATTGGTCCAGAAGAAGACCTTCAGCTTACACCAGCGGTCGGTCAGCACTTTCGCCAGCACGCTGCCAAGCATCATGCCGACAACGCCCAGGCTGATAAACAGCGTGGCGAAGTGTGTGCTCTGGCCCATCACCCAGGTGACGTAATACATGGTCGCCGCCATGCGGATAAAGCCCGGGCAGACGTTGCACAGCGTCAGCAGCAGAATGCGCACCCACTGATCGTTTTTCCACACGTCTTTCAGGTCGTTTTTCAGTTCGTCGTTGGTTTGCACTGCCGGACGCACGCGCTCGCGCACGGTGGCGAAGCAGAACAGGAACATACAGGTACCAATCAGCGCCAGGACGGTCATCGCCATCTGGTAGCCTTTGGCTTTGTTATCCCCGCCAAACCAGTCGGCCATCGGCAGCAGCGTTAAGGAGAGCAGCAGCGTGGCGATGCCGACCAGCACGAAGCGATACGACTGGCAGGCCACGCGCTCTTTTGGATCGTTGGTGATCACTCCACCTAACGAGCAGTAAGGGATGTTGATGGCCGTATAGGTTAACGAGAGCAGGAAGTAGGTGACAAACGCATAGATAACTTTGCTGTTATAGCTCCACTCCGGGGTGGTGAACATCAGAATGCTGAACAGCGCGTAGGGGAACGCAATCCACAGCAGCCATGGACGAAACCGGCCATATTTACTGCGGGTACGGTCGGCAATCGCCCCCATGATCGGGTCCGTTACGGCGTCAATCACGCGGACAGACAGCAGCAGCACGCCGACCAGCGCAGGCGCCAGGCCAAAAATATCCGTATAGAAATAGTTAACAAACAGCATGACGGCGCCGAAGATGATGTTGCATCCCGCGTCGCCCATCCCATAGCCGATCTTTTCTTTTACTGACAGTTTGTTGTTATCCATCGACAGCTCTCCGGTTTACGGTATGGGGAGAATTATTCGCTGGCAAAGGAATATATGCGTTGCAGTATCAGGGCGGTGATATGGATAAATGTGCTGTTGGCGTGAAAGTGTGAAGGAGGTAACAACGCGCGGCACCCTCAAAAACAGGTGCCGCGGCGAGAGGTTTAGTGCGCCTTCATGGCATTACGGCTTTTCTGGCTGAAGAGATAGCCAACGCCAAGGATCGCAATCCAGACCGGGATCAGGTAGACGGAAATCGCCATGCCCGGCGTGATCAGCATGATCACCAGCACGGCCGCCATAAACAGCAGGCAAATCCAGTTACCCAGCGGATAGAGCAGGGCAGGGAAGCGCGTGGTGACGCCCTGCTGCTGTTTCGCGCGGCGGAACTTCATGTGCGCCAGGCTGATCATCGCCCAGTTGATAACCAGAGCGGAGACTACCAGCGCCATCAGCAGGCCAAACGCCGATTCCGGTGCCATGTAGTTAATCAGCACGCACAGCGCGGTCACGATGGCTGAAACAATGATGGTATTCACCGGCACGCCGCGTTTATCCACGTTGAGCAGCATCTTCGGCGCGTTGCCCTGCTGGGCCAGGCCGAACAGCATACGGCTGTTGCAGTATACGCAGCTGTTGTAAACGGAGAGCGCTGCGGTCAGCACCACGATGTTCAGGGCGTTGGCGACAAAGGTATCGCCCAGCTCGTGGAAGATGAGAACAAACGGGCTGGTGTCAGCGGTCACGCGCGTCCACGGCAGCAGGGAGAGCAGCACGGCCAGTGAGCCCACATAGAAGATCAGAATACGGTAGATAACCTGATTTGTGGCTTTCGGAATGCTTTGCTCCGGGTTATCGGCTTCGGCGGCGGTAATACCCACCAGTTCCAGGCCGCCGAAGGAGAACATGATGATCGCCATCATCATCACCAGACCGGTCATGCCGTGAGGCAGGAAGCCGCCCTGTTCCCAGAGGTTACGCACGGTAGCCTGCGGGCCGCCGTTGCCGCTGAACAGCAGCCAGCCACCGAAGATGATCATCGCCACAACGGCAATGACTTTGATAATGGCAAACCAGAACTCCATCTCGCCGAATACTTTTACGTTGGTCAGGTTAATGGCGTTGATAATCACGAAGAAGGCTGCAGCAGACGCCCAGGTGGGGATCTCCGGGTACCAGAACTGAATGTACTTCCCGACGGCGGTCAGCTCGGCCATAGCAACCAGAACGTACAGCACCCAGTAGTTCCAGCCGGAGGCGAAGCCCGCAAAGCTGCCCCAGTATTTATAGGCAAAGTGGCTGAACGAGCCTGCGACCGGCTCTTCAACGACCATTTCGCCAAGCTGGCGCATGATCAGAAAAGCAATGAAACCCGCAATCGCGTAACCCAAAATAATACCCGGACCGGCTGACTGGATAACGGATGCGCTGCCCAGAAACAGGCCGGTACCAATCGCACCGCCCAGTGCGATGAGCTGTATATGGCGGTTTTTAAGTCCGCGCTTTAGCTGATCGCCGTGCTGTTGAGCTTCCATTTGAAACCTCGTGTGTGGTTGTTATGTTCACGCTGTGCGTGTGTAATTATGAAAGTCCATATTCTGTATTTTTTTCTTTACGGTTAAACAAACCGAAAAAAGCGGAGATGACTTCCGTACGCGCCAGAATAGTGGTAAGCGCCTGCGAATGCACCTGCTTTATGAAGGGATGCTGACGACTTGAATAAAAAGAAAGCATTTGTAAATCGGCCCGCTTATTCTTCCTAACCCAACCTATAGAATAGAAATGCTTCTTAAGTGGGCGAATTTTCATTATTTGCCATGTTGAATCGCTTCAGATTGCAAAACCCCTCGTTTCATTATGGTTAAAACTCCCTCTTTGGGAGTAATCAACTCATTTGTGCAAAGTTACATTTCTGAAACGTTATTTCTGTAAGGTTGTTAAAATGTGCAGGGTTTACTGATTTCAATCAAAACCAATATGGACAGAAGGTGAATACTTTGTTACTTTAGCGATACGAACTAGAAATTGGTAAGACCAATTGACTCCGGGCAAAAAGGCGTAAGACAGGGAATATGGCCTACAGCAAAATTCGCCAACCAAAACTATCTGATGTGATTGAGCAGCAGCTGGAGTTTTTAATCCTCGAAGGGACTCTGCGCCCGGGTGAGAAACTTCCGCCAGAACGCGAGCTGGCAAAACAGTTCGACGTTTCACGTCCCTCTCTGCGTGAGGCGATTCAACGCCTCGAAGCAAAGGGCTTGCTGCTTCGTCGCCAGGGCGGCGGAACCTTTGTGCAAAACAGCCTGTGGCAGAGCTTCAGCGATCCGCTGGTAGAACTTCTCTCTGACCACCCAGAATCCCAGTTTGACCTGCTTGAGACCCGTCACGCGCTTGAAGGTATTGCGGCCTATTACGCCGCCCTTCGCAGCACTGATGAAGATCGCGTGCGTATCCGCGAACTGCATCAGGCCATTGAACGGGCACAGCAGTCCGGCGATTTAGACGCCGAGTCCAGCGCCGTTGTCCAGTATCAAATCGCCGTCACCGAAGCGGCACACAACGTGGTGCTCCTCCATCTGCTACGCTGCATGGAGCCGATGCTGGCCCAGAACGTTCGTCAGAATTTTGAATTGTTGTATGCCCGTCGGGAGATGCTCCCGCTGGTAAGCAACCATCGCACCCGAGTATTCGAGGCGATAATGGCCGGGGAGCCGGAGCAGGCGCGCGAAGCGTCGCACCGTCACCTGGCTTTCATTGAGGAAATCTTGCTGGACCGCAGCCGTGAACAATCGCGTCGCGAACGTTCATTACGCCGCATACAGCAACGAAAGGATTAAGCGCCAGGTACTTTTAGAGCGCGGCAACTAAACGCAGAACCTGTCTTATTGTGTTCTTGCCCAAGAGCACAATGGGACAGGTTCCAGACAAATCAACGTATTAGATAGATAAGGAATACCCCCATGTCAGAACGTCTCCAAAATGACGTGGATCCGATCGAAACTCGCGACTGGCTACAGGCGATCGAATCGGTCATCCGTGAAGAAGGTGTTGAGCGCGCTCAGTATCTGATTGATCAGCTGCTTTCTGAAGCTCGCAAAGGCGGCGTGAAGGTTGCTTCAGGTGCAGGGGCTAGCAACTACGTAAACACGATTGCCGTTGAAGACGAACCGGAATACCCGGGCAATCTGGATCTGGAACGTCGTATCCGTTCTGCAATCCGCTGGAACGCCATCATGACCGTTCTGCGCGCGTCCAAGAAAGACCTGGAACTGGGTGGCCACATGGCGTCCTTCCAGTCTTCTGCGACCATTTACGAAGTGTGCTTCAACCACTTCTTCCGTGCAGCGAACGAGAAAGACGGCGGCGATCTGGTGTACTTCCAGGGCCACATCTCTCCGGGCATCTATGCACGTGCATTCCTGGAAGGTCGTCTGACTGAAGAACAGATGAACAACTTCCGTCAGGAAGTTCACGGTAAAGGTCTGTCTTCTTACCCGCACCCTAAACTGATGCCTGAATTCTGGCAGTTCCCGACCGTATCTATGGGTCTGGGCCCAATCGGTGCGATCTACCAGGCGAAATTCCTGAAGTATCTGGAACACCGTGGTCTGAAAGACACCTCCGAGCAGACCGTTTACGCCTTCCTGGGCGACGGCGAAATGGATGAGCCAGAATCTAAAGGCGCGATCACTATCGCGACCCGTGAAAAGCTGGACAACCTGTGCTTCATCATCAACTGTAACCTGCAGCGTCTGGATGGTCCGGTAACCGGTAACGGCAAGATCATCAACGAACTGGAAGGCATCTTCGCAGGTGCTGGCTGGAACGTGATCAAAGTCATGTGGGGTTCCCGCTGGGACGAACTGCTGCGTAAAGACACCAGCGGTAAACTGATCCAGCTGATGAACGAAACCGTTGACGGCGATTATCAGACCTTCAAATCCAAAGACGGTGCCTACGTGCGTGAGCACTTCTTCGGCAAATATCCAGAAACCGCAGCGCTGGTTGCAGACTGGACTGATGAGCAGATCTGGGCCCTGAACCGCGGTGGTCACGATCCGAAGAAAATCTACGCTGCACTGAAAAAAGCGCGTGAAACCAAAGGTAAAGCGACTGTAATCCTGGCCCACACCATCAAAGGTTACGGCATGGGTGATACCGCAGAAGGTAAAAACATCGCTCACCAGGTTAAGAAAATGAACATGGACGGCGTGCGCTATATCCGCGACCGTTTCAACGTTCCAGTGACCGATGAGCAGGTAGAAAACCTGTCTTACATCACCTTCCCGGAAGGCTCTGAAGAGCACAAGTACCTGCACGAACGTCGTCAGGCGCTGAAAGGCTACCTGCCAGCTCGTCAGCCTAACTTCACCGAGAAGCTGGAACTGCCAGCGCTGGAAGACTTCTCTCAGCTGCTGGAAGAGCAGAACAAAGAGATCTCTACCACTATCGCTTTCGTTCGTGCCCTGAACGTGATGCTGAAGAACAAGTCGATCAAAGATCGCCTGGTGCCAATCATCGCCGACGAAGCGCGTACTTTCGGTATGGAAGGTCTGTTCCGTCAGATCGGTATCTACAGCCCGAACGGCCAGCAGTACACCCCGCAGGACCGTGAGCAGGTTGCATACTACAAAGAAGACGAGAAAGGTCAGATTCTGCAGGAAGGTATCAACGAGCTGGGCGCAGGCGCATCCTGGCTGGCTGCTGCGACTTCATACAGCACCAACAACCTGCCGATGATTCCGTTCTACATTTACTACTCCATGTTCGGGTTCCAGCGTATCGGTGACCTGTGCTGGCAGGCAGGCGACCAGCAGGCTCGCGGCTTCCTGATCGGTGGTACTTCTGGTCGTACGACTCTGAACGGTGAAGGTCTGCAGCACGAAGATGGCCACAGCCACATTCAGTCTCTGACTATCCCTAACTGTATCTCTTACGACCCGTCCTACGCGTACGAAGTTGCTGTCATTATGCATGACGGCCTGCAGCGCATGTACGGTGAAGCGCAAGAGAACATTTACTACTACATCACCACTCTGAACGAAAACTACCACATGCCGGCAATGCCAGCAGGTGCCGAGGAAGGTATCCGTAAAGGTATCTACAAACTCGAAACCATTGAAGGTAGCAAAGGTAAAGTTCAGCTGCTGGGCTCCGGTTCTATCCTGCGTCACGTGCGTGAAGCAGCGCAGATCCTGGCGAAAGACTACGGTGTGGGTTCCGATGTTTACTCTGTGACTTCCTTCACCGAACTGGCGCGTGATGGCCAGGATTGTGAGCGCTGGAACATGCTGCACCCAATGGAAACCCCACGCGTACCGTACATCGCTCAGGTGATGAACGACGCGCCAGCGGTGGCGTCTACTGACTATATGAAACTGTTCGCTGAGCAGGTTCGTACTTACGTTCCAGCTGATGATTATCGCGTTCTGGGTACTGACGGCTTCGGTCGTTCTGACAGCCGCGAAAACCTGCGTCACCACTTCGAAGTTGATGCTTCTTACGTGGTTGTAGCAGCACTGGGCGAACTGGCTAAACGTGGCGAAATCGATAAGAAAGTGGTTGCGGACGCAATTACCAAATTCAACATCGATGCAGAAAAAGTTAACCCGCGTCTGGCGTAAGAGGTAAAAGAATAATGGCTATCGAAATCAATGTACCGGACATCGGGGCTGATGAAGTTGAAATCACCGAGATCCTGGTCAAAGTGGGCGACAAAGTTGAAGCTGAACAGTCGCTGATCACCGTAGAAGGCGACAAAGCCTCTATGGAAGTCCCGTCTCCTCAGGCTGGCATCGTTAAAGAGATCAAAGTCTCTGTTGGCGATAAAACCGAGACCGGTAAACTGATCATGATTTTCGATTCCGCCGACGGTGCAGCAGCTGCTGCACCTGCGCAGGAAGAGAAGAAAGAAGCCGCTCCGGCCGCCGCTGCTCCAGCACCTGCCGCGGCAGCGAAAGACGTTAACGTGCCTGACATCGGCGGTGACGAAGTTGAAGTTACCGAAATCCTGGTGAAAGTGGGCGATACCGTTGCGGCCGAGCAGTCACTGATCACCGTAGAAGGCGACAAAGCCTCTATGGAAGTACCTGCGCCATTCGCCGGTACCGTAAAAGAGATCAAGATCAACACCGGCGACAAAGTGTCTACCGGGTCGCTTATCATGATCTTCGAAGTGGCGGGCGCTGAAGGCGCTGCGGCTCCAGCGAAAGCGGAAGCTGCTCCAGCTCCGGCTGCTGCACCAGCGGCTGCTGGCGGCGTGAAAGACGTTAACGTACCGGACATCGGCGGTGACGAAGTTGAAGTCACCGAAGTGATGGTGAAAGTGGGCGACAAAGTTGCCGCTGAACAGTCACTGATCACCGTTGAAGGCGACAAGGCTTCTATGGAAGTCCCTGCGCCGTTCGCCGGTACCGTTAAAGAGATCAAAATCAGCACCGGCGACAAAGTGTCTACCGGCTCTCTGATCATGGTCTTCGAAGTGGAAGGCGCTGCGCCTGCCGCAGCTCCGGCTGCCGCGGCTGCTCCAGCACCGGCTGCTGCACCGGCTCAGGCTGCTAAACCAGCCGCTGCCCCTGCTGCAAAAGCAGAAAAATCAGAGTTCGCTGAAAACGACGCTTACGTCCACGCGACTCCGCTGATTCGTCGCCTGGCGCGCGAATTCGGCGTGAACCTGGCGAAAGTGAAAGGGACCGGCCGTAAGGGGCGTATCCTGCGCGAAGACGTTCAGGCCTACGTGAAAGACGCGGTGAAACGCGCCGAAGCTGCACCAGCTGCAGCCGCTGGCGGCGGTATCCCGGGCATGCTGCCATGGCCGAAAGTGGACTTCAGCAAGTTCGGCGAAATCGAAGAAGTGGAGCTGGGCCGTATCCAGAAAATCTCTGGTGCGAACCTGAGCCGTAACTGGGTGATGATCCCGCACGTTACCCACTTCGACAAAACCGATATCACCGATCTGGAAGCGTTCCGTAAACAGCAGAACGCCGAAGCTGAGAAGCGTAAACTGGACGTGAAATTCACCCCAGTGGTCTTCATCATGAAAGCCGTTGCCGCTGCTCTGGAGCAGATGCCACGCTTCAACAGCTCCCTGTCCGAAGACGGCCAGAAGCTGACGCTGAAGAAATACATCAATATCGGTGTTGCGGTAGATACGCCTAATGGTCTGGTTGTTCCGGTCTTCAAAGACGTGAACAAGAAGAGCATCACTGAGCTGTCCCGTGAACTGACCACCATCTCCAAGAAAGCGCGTGATGGTAAGCTGACTGCCGGCGAAATGCAGGGCGGCTGCTTCACTATCTCCAGCATCGGCGGCCTGGGTACCACCCACTTCGCACCGATTGTTAACGCGCCGGAAGTGGCTATCCTCGGTGTGTCCAAGTCCGCGATGGAGCCGGTGTGGAATGGCAAAGAGTTCGTGCCGCGTCTGATGATGCCAATCTCTCTGTCCTTCGACCACCGCGTGATCGACGGTGCTGATGGTGCGCGTTTCATTACCATCATCAACAACATGCTGAGCGACATTCGCCGCCTGGTGATGTAATCGAAAAGCCGGCCAGTCGGCCGGCTTTTTTCTGATAATCTCATGGTGTTTGTGAGGTTATTGGCGAAAGCGACAATTCGTGAGCCGTTTGTTGTTTCAAAATTGTTAACAATTTTGTAAACTGCGGGCGGATAGAACGACCCGGTGGACGACGGGTATAAACTAAGAGGTCATGATGAGCACAGAAATCAAAACTCAGGTCGTAGTACTTGGGGCAGGCCCGGCAGGTTACTCCGCAGCATTTCGCGCAGCGGATTTAGGTCTGGAAACCGTCATCGTAGAACGTTACAGCACCCTCGGCGGTGTTTGTCTGAACGTCGGCTGTATCCCTTCTAAAGCGCTGCTGCACGTAGCGAAAGTGATCGAAGAAGCCAAAGCGCTGGCTGAACACGGTATCGTCTTCGGCGAGCCGAAAACCGACATCGACAAAATTCGTACCTGGAAAGAGAAAGTTATCACTCAGCTGACCGGCGGTCTGGCGGGTATGGCCAAAGGCCGTAAAGTGAAAGTGGTAAACGGTCTGGGTAAATTCACCGGTGCGAACACCCTGGAAGTGGAAGGCGAAAACGGCAAAACCGTGATCAACTTCGACAACGCGATCATCGCGGCAGGCTCTCGCCCAATCGAACTGCCATTCATTCCACATGAAGATCCGCGCGTGTGGGATTCCACCGATGCGCTGGAGCTGAAAACCGTGCCTAAGCGTCTGCTGGTGATGGGCGGCGGTATCATCGGTCTGGAAATGGGTACCGTGTACCATGCGCTGGGTTCAGAGATCGACGTGGTTGAAATGTTCGACCAGGTTATCCCGGCTGCTGACAAAGACATCGTTAAAGTCTTCACCAAGCGCATCAGCAAGAAATTCAACCTGATGCTGGAAACCAAAGTGACTGCCGTTGAAGCGAAAGAAGACGGTATTTACGTTTCCATGGAAGGCAAAAAAGCCCCATCCGAACCACAGCGTTACGACGCCGTGCTGGTGGCTATCGGCCGTGTGCCTAACGGTAAAAACCTCGACGCGGGCAAAGCTGGCGTGGAAGTGGACGACCGTGGCTTCATCCGCGTTGACAAACAGCTGCGTACCAACGTGCCGCACATCTTTGCTATCGGCGATATCGTCGGTCAGCCAATGCTGGCGCACAAAGGTGTTCACGAAGGCCACGTTGCCGCTGAAGTTATCGCCGGCATGAAGCACTACTTCGATCCGAAAGTGATCCCATCTATCGCGTATACCGAGCCAGAAGTGGCATGGGTGGGTCTGACCGAGAAAGAAGCGAAAGAGAAAGGCATCAGCTACGAAACCGCCACCTTCCCGTGGGCGGCTTCTGGCCGTGCTATCGCGTCCGACTGCGCAGACGGTATGACCAAACTGATCTTCGACAAAGAGACTCACCGCGTTATCGGTGGTGCGATTGTCGGTACCAACGGCGGTGAGCTGCTGGGTGAAATCGGTCTGGCTATCGAAATGGGCTGTGACGCGGAAGACATCGCGCTGACCATCCACGCGCACCCGACTCTGCACGAGTCCGTGGGCCTGGCGGCTGAAGTGTTTGAAGGTAGCATTACTGACCTGCCAAACGCGAAAGCGAAGAAGAAATAATTTTCTTCAGATAAAAAAAGCGGCCTGAGGCCGCTTTTTTTATGCGCGGCGTTCAGGGGGCTACAGGCTGCCAGGTGTTATCAGGTGCGTATGAGGCCAGCGCCCGGGCCTTCTGCTCCGAATCGCTGCCAAGATCGGACTGGTACACCTTGTCGTCCTGGTTTATCACAAAGCTCATGACGCCTGTCTGACCATAGCTGACAGGCCACGCCACCATCGCGAAACCGTTATTATCCGGCAGGATCCGGAAGCGATAGCCGTGATAGCCGGTACCCGGCTCTTTCGGGCTAAATGCCGGTCCGAGCGGACTGGGCGTTTCGCCGGGTGAGACGGGCCAGTACAAACCGTCTTTCTTCCCTTCCGAGCTGACAATCTTCTGTGCGTATTTCTGGTTCATCGCAAAGTAGCTTTGCTGCGCATCAACATAGGCATGCAGGGCTTCAATGGCGGCAAGTTCGTTACGCCCGATTTCACGGGTCAGGATCTCTTCAGCCCCTTCTTTGATATCGAATTGCCAGCCGGAGGCGGTTTTGATCACCGGAATGGGAAGTTGCCAGCCGCTGTCTCCGACAACCAGATGCGCTTTATCGCCTTCGACAATGGTGTTATGACGGACTTTCCAGTCGCGCAGAAAGCGATCGACTGCGTCAGGATCAACGCCTTCAGATGGCAGAAAATCGCGCCAGTTTTCGCCGAGCAGGTTGTTCA
Source organism: Enterobacter sp. 50588862 (assembly GCF_001462935.1). Taxonomy (NCBI): domain Bacteria; kingdom Pseudomonadati; phylum Pseudomonadota; class Gammaproteobacteria; order Enterobacterales; family Enterobacteriaceae; genus Enterobacter; species Enterobacter sp. 50588862. The sequence goes on from NZ_LNHM01000036.1 coordinate 253,208, forward strand.
TCGCGCTTTCGTTTTGCTCGCGGATGGCGCTTTCCAGCGCATTGGTAGCCTGTTCTGGTGAGCTGAAGGATTGCTGCGCCATGACGGTCGCCGAGACCATGAACAACACCATTCCACTGAGTAATTTACGTTTCATGTCGGCTCCCTTAGCGATGACGGAATTCACGGTGCTCAGCACGTCCAGCCGCTGCCGGGCGTAGCTGCTGCTGACGAGCGGCGAGGTGTCTGCTTTGCGCCCCACGCTGCTGCTGCGCCTGCCAGTTGGCGGAACGGCTGTCGTTGCCGCTCAGTGCATTGGCCCGGAGCTGACTGTTTCGCTGCTGGAAGGGACGTTGCTGAGAGGGCTGAACCCGTTTCTCTTGTCTCTGCGCGGTGGTCTGGCGGTTTTCTCGCTGCTGCGTGGTGGCCCGCTTCGCCGTCTGCGGTTTGGTGTCATAGCCACGGTAGTTATTGCGCTGAGAAATCTGTTTCAGCTGTTCACTTGAGGCCTGTCGCTGCGCCGCTTTCGTGCCCGGGCGAGCAGTCTGTGGGAAGGTTTTACCTGTCGATTTCTCCATCTGGCTCAGCGCCGCCTGACGCTGGCTATCGCGATTAACCGGTTGTTGCGTTGCACTAAGCCCCGTGGCCGTGTTGGTGGAGTGGAAACGCGTGTTGAGCTGGTTTGTCGGGTAGGGGACACCTTCCCGATAGGCCGGGTTGTGCTGCCAGATACGGTTGGCGTCCGTCAGGCGTTGTCCGCTGATTTTATTGAAGTTCTCAACGTTAATATTGATGTTGTTATCACCGTTGCGGTTGTAGCCGCCGTGATTATCCCAGTCACCGTCATGATGATGGTCCCAGTCATCGTCATCATCCCAGTCGATGTTGCTGAAGATGGCATAAGTTGTGGCGACACCCAGGCTGAAACCTAAGCCGTTGACGAAGCTGTTGCCAAACTGCTCTCCGGGCGTGGGCGGGAGATAGGTGGGAGGATAGGCGGTGTTGGGCCAGGTCCCGTAAACCGTATTGGGATTATAGGTGGGGACGTAAACCACCTGCGGGTCGGCAGATTCAATTTTGATCACCGTCGGGGCCGGTGCGGACGTGGTGGTTGACGTTGACTCGGTGGTGCTGGTTTTTGCCGGTGCGGGTTTCGTTACCGTGGTGACCGTCTGCTGAGGCGTAGATTGCAAGGCGCCGGTCTTCTGCGCCAGCGCGCGCAGGCGTTGAACAGAATCCATTACATCTTTCGGCTGGGCGAGAAACGCATCGCCCAGATTTTGTACCCACGGCGGATTCTCTCCCATCAGCGACATAAGCTGAGGAAACGCGACCAGGGATTTTACGCTGGGATCCCAGGGCTGGCTGGCAATGGCCTGAATCGCGGCGTCCCCTTCCATTTTGGGGTTGTCTTTGGACCACTGCGCCGCTTGAATCACGTTGGCCGGGTAGGTCGAGGCCATCAGGATCTGTGACAGCAGAGCATCCGGGTAGAGCGCGATGGGGGCAACCCACTGATCGATTTGCGCGGCAGTGTAGGTTGGCGCGACCACAGGGGCGGGTTGTGCTACTGCCGGCGTAGCCGAAGCAACTGGCTGTTGCGCGACGGGGGCTGGCGCAACGGGTTCCGTTGCACGACTTTTGACAAACATGACGCCTGAGGCGGCAAACAGCCCGGCACTGCACAGAAGGACAAGCAGATGTGGCTTAAAGGGCAACTTCATAAAATGACTCCAACGAGACAGGCGCTGTGCCGTGAGGCGTTACGGTTGGCGTGAGTATTATTCACCCGTCTTTTACTGTTTTGACTTTTATTGGGAAGCGTCCGGTACGTCCGGATAAAGAGTGTGAGTATTTATTACACAATTATATGCGATGCGGGAAAAGGCGCCGGGAATTCAGAAGGCCGCTCTTGCGAGCGGCCAGCAGCTAGTTGCCGAGGTTAACCACAAACAGCACCGTGATGTCGGATATGTTCCAGCCACCGTGCAGTGCGGTAAGCAGTAAACCGGTCACAACGATCAGCGCATAGACTCGCATCTCCATTGCGTGCGTTCCTGTACAGGCTACGCGGGTTCATTCTTCACCGGGAAAGACTGAACCAGGCAAGTTGGTGTTGCCGCGTAGGTTACGGAACTGCTCCCGGGCCCGGTGACTGGTTGCTACACCAGCGAAGCAGGCCGAGATGAAGCGTAATCGACTCAGTGGGAATTCTGAAGTTGATAAATGAAGTTAACCGGTTTTTCATTCGAAACAGGAAGGTGCTACGCAAAATTGACATAATGGCTTGCAAGCCTGCAGGGTGTGATGCAAAATTCATTGCGTTGGGGTTGCCGCAAACCTGCCAACCCGGTGTGCTACCACCGCAAGGCAACAAAATAACCGCTATCAGGCGGTTTTTTTGTCCCCAAAATTCACCTCGTCTCCCCGCTACACCATGCTTAACGATTCAGCAAACTTTTTAATGTTGCTTTTTTGTAAACGGATTAACACTGTGCAGAAATCCTGCTATGCTGCCCGACGCGGTATCGGGCATTTACCCTACAAACTGCTGTCTCACAGGAGCGTGAAGAGAACGCCCGCCGCATATGACAATGAGAGCGAGGAGAACCGTCGTGCTAGAAGAATACCGTAAGCACGTAGCAGAACGTGCCGCCGAGGGAATTGTACCCAAACCTTTAGATGCAACCCAAATGGCCGCGCTCGTCGAGCTGCTGAAGAACCCGCCTAAGGGCGAAGAAGAATTCCTGTTAGATCTGTTGATCAACCGCGTACCGCCTGGCGTAGATGAAGCTGCCTACGTAAAAGCCGGATTCCTTGCTGCTATCGCCAAAGGCGAAGCCACCTCCCCACTGGTTACTCCTGAAAAAGCCATTGAACTGCTCGGCACCATGCAGGGTGGTTACAACATTCATCCGCTGATTGACGCGCTGGATAACGACAAGCTGGCACCGATTGCCGCTAAAGCGCTCTCTTCCACGCTGCTGATGTTCGATAACTTCTACGATGTAGAAGAAAAAGCCAAAGCGGGCAACGTCTATGCGAAGCAGGTGATGCAGTCCTGGGCCGATGCCGAATGGTTCCTGAACCGCCCTGCGCTGGCGGAAAAAATTACCGTGACCGTCTTTAAGGTGACCGGTGAAACCAACACCGATGACCTGTCTCCGGCTCCGGACGCGTGGTCTCGTCCAGATATCCCGCTGCACGCCCTGGCGATGCTGAAAAACGCCCGTGAAGGCATTGAGCCGGATCAGCCGGGCGTGGTTGGCCCGATCAAACAGATCGAAGCGCTGCAGAAGAAAGGTTTCCCGCTGGCCTACGTCGGTGACGTTGTGGGTACCGGCTCTTCCCGTAAGTCCGCCACCAACTCCGTACTGTGGTTCATGGGCGACGACATTCCGCACGTGCCGAACAAGCGCGGCGGCGGCCTGTGCCTCGGTGGTAAAATTGCGCCAATCTTCTTCAACACCATGGAAGATGCGGGCGCGCTGCCAATTGAAGTAGATGTGAGCAACCTGAACATGGGCGACGTGATTGACGTCTACCCGTATAAAGGCGAAGTGCGCAACCACGAAACCAACGAGCTGCTGGCAAGCTTCGAACTGAAAACCGACGTGCTGATTGACGAAGTGCGTGCCGGTGGCCGTATTCCGCTGATCATCGGGCGCGGCCTGACCACCAAAGCGCGTGAAGCGCTGGGTCTGCCGCACTCCGACGTTTTCCGTCACGCGAAAGACGTGGCAGAAAGCAACCGCGGCTTCTCGCTGGCACAGAAAATGGTGGGTCGTGCCTGCGGCGTCGCCGGTATTCGTCCTGGCGCATACTGCGAGCCGAAGATGACCTCCGTGGGCTCTCAGGACACCACTGGCCCAATGACCCGTGACGAACTGAAAGACCTGGCGTGCCTGGGCTTCTCTTCTGACCTGGTGATGCAGTCCTTCTGCCACACGGCGGCCTATCCGAAGCCGGTTGACGTGACCACGCACCACACGCTGCCAGACTTCATCATGAACCGCGGCGGCGTGTCACTGCGTCCGGGTGACGGCGTCATCCACTCCTGGCTGAACCGTATGCTGCTGCCGGATACCGTGGGTACCGGCGGTGACTCCCATACCCGTTTCCCAATCGGTATCTCCTTCCCGGCGGGCTCCGGCCTGGTGGCGTTTGCTGCAGCGACCGGCGTAATGCCGCTGGACATGCCTGAATCCGTGCTGGTGCGCTTCAAGGGCAAAATGCAGCCGGGCATCACTCTGCGCGACCTGGTTCACGCGATCCCGCTGTATGCCATCAAACAGGGCCTGCTGACCGTTGAGAAGAAAGGCAAGAAAAACATCTTCTCTGGCCGCATCCTGGAAATTGAAGGTCTGCCGGATCTGAAAGTTGAGCAGGCATTTGAGCTGACCGATGCATCCGCCGAGCGTTCTGCGGCTGGCTGTACCATCAAGCTGAACAAAGAGCCGATCATTGAGTATCTGACCTCCAACATCGTGCTGCTGAAATGGATGATCGCGGAAGGCTATGGCGACCGTCGTACGCTGGAGCGTCGTATTCAGGGCATGGAAAAATGGCTGGCGGATCCGCAGCTGCTTGAAGCCGATGCTGACGCAGAGTACGCGGCGGTGATCGACATCGATCTGGCGGATATTAAAGAGCCAATCCTCTGTGCGCCGAACGATCCGGACGATGCGCGTCTGCTCTCTGACGTGCAGGGCGATAAGATCGACGAAGTGTTCATCGGCTCCTGCATGACCAACATCGGCCACTTCCGCGCCGCCGGTAAGCTGCTGGATACCCACAAAGGCCAGCTGCCGACCCGCCTGTGGGTGGCACCGCCAACCCGTATGGACGCGGCTCAGTTGACCGAAGAGGGTTACTACAGCGTGTTCGGTAAGAGCGGGGCGCGTATCGAAATCCCTGGCTGCTCCCTGTGTATGGGTAACCAGGCGCGCGTGGCCGACGGTGCGACGGTGGTTTCCACCTCTACCCGTAACTTCCCGAACCGTTTAGGTACTGGTGCGAACGTCTACCTGGCCTCTGCGGAGCTGGCGGCGGTTGCGGCGCTGATTGGCAAACTGCCAACGCCGGAAGAGTACCAGACCTTTGTGGCGCAGGTGGATAAGACGGCGGTGGATACCTATCGCTATCTGAACTTTGACCAGCTTTCTCAGTACACCGAGAAGGCTGACGGGGTTATCTTCCAGACGGCAGTATAAACAGCAAAACCGTCTCTACGAGACGGTTTTTAGTGTTTGCACCCTCTCCCGTGGGAGAGGGACGGGGTGAGGGCATCAGGCCGCAGGGCCTTGCTCTCACCTTTTTATTTTCATTCCTCCCACCTCTCCCGCTTTTTTTCTTTCCCTCTGCTGCGATAATTACCCTAATGGCTTTGCAGAGGAAAACGCTATGGATTACGAATTTTTGCGCGACATCACTGGCGTGGTGAAAGTGCGCATGTCGATGGGGCACGAAGCCGTTGGACACTGGTTTAACGAAGAGGTGAAAGAAAATCTCGCCCTTCTTGATGAAGTCGAACAGGCGGCAAATACGGTGAAAGGCAGTGAGCGCTCCTGGCAACGTGCCGGGCATGAGTACACCCTGTGGATGGACGGCGAAGAGGTGATGGTGCGCGCCAACCAGCTTGAGTTTTCAGGGGATGAGATGGAAGAGGGGATGAGCTACTACGACGAAGAGAGCCTGTCGCTGTGCGGCGTGGAAGACTTCCTGCAGGTAGTGAATGCCTATCGTGAGTTCATGAAACAGAAGTAACTCCCCGAAGCGTCCCTGCTCCGGGCAACACTTACACGGCCGGAATATTGCGGCCGTAGTAGATTTCGCGCATTTCTTTCCAGAGCAGGTCGGTGATGACCTTGCGCTCTTCTTCACTTAAATCTTCCGGTTTCGTGTGGAACATGTAGTGCTTAAGGTCGAACTCCTTAAGCATCATCTTGGTATGGAAGATGTTTTCCTGGTACACGTTCACGTCCATCATGTCATACAGCGATTTCATATCCTCAGACATAAAGTTCTGAATGGAGTTGATCTCGTGGTCGATGAAGTGCTTCATGCCGTTGATATCACGGGTAAAACCGCGCACGCGATAATCAATCGTGACGATGTCCGATTCCAGCTGGTGGATTAAATAGTTCAGCGCGTTCAGCGGGGAAATCACGCCGCAGGTCGACACTTCAATATCCGCGCGGAACGTGCACAGCCCACCTTCCGGGTGGCTTTCCGGGTAGGTGTGAACGCAGATATGGCTTTTGTCGAGGTGGGCGACGACCACTTCCGGCAGCGGACCCGGGTGTTCAGTTTTGTCGATAAGCTTCGGGTCGACCGGCTCTTCGCTGACCAGAATGGTGACGCTGGCACCCTGGGGCTCATAATCCTGTCGGGCGATGTTCAGAATATTGGCACCGATGATCGAGCAGGTTTCTGACAGGATCTCGGTCAGACGGTTGGCGTTGTAGAGTTCATCGATATAGGCGATGTAACCATCGCGTTCTTCCGCTGTTTTGGCATAGCAGATATCGTAAATACAAAAACTCAGGCTTTTGGTCAGGTTGTTAAAGCCATGTAGTTTAAGCTTTTTCAATTAGCTCACCCCCTTAGTGGATAATGCGTCTTGCAGGTACTGCGGCAGAGCAAACGCTGCGGTATGAATAGCCGGATTGTAGTAGCGGCACGTGAGCCCGGCCTGATGGAAGCGGGCCTGGATAATTTCGGTAGAGAGATGACGCAGCACGTCGTTGTCCGTTGCCCATGCAAAGGTCATGATCCCGCCGTAATAGGTTGGAATCGCCGCCTGATAGAAGCTGACGTCACCGAAATAGGTGCTGAGCTTGCGATGGCTGTCGAGGGCTTCATCCTGCTGCAGGAAGCAGACGCCATTTTGTGCGACGAAGATACCGCCCGGGTTCAGGCAGCGCTTGCAGCCTTCGTAGAACGAGGAGGTAAACAGCGACGCGCCAGGGCCGATGGGGTCGGTACAGTCAGAGATAATCACGTCGAAGGTCTGCGTGGTCTGGTTAACAAAGTTAACGCCGTCGTCGATAACCAGATTAAAGCGCGGATCGTCATAGCTGCCGGCATTATGGTTGGGCAGGTACTGGCGGCAGAAAGAGACCACGCCCGCATCGATCTCAACCATGGTGATGGTTTCAATGGAACGATGACGTGAAACCTCGCGCAGCATTGCGCCGTCGCCGCCGCCGATAATCAGAACATGCTTCGCGTGTCCGTGGGCCAGCAGCGGAACGTGGGTCATCATCTCATGATAGATAAACTCGTCGCGCTCGGTCGTTTGCACAACGCCATCCAGGGCCATCACGCGGCCAAAGGCGGCGTTTTCGAAGATGATCAGATCCTGGTGATCCGTTTTCTCATGATAGAGCACGTTATCAACGGCAAAGTACTGACCAAACTGGTCATGCAGTGTTTCATGCCACAACGTGTGGTCGGCCATACGCGGACTCCTCCTTTGTTAACATCCGTAACGCTCACAAAAAATGAGCGAAACATGATAGCTAACTATAACCGTGGTTGCACGGGTATAGGTTGAACAGGGGGCGTCGGGAAGGTTATTTCACGTAGGCGAGCAGGCTGAGCGAATCGCGGGCCAGCGCTTTGCATTTTTTAGCCGTGGGAATGCCAATACCGCTCAAGTCACGGTAGCTGTCTTCACCGAGCGCCTTCATGTCAAAGCTGTCGTAATTGCTGAGATCCCACTGGTTCTGCTGGGCGAAAAAGACCAGCGCGCGGCGAATTTGCCCGTTGGGTAAATTCTGGTAGCCACAATCATTTTTCAGGAATACAAAAACCGCCGTTAAATCGGCCATATCTTCCGCTTCATTTTCACTGAGCGCATAGCTGTTCGCACACATTGCCATCAGGCTACCGAACAAAATTGTCCTGAAAAACGTCTTCATTGCTTCTACCACTTCTTCACGGAAAATTAACGTTAGCACACTTGATGCCAGTGCGACGATCTTTATTATTGCCGCTTTACTTGACCTTCCGGTAAGGGGAGGGTTTATGCTCAAAAGATCGCCTGCTGGAAATAAGGAAATGAACATGCAACGTCGTGATTTTTTAAAATATTCCGCTGTGCTGGGGGTTGCCAGCGCATTACCACTCTGGAGCCGCGCGGTTTTTGCGGCTGAAAGGCCTGCCTTACCCATTCCTGACTTACTGACCGCAGACGCCCGTAGCCGTATTCAACTCGTTGTTCAGGCCGGTAAAACCTCCTTCGCCGGGCACAGCGCTACTACCTGGGGCTACAACGGCAATCTGCTCGGCCCGGCACTTCAGTTACGCAAAGGGAAAGCGGTGACGGTGGATATCCACAATACGCTTGCCGAGGAGACCACGCTGCACTGGCACGGGCTGGAAGTTCCGGGCGAAGTGGATGGTGGTCCCCAGGGCGTTATCAAACCTGGGGGTAAACGCAGCGTAACCTTTACCCCTGACCAGCGGGCGGCAACCTGCTGGTTCCACCCGCATCAGCATGGCAAAACGGGCCATCAGGTGGCAATGGGGCTGGCCGGACTGGTGTTGATTGAGGATGACGAAAGCCGTCTCCTGCGCCTGCCAAAACAGTGGGGTATCGACGATGTGCCGGTGATTGTGCAGGACAAAAAATTCAGCGCGGACGGGCAGATTGACTACCAGCTGGACGTGATGAGCGCGGCGGTCGGCTGGTTTGGCGATACGCTGCTGGCCAACGGTGCGATCTATCCGCAGCACGCCGCCCCGAAAGGCTGGCTGCGCCTGCGCTTGCTTAACGGCTGTAACGCCCGCTCGTTGAACTTCGCCACCAGCGATAAGCGCCCGCTTTACGTGGTGGCAAGCGATGGCGGCCTGCTGCCAGAACCGGTAAAAGTAAGCGAGCTGCCGATGCTGATGGGCGAACGCTTCGAAGTGCTGGTGGACATCAGCGACGGCAAGCCGTTTGACCTGGTAACGCTGCCTGTCAGCCAGATGGGGATGGCAGTGGCGCCGTTTGATAAACCGCATCCGGTGCTGCGCATTCAGCCGCTACAGGTCACGGCCTCCGGTACGCTGCCGGACACCTTAGCCACGCTGCCAGCTCTCCCGTCGCTGGATGGGCTCACGCAGCGTAAGCTTCAGCTCTCCATGGACCCGATGCTCGACATGATGGGCATGCAGGCGCTGATGAAAAAGTATGGCAATCAGGCCATGGCGGGAATGCACCACGGCCAGATGATGGGCCACATGAATATGGACCACGGCAAAATGGGTGGTATGGATCACGGCGGTCACGGGTTCGATTTCCACAACGCCAACATGATCAACGGCAAAGCGTTCGATATGAACACGCCGATGTTTGCCGCCACGAAGGGGCAGTTTGAGCGCTGGGTGGTATCAGGGGAAGGGGACATGATGCTGCACCCGTTCCATATCCACGGCACGCAGTTCCGTATTCTGTCTGAGAACGGTAAAGCGCCGGAAGCGCATCGAGCAGGCTGGAAAGATACGGTGAGAGTGGAGGGCGGCGTCAGCGAGGTGCTGGTGAAGTTCGACCACGAAGCGCCTGAAGAGTTTGCCTATATGGCGCACTGTCATCTGCTGGAGCATGAAGATACGGGGATGATGCTCGGTTTTACCGTATAAAAAAAGCCGGGTGGCGGCTTCGCCTTACCCGGCCTGGATTGCTAAATACGGCAACTTTCGTTGCCGTTTTGCTTTTATTTTCCTTCGTCCGGCAGTGCATACGCGACAATATAGTCGCCCATCTTCGTACCAAACGAACCGTGACCACCCGCAGAAATGACAACGTACTGCTTGCCATTCACTTCATAGGTCATCGGCGTTGCCTGTCCACCGGCCGGCAGACGGCCTTGCCACAGTTTTTCACCGTTGGTCATGTTGTACGCGCGCAGGTAGTTATCTGCGGTTGCCGCGATGAACAGCACGTTACCGGCTGTGGAGATTGGACCACCCAGCATTGGCATACCCATATTGAACGGCACCGGAACCGGCATCGGGAACGGCATGCTGTCCTGCGGGGTACCAATACGTTTTTTCCAGACGATCTGGTTGGTTTTCAGATCCAGACCGGAGATGTAACCCCAGGCAGGCTGTTTACACGGCAGACCAAACGGAGACAGGAACGGGTTCAGGGTAACGCCAAACGGTACGCCATACTGCGGCTGGATACCGGCTTCGGTCCCGCTGCCTTTCGCGTCTTTCGGCTGCTCCATCGGGTTACCCGGACCGCGTGGGATCAGACGGGAAACGAACGGCAGCGCCATTGGGTTGGCAATCGCCACCTGACGGTTAGGGTCGACGGAAATACCGCCCCACTCAAACATTCCCAGGTTGCCCGGGAAGACCAGCGTACCCTGCTCAGACGGCGGCGTGAAGATGCCTTCATAGCGCAGCTGATGGAACATCACGCGACACACCAGCTGGTCAAACATGGTGGCACCCCACATGTCTGCACCGCTGAGGTCTTTCTTCGGACGGAAGCTCAGGTCAGAGAACGGCTGGGTTTTGCTGACGTAGTCGCCTTTGGCCGCACCCTGCGGAACCGGTTTTTCCGGGGCAGGCACAACCAGCTTACCGTTGCTGCGATCCAGCACGAAGATGTTGCCGGTTTTAGCCGGAGCGTAAATGACCGGCACGGTTTTGCCGTTAACGGTAATGTCCGCCAGCGTCGGCTGGGACGGCATATCCATATCCCACAGATCGTGGTGAACGGTCTGGTAGCTCCAGGCCAGCTTACCGGTAGTCGCGTTCAGCGCCACGATAGCGCTCGCATAACGCTCCTGCTCCGGCGTGCGGTTACCGCCCCAGATATCCGGCGTAGTCACGCCCATTGGCAGGTAGACCAGGTCCAGCTTCGCGTCATACGCCGCTGGCGCCCAGGAGTTTGGCGAGTTAAAGGTAAAGGTGTGTTCATCCGACGGGATCGCGTTCGGATCTTTCGCACCCGGGTCGAAGGCCCACAGCAGTTTACCGGTGTTCACGTCGAAACCACGGATAACGCCGGAGGTTTCGCGGGTGGAGAAGTTATCCGTTACCGAACCGGCAATCACGATGGTTTTATCGGTGATGATTGGCGGTGAGGTTGGCTCATACAGACCCGGCGTGGTGTCCGGCATGTTGGTCTGAAGATTCAGGATACCTTTGTTGGCGAAGGTTTCACACAGCTTGCCCGTTTCGGCATTGATGGCGAACAGACGACCATCGTTCACCGGCAGCATGATGCGGCGAGGACAGTCGGCAATAACTTCCGGGCTCGCATTATCCGGGCGCGCTTCGTGATAAGAGACGCCACGGCAGGTCACGTGCTGGAAGGATGGGTTGGAGTTCAGCTGTGGATCGAAGTGCCATTTCTCATTACCGGTGGCCGCGTCGAGCGCGAACAGACGCTGGTGCGCCGTGCACAGGTAGAGCATGTTGCCCACTTTAATCGGGGTCACTTCGTTGGTCAGCTCGCCCGGATCGTTCGGCATCTTCAGGTCGCCGGTACGGAATACCCAGGCTTCCTTCAGGTTTTTCACATTGTCCGCGTTGATCTGCTTCAGCGGGGAGTAGCGTTGACCTTCCTGGTTACGGCCATAGGCAGGCCAGTCGCCGTCCGCCACCTGCGAAATAGCCGCAGCCGGCGTCGATTCCGCGTTCAGCGTACCGTTGATCTCCTGCGGGTCGTTAAAACCGGCCCAGGTCAGGATGCCGCCACTAATCAGCAGGGCAACAACCAGACCGGCCACGGCACCGCTGGAAGGGACGATCAGACGACGCCAGACAAACGGCAGGATCAGCCAGATGCCGAAGAAGACCAGGATGTCACTGCGCGGCGTCAGCGCCCAGAAGTCGAAGCCGACTTCCCAGACGCCCCAGATCATGGTGGCAAGAAGGAGTGCGGCATACAGCCACAGTGCAGATTGTTTTCTACGCCAGAGCAGGACGGTTACGCCAAGCATAACCAGGCCCGCAATCGGGTAGTACCAGGAGCCGCCGATCGCGACCAGCCAGACGCCACCGATTAACAGGTACAGGCCGCAGAAGGCGGCGAATAACGCTGTTAGTGTCACCAGTAGACGCGGCTGTTTAGAGTTTGTTTCAGCCATAGAAAGTGTACTCGTCAGTTTTTGTTAATAATTTGCTAGCAACTAATTATAGGTATTAACAAGTGTGATCGGAATCACAATATTTGCTTTTTATAACTCATACGCCAGGCTTATCCATTTACTGATATAATGGCCGGCTTGCGTATCGATGCCGGAGCAAGATTCATCCGCATTGAAAGATTTTCATCAAAATCATTTGGTTAGTAATATGAAACATACTGTTGAAGTGATGATCCCGGAAGCCGAGATCAAAGCGCGTATCGCCGAACTGGGTCGTCAAATCACCGAGCATTACAAGGACAGCGGCAGCGAAATGGTGCTGGTTGGTCTGCTGCGCGGTTCTTTCATGTTCATGGCAGACCTGTGCCGTGAAGTGCAGGTACCGCACGAGGTCGATTTTATGACCGCTTCCAGCTACGGCAGCGGCATGTCCACAACCCGTGATGTGAAAATCCTGAAAGATCTGGATGAAGATATTCGTGGCAAAGATGTGTTGATCGTTGAAGACATCATTGACTCCGGCAACACCCTGTCAAAAGTGCGCGAGATCCTGAGCCTGCGTGAGCCAAAATCGCTGGCGATTTGCACCCTGCTGGATAAGCCTGACCGCCGTGAAGTGCAGGTGCCGGTGGAGTTTGTTGGTTTCTCTATCCCGGACGAGTTCGTCGTCGGTTACGGTATTGACTACGCGCAGCGTTATCGTCATCTGCCATACGTTGGGAAAGTGGTATTGCTGGACGAGTAATTGCGGCCTGATGCCCTCACCCCGGCCCTCTCCCACAGGGAGAGGGAGTAAACCCCCGGCTTTGTTTATTTATGGTTTACGTGCTTAAGCTGAAGGTTGGCAATGCCTGAACGGTAACGCTGCTCCAGCGTTTCGCGGTTGGTGGCGGTCACTTCCAGGTTGCGCAGCAGACCATCATGAATACCGTACGCCCAGCCGTGGATCGAGACCTTCTGTCCGCGCTTCCACGCCGATTGCATGATCGTTGAGTGGCCAAGGTTATACACCTGCTCCATCACGTTGAGTTCGCACAGGGTATCCATGCGGCGCTCCTGCGGCATTTCGCCCAGCAGTGAGCTATGTTTGAACCAGATATCGCGAATGTGGAGCAGCCAGTTATCAATGAGCCCCAGCTCCGTGTTTTCAACCGCCGCCTGCACGCCGCCGCAGCCGTAGTGGCCGCAGATGATGATGTGCTCGACTTGCAGAACGTCAACGGCATACTGAACCACGGAAAGGCAGTTGAGATCGGTATGAATCACCAGGTTGGCAACGTTGCGGTGAACAAACAGTTCGCCGGGCTCGAGGCCGGTCAGGCGCTCCGCCGGTACGCGGCTGTCGGAGCATCCAATCCAGAGAAAGCGTGGGTTTTGCGCCTGCGCGAGTTTTCCAAAAAATCCGGGGTCTTCCTCCACCAGCATTTTTGACCATAGTGCATTATTGCTGATGAGTGTATCTATGTTGTTCATGGAGGTTAGCGACCTGTAACCGAGTAATTGCGTTGCGCTACTATAGGGTAACCCGACTTTTAATGAAACCACACAACGTGTGTCAGAACTGAAGGTAAGTTAATTTCATGGCAATTGCACTGGAGCTTGAGCAGCTTAAAAAAACCTATCCGGGCGGCGTTCAGGCGCTGCGCGGAATAGATCTAAAAGTAGAGGCCGGGGATTTTTACGCGCTTCTGGGGCCGAACGGGGCGGGGAAATCCACCACCATCGGGATCATCAGCTCGCTGGTGAATAAAACGTCCGGACGGGTGAGCGTCTTTGGTTACGACCTGCAAAAAGATGTGGTAAACGCCAAGCGCCAGCTGGGGCTGGTACCGCAGGAGTTCAACTTCAACCCGTTTGAGACGGTGCAGCAGATTGTCGTTAACCAGGCGGGTTATTACGGCGTTGAGCGTAAAGAGGCGCTTGAGCGTAGCGAAAAGTACCTGAAACAGCTCGATCTGTGGGAAAAGCGTAACGAACGTGCGCGGATGTTGTCCGGGGGGATGAAGCGCCGCCTGATGATTGCCCGCGCGCTGATGCACGAGCCGAAGCTGCTGATCCTTGATGAACCCACCGCAGGCGTGGATATCGAACTGCGTCGTTCTATGTGGGGTTTCCTAAAGGATCTTAATGACAAAGGCACCACCATCATTTTGACCACCCACTACCTTGAAGAAGCAGAGATGCTGTGCCGCAACATCGGCATCATTCAGCACGGCGAGCTGGTGGAAAACACCTCGATGAAGAATCTGCTCTCCAAGCTGAAATCCGAAACCTTTATTCTGGATCTGGCGACGAAAAGCGCCCTGCCGAAGCTGGAAGGGTATCAGTATCGCCTGGTCGATACCTCGACGCTGGAAGTAGAGGTGCTGCGCGAGCAGGGCATTAACAGCGTGTTCTCCCAGCTGAGCGCGCAGGGTATTCAGGTTTTAAGTATGCGTAACAAAGCGAACCGACTGGAAGAGCTGTTTGTCTCTCTGGTGCAGGATAAACAAGGAGACAAGGCATGACGCATCTTTACTGGGTCGCGCTGAAAAGTATCTGGGCGAAAGAGATTAACCGCTTTATGCGTATCTGGGTGCAAACCCTGGTACCGCCGGTCATCACCATGACGCTCTATTTCATCATCTTCGGCAACCTGATTGGTTCCCGCATTGGTGAGATGCACGGTTTTACCTATATGCAGTTTATCGTGCCGGGCCTGATTATGATGGCGGTGATCACCAACGCTTATGCCAACGTGGCATCCTCATTCTTTAGCGCTAAGTTCCAGCGCAACATTGAAGAACTGCTGGTGGCGCCGGTGCCAACGCATGTGATTATTGCGGGCTATGTGGGCGGCGGCGTGGCGCGCGGTTTGTGCGTAGGCATTCTGGTGACGGCGATTTCGCTGTTCTTCGTGCCGTTCCAGGTGCACTCGTGGCTGTTCGTGGCGCTGACGCTGCTGCTCACTGCGATCCTGTTCTCGCTGGCCGGGTTACTGAACGCGGTGTTCGCCAAAACCTTTGACGACATCAGCCTGATCCCGACCTTCGTGCTGACGCCGCTGACCTATCTCGGCGGGGTGTTCTACTCCCTGACGCTGCTGCCGCCGTTCTGGCAGGCGCTGTCGCACCTGAACCCGATCGTCTACATGATCAGCGGTTTCCGCTTTGGCTTCCTCGGCATCACCGATGTGCCGCTGTTTACCACGGTGGCGGTGCTGGTAGTGTTCATCATCGTCTTCTACCTGCTGTGCTGGTATCTGATCCAGCGCGGACGTGGGCTGCGTAGCTAACCTTCTGCCCGGTGACGTTCTGGTTGCCGGGCACTTTCTTTGACAGTTATCACCGTAAACTAACCTTCACCTGGATAAACTACTCGCCTGCTAAGGAGAGACGATATGCTGGGATGGGTTATCACCTGCCACGATGAACACGCGCAGGATATGCTGGATAAGCTTGAAGCTAAATTTGGTCCGCTGGCGCAATGCCGTGCGGTGAATTACTGGCGCGGTTTAAGCACCAACATGCTGAGCCGCATGATGTGCGATGCGCTGCATGAAACCGACACGGGCGATGGCGTGATCTTTCTGACCGATAAGTCCGGCGCGGCGCCTTATCGTTCCGCCGCGCTGTTAAGCCACAAGCACGAAAACTGCGAAGTTATCTCCGGCATCAGCTATGCGCTGCTGGAAGCGATGTACCCGCTGCGTGAGCCGCTGAGCAGCGCCGAATTTCGCAATACCCTCGTTAATATGCAGGTTCCGGGCTTAAGTAGCCTGTGGCATCAGCAGCAGAAAAACCCGCCTTTCGTCCTGCTTCACGATCTGTATAAGCATTAAACGTTGGTATTGATGTCGCATTTGTTACAATGGCTACTGATTTCCCGTATCGATTTATATCCCATGCTCATGCGCGTTGTTTTCCTGCTGTTACTGCTGATATCCGGCGGCGCATCTGCCAGTCTGATCAGTCAGCAAGGGCTTCCCGCCCGATATATGCAAACCACTGAAGATGCTGCCATTTGGGCTCAGGTAGGTAACGACGTGGTGAACGTCGGCAATATCCGCGCCGGGCAGATCTTAGCCGTTGTTCCCACTGCCGCCGATTATTACGAATTTCGCTTCGGCTTCGGAACCGGATTTATTGATAAAGGACATCTGGATGAGGTGCAGGGAAAACAGCGCGTTGAAGACAGCCTGGGCGATCTGAACAAGCCGCTCAGTAACCAGAACCTGATTACCTGGAAAGATACGCCGGTCTTTAACGCCCCCAGCAGCGGCAGCGCGCCTTTTGGCACGCTAAGCGCCAACCTCCGCTATCCGATCCTGACTAAACTGAAAGATCGCCTGAACCAGACCTGGTATCAGATCCGTATTGGTAACCGCCTGGCATGGATCAGCAGCCTGGATGCGCAGGAAGATAACGGGCTTCCGGTCCTCACCTACCATCATATTTTGCGTGATGAAGAAAACACGCGCTTTCGACATACCTCAACGACCACCAGCGTAAGGGCGTTCAATAACCAGATGGCCTGGCTGCGCGACCAGGGCTACACCACGCTGACGATGTATCAGCTGGAAGGGTATGTGCGTAATAAAATGAACCTGCCCGCTAAGGCGGTGGTGATCACCTTTGATGATGGCCTGAAATCGGTCAGCCGCTATGCGTACCCTGTTCTGAAAGAATATGGCTTCAACGCCACGGCGTTTATCATTTCGTCACGTATCAAAGGCCATGCGCAGAAGTGGGATCCTAAATCACTGCAGTTTATGAGCGTCCAGGAGATCAAGAGTATCCAGGATGTCTTTGACATTCAGTCTCACACCCACTTTCTGCATCGCGTGGATGGGTATAAACACCCCATATTATTGAGCCGCAGCTATCATGTGATCCTGTTTGATTTTGAGCGCTCCCGCCGCGCGCTGGCGCAGTTCAACCCGCGGGTGCTTTATCTGTCGTATCCTTTTGGTGGCTATGACAATAAAGCGATAAAAGCGGCAAACGACGCCGGTTTCCATCTGGCGGTGACCACGGTGAAAGGGAAGGTGAAGCCGGGGGATAATCCGTTCTTACTGAAACGCCTGTATATATTAAGAACGGATTCGCTGGAGACGATGTCGCGGCTGATCAGCAATCAGCCGCAGGGGTAGCTTAATAGTAGGAGAGGTTGATGGTCGCGACGGCTTTAAATTCGCCTGCTTTCATCGGTTTACCGTCTTTTACGAGCTGGGCGGAGAAGTCCATCATGCCGAATTCCGACCCCGGTGATGTTGCCGTGGATAAACGCGTAAAGGCAAGCCCGTTAGGCGGTAACGGCGTTGAGTTGTAAGCGTAAAGCTGCACCCCCACGCCTTCGGCGCCTCCCGTCAGCGTGTTCCCCAGCAGTTCATTCTGTGAACCCGTGGTTTTGTTTGCCTGGAGTTTTACATCCACCGCCCAGACGTTATCGCATCCCAAAATTTGCACCCGGAAATTGGTGGTGCGGGGCGATACGTTAAAATCCGACATCATGTATTCGCCCAGATCGATGTTATTGCCTTTATCCAGCTGCGCGGTCTGGCAGGTCGACGTCACGATGGGAACCTGGAAGGTTGTGGGTGTGACCATAAATGTCCAGGGCTTGTTATTACTGTCGCTGGAGTCGCCTAGCGACATCTCTCCCAGCGAAAAGGTCGTCGCGGGCGTGATGGTGGTATAGTTATTATGATTGCCATTACTATTCACGAAATCATACGAATCCTGCCAAATGGTGATACGCGCTTTCCAGGTTTTACCATCCCATATTGTGTCGCTGGGATTAACCAGTGTCGACCAGCCGTTACGGTCAAGATCCCCGCCCCCGCCGAAATAGCCTCCACCCGCGCTGGAGTAGATTTTTACAGAAAAAACTACGCCTTCTATATTCGTCTTATAATAGTTACCCGTCTCTCCGTCGATCTGAGGTCCACGTCCGCGTGTGTAAGCGTTATCCGTTGTTTTTTGCCTAAGTTGTTTTCCATCATTACCCATGCTGCATTCCGAAGTAAGCGTTGGGCTGAGATTAAGCTCGAAGGTAGCCAGCTCTCGCATGGTCAGTATTTGCCCCCCGCCATTGGCAGCCCAGCGAATTCCCTGAGGATAGCTCCCGTTTACAAGGTATGTCGTTCCGCCATAGCCATTACCAAATCGACATTCTTGAGCCGCCCATGCCTGTCCATAAAGCACCAGCCAACCCGTTAGCACAATTTTGGTCAGCAAAAGAAAAGACCAACGTCCTGTCATGTTTCTGAACATTCTCATCCTGTTTCCTGTTCTGATTTATTCGTATGTGGCGTTGACCAGCACGCGACTGGTCACTTTTCCGGCGCTGACCGGGCCGAAATTCTGCAAGCGGGCGTAGAAATCATATTCTGTCGCCCATACAGTTTTTGCATTCAATACAACGCTTGAACTGCCATCGGTATTAAGCACGTTGGTATTCAGGTCGGTTGAAAAAATAACCACGCCGGTATTGGCCGCGCCGCCTTCATCAACGGATGTTTCATTAATAAAGATCTGTCGACTATCGGCTGGCCACGTTTTGCTTTGCGGCTGAAAACTGAATTTCAGCCTGTTAACCTGGGTTCCCTCACCTGGGCAACTGTCGACCTTAACCGTAAACGCCGTACCGGAAGCCGCATCGCTCGGCTGCAGACGCGTACTGCCGTCCGCGTTGTAGAACCAGTTTTTGCCTACAATAGGCAGGTGGATCTTGCCATCGCCAGGAATGGAAACCTGACAGGTGTTTTCAACAATATTGGCGTTAAGCGTAACGTCCATGCCTGCCTCTGCGGACAGGCAGGGGGCAGACCAGTGCCAGCTTATAAGCCCGGCCAGAAGCGTATATCTGCCGAAAACTCGTTTTCTATAGGGATGCGACATGACTGCTCTGCCCTTGCTCAGTATTACTGGTAAGTCACAACAAACGTCACCGGCGCGCTGACGTCGCCCGTGGTGACATCGGCGATCGTTTTACCGCTAGCGATAACGATACGCGCGGCCATATCAACATTTGCCGTTGCGCCACTGATGGTAACGTTCTGCACGGGCGTGGTGTTACAGCTCAACAGCGTTCCTGTTCCGGCTGTACCTTTCCACACTTCAAAGCCAGTTTCGTGTCCACCAGCAAAAGAGTCACCCGTTAACGCTGCGCCGGAACAGCTGCCTCCCGTTCCCTTGGTGGCCTGTACGGTTGCAGATTTCACCCCAGCGCAGCCGCTAAAGGCGATTTTAAAAGGTTCACTGCGCGTCTGGGCAACCAGATCGGATTTGAAGACGTCACCAAATGCCAGGGTGCTGATTGGCTGGCCTCCGGCATTCTGGATTTGTGCGGTACAGGTGCCCGCTTCAATGGTGGAGGTAAATGTCGCCTGCACGCTGCTTGTGCCGGTAATGGCATGTGATGCCGCACTAAACAGACCCGCAGAGACAGCCAGTGCAATCAGGGGGAAAGATTTTTTAATCATCGTCGCGTTTCCTTCCGCTTATTGGTATTCGAAGTTGAATGTGGCTATAGCACTGAAGCTGCCGGTTGTCGCCAGGCCGGATTTGGTTTCCACAAGACGGGCAACCAGAGGAACTTCTTTGCTGTTAATTTCAGCCGTGGTCCAGACTAAGCGTTTCGCATCGTCAGTTGAGTTAATGGTAAATGGCGCTGTAGGTGCTGACGCGCGTGCGATGGAGACCCCCATATAATCAGCTGGTCCGGCTGTAGCACCATTTAAGATGGCCGTATCAAGGTATCCTGATTTCGAGCCTGAAATTGTCGTCTTCAGTGCTGCAAGGCTCGACGGACAGTCAGTAATTTTTAACTTAAACGCGGTGCTGGCGCCGTCTGTTTTATTGATAATGTCCGACAGGGCCGTTTTACCTGCCGCACCGATCGGAATCGTATTATTTTTTCCGTCGCCGGTACCGCCCTCGATGGCCATATCACAGGTGGTTTCACGCAGAGTTGCGGTAAAAGTCACATCCAGATTGGTGGACGTTGCCATTGCCTGCGAACTGAGTGCCGCGAAAAGCAACGCGCTTAGGCTTGTTTTCTTCATTAAAATTAACTCCTTGTTAAAAAACGATTACATCTGACAGGTCTGGTTATCCAGCATGGTTGTCAGACCCACCTTCCTGGCTGAAGGGGTGAGGGTATAGGTCACGGTGCACGCGCTTTCTACATCACTGCCCCAGACAATACGCAGATGACCGCTATTTTCCGCACCGCGTACATAAGCCTGCCCGGCCTGGCCTACAGAGCCGACGGATTGCCCCTGTTCATTCAGAACGTCAGCGCCCAGCGGAATAAAGCCGTTATCAGAGCGGTGCAAATCAAGCAGCAGCGAGCGGCTTTGGTCGGTTTCGAAATCCACGCGCACAATCGCACCGCTGCGCGGTACAGCGATTGAGCTGGTGCTCTTCACCTCCACATCAGATTCCAGCTTAGAAATATCAATGCCGATGGTGTTTTCACGGTAAGCCGACAGATACGGCATGATCGCGTAGCCTGAGCTGCCGATGACTCCATCGCCAATGGAAAGCTGCGCGCCTTTCGCGCCCGGCGCGCTGACCAGCGCCAGAGTATCGGTATCACCGATGCTGCCCGAGGAGAGCGTGATGCCACCGGAATGCAGCACCATGCCGCCGCTGTAGCTCAGGGAGTACTGCTGGCTACTGTCGTCGGTGGCGGAGGCCGATATACTGAGCGGCCCATACGCGCTGCTGTAGCTGCCGTAGCCGCCAATCTGGTTAAGATCGCTACTGTCACCCTGGCTGGAACTGGTGTTAACGCTATAGCTAAAGCGGTAATCGTCTGTGTTCCCGTTCGCGCTGGCATTGAGGGTCGAGTTGTTTTTGAAATCCGAGTTGACGCTCATGTTCACGCTGGAGAAACCGCCCGGCTTCTTACCGCGGCCCAGCAGGTTTTCCAGAGGAATGCTGATGTTCAGATAGACGCTGTCATCTTTATCGCCATACTCGTTGTAGCTGCGCTGGAGCGATACGCTGTAGCTGCCCAACCAGAATGCGTTGTTGTAGCCGATTGAGTATTGGGACGTTGAGTCCGATTCTGACCAGTAGTCCTGCCAGCTTCCGGTCATATACAGCGAACCATAATCCGTTTTTCCTGACGACAACGGCTGGCTTACGTTGATCTGCACCTGATTTTTCATTCGCTGGAAATGGTTATACACATCGCTGTCCGAATGATCCGGATTACGGCCTCTGTCACGATATTTAATGCTTTCCGTCAGCGATGCCGCATCATTGAGGGTCAGGTAGTCTTCCGTTGAGAAGCGATACGCTGCCACGTTGAAGGAGGTGTTGGTTTCTTCCAGCAGTTTGCTCCAGGAGAGACGGTAACTTTGCCCCGTCAGATTGCCGATGCCGTCGATGTCTGCATCTGAATGCGTTACGTCCAGCGCAAAGGCACCTACGCCTGTGCTCACGGCAATACCGAGCAGCCCGGAGTAATAGCCCGTATCCATATACTGGAAGCCAGCATAGCCGGTGAAAATGTTGCTGAGGCCGTAATAACCCGTGGCATAGCCAAGACGCGGCTGATCGCGCAGCCCGTTGTCATTCAGCTCACCCACGCCAATGTCCCAGCGGCTGTATCCGGGGCGAAGCATCTGGCTGACCGAAGAGTAGGGGACGGAAAAGGTGCGCACGCTGCCGTCAGACTCCTCAATGGTGACAACCAAATCGCTACCGTAGCCCGTCGTACTGAGGTCGTTAATTTCAAACGCACCTGGCGGGACCGTCGATTCATAGATCTTGTTTCCGCTTTGAGAAATTGTGACCTTCGCATTACTTTTAGCGACGCCACGAATAACGGGCGCATAGGTTGAAATCCCCCCGGGCAACATGCGATCGTCGTTATACATGCGCACGCCACGCAGGTTGATGGAGTTGAAGGTGTCGCCGCGGGTATAGGAATCACCCAGCAAGAGTTGAGCGCGCAATGGCGTAATGTCGCGTTGCAGGTAGATATCCTGGCTGGCGTAGTCGGTACCCTCTGCGTCATCCCAGTTCAGCGTGCCGCGTGAGCGTAAACGCCAGGGGCCCATGTTGATACCGTACTTTAACCCTGCATAAGCGGTGTCGCGCCCACCGTCTGTGCTGTCCGAATGCCATGCGTTGAGGTCGTAGGAGAGCATGCCTGCAGTAATACCGTCTTCCCAAAGAGAAGGATCAACATAGCCACCAGGGTGCCGCTCGATATAAATTTGCGGCATGCTAAGGCTTAATTCCTGTGAGCCGGAGTTATAATCCCAGGACGCACCCGGGAAGGCCTTGTTGATATCAATACAGACCGTTTCATCACTCTCTCCAGGCTTTTTGTTGGCTACCGCATTTTGCAGGGCATCCGCTTTAATGCCCATTTGCATCAATACTTTTGGCGTGAAGCAGGGGGCAGCACGCACCGTAGCATTATCTTTAAAGGTAAAGTCTGTCAGCGCTTTTTTTTGCCCATTCAAAATTAGCTGAGTTTTAAACGTGCCGGGTACGATAGGGTTTCCGTGTGAAAAACGACTCACGTCAATACTGTTTCCTGTATTAAAGAGGAACTGATCGTTGAATTCGACCTCTTCATTACCCGACGATGGCGTAGCAACTTCTTCAGCCGCGAAGGATGCAGACTGAAATGCTGTGCATATGGCAATACAAAGAATTGAGGGGCGAAATAACATTGCTATCACTAATCCATTAGCTGCTAATATTTATGGGCAAACTTTTAATATTTTTAATTAACCGGGGCGTCGTGTTTCTCTGCGCCGCCGAAATCATTAATCGAGGTATAGGTTAATTTCGTAATGCGTGCGGAATCGCCTGGTTTAAGGCTGAAGGACTGGCTGGTAAAGGGCGCAACCACGTGCGGCTCTATTTCGATGTTCTTCCCGCCGACGGTCGTTTCGATTTTGGCGACGGAGACGTAGAATGGCGAATCATTTTTAGCCACCAGCTCATTTGCCTGCTGGGACCATTTCAATTGTGCTGCGGCTATTGCCGGGTCGCCCTTTAGGCCGTCCGGACGGAAGAACATTTTAATACGTGTGCGAAACGCTAGTTGCAGCATGTTTTGATTTTCTTCAGAAGCTTTTGCTTTAGGCGGTACTTCCAGCACGTTGAACCAGTACAACCTCTCTCTGTCTGTTGGCAACGGCTGGCCAAGCCAGGTAATACGTACCGTCTGTCCTTTGGCAGGATCGACACGTGAGACCGGTGGCGTGACGATAAACGGCAGTTTGAGTTCTTGAGGGTTCGTTGTGTCGCGGCCATCATCGAGCCAGGTTTGTACCAATAATGGCTTATTGCCGCGGTTTTCCATTTTCACGGTGACGTCTTTAGCGGATGCCGGGTAAATGACTCGTGTGCCTGAAATGACAATGTCGGCATAAGCTGCGTGGGAAACGGTCACAGCGGCACAAACCATGAGTGCAGTAATACAGGTATTAAAAGGGCGCATAATATTCATCCATTAAATAAGAAATGCGCCCACCTCATCCGTGAGCGCATGAAATAACAATCAATTGTTATTCGTAGGTCATGGTAAAGGTCACGTTGCTGCTGACTTTACCGGCGCTGACTGGATTGGTGGTGGCGACCCAGTTTGCTGCAGGGACATAAGCAACGCGGTAAGCCAGAGTACCCGTGCCTGCGGTAAGAGTGGCTTTCTGGGTGTTATTGCTCGGCTGACCCACTTTGATGCGGTCGGTGCTGGTTGAGCTGTTGTTGTACAGCGCAAGAGCGACGTTATTGGCATGGCCCGCTACGGTTGGGTCAGCTTTCAGCGTACCGTTAGACAGTTCAGCGAACTGCTGAGAGGTAAAGGTGGCAGACGCTTTGGTCAGGGATTCCGGGCATTTGCTCAGGTGCAGTTCGAACTCTTTTGAACCTACGCCTGCATCAACAGTGGTTCCTTCTACATCGGCTTTTTTGACCACTGGCAGAGTCAGCGTTACGTTGTTGGCATCAACACCGTTATTAGATGTAATAACGCAAGTTGTGTCGGTTACTGCACCATCGAATGTAATCAGGCCAACGTCAGAAGCCATTGCAGAAACAGAACCCAGTGCTAATACAGCGACACTCGTAGCCAGAATTGTTTTCTTGAACATATTTTAAATATCCATTTATTAAAAAGTATCATTCATGATGTTTATGGTTTACGCATAAAACTGGCTAAATATATTATTATTTCTTGGTGGTTTTAAATAAGTTTTACTATAAAATGAATGAAGTAAATTTAAAGGTGTTTATTTCGACGAGGGAATCAAAGGGTTGTGTTTAATTGTTAGTGCTTTCTATATTGGCAGGGGGTGTATTTTGAATGCAATATGGATTTTAATGTGTGAGGTCTGGCTCACTATTAAAATAAATATTTTTGGGGCGGTGTTTATTATTCAGGGCTGTGATAATACCACAGCCCTTTAAAAATCAGGCAACCTGAACTGGAATCGCCTTCGCGGTGCGTTTCATCTCGTTGTCGCCTTCGAAATAAGCAACTTTGGGCTGCCAGCGGCGCGCTTCTTCGTCAGACATCATGACGAAGCTGGCGATAATAACGATATCGCCGACGTCCGCGCAGTGTGCCGCCGCGCCGTTGACGGAGATAATTTTAGACCCGCGCTCGGCGGCAATCGCGTAGGTGGAAAAACGCTTGCCGTTATTCACATTCCAGATATCAATGGCTTCATTTTCGAGAATACCCGCCGCGTCGAGAAAATCCTGGTCAATGGCGCAGGAACCTTCATAGTGCAGGTCGGCCTGGGTGACTTTCACTCGGTGAAGCTTACCTTGCAGCATTTTGCGAATCATTACGTATACCTTTAATTATCAAGGGTGAAAGAACTACGCCAGCTCAACCACTTTATTATCGATAAGGCGTGCCTGGCCGAGCCATGCCGCCACCAGAATCACCGCGCGTTTGCTGGTTTCCGTCAGCTCAAGCAGGGTATCAGCATCGCGGATTTGAATATCATCAGCGCGGAAGCCTTTGTCGTTCAGCGCCTGCTCTGCAAGGGCGACGATCTCTTCTGCGGCCAACTCTTTCGCCAGCAGCTGTTCTGCCATGGTGTTCATCACCTTGCTTAAGCCCGGCGCGATTTTACGCTGATCGGCGGTCAGGTAACCGTTGCGTGAGCTGAGCGCCAGGCCATCTTTGGCTCGTACGATCGGCACGCCGACGATTTCGATATCGTAACCCATATCGGCAACCATCTTGCGGATCAGCGCCAGCTGCTGGAAATCTTTTTCACCGAAACAGGCGATATCCGGCTGCACCAGGTTGAACAGCTTGCTGACGATGGTGGAAACGCCGCGGAAATGGCCCGGACGGCTTGCACCTTCCAGCATGGTCGAAATCCCCGGGACATCCACATAGGTCGCCTCTTCCGTACCCTGCGGGTACACATCGGCAGGTGCCGGAGAGAACACGATATCCGCATGACGTTTTTTAAGCTTTTCGCAATCTTCCTGAAGAGTGCGCGGATAGCGTGCCAGATCGTCGGCGCGGTCAAACTGCATGGGGTTCACGAAGATACTGACCACCACGATATCTGCTCGCGCACGGGCTTCGTCGACGAGCTTCATGTGGCCGTCATGCAGGTTGCCCATGGTCGGGACCAGTGCGATACGTTTACCTTCCTGACGCGCGCGGCGGATATGCTGGCGCAGCAGCGGCAGGGTTTCAATGATTAGCACAACGAGACTCCTTAATGGAAACTGTGTTCTTCACCCGGGTAAACACCGGATTCAACGTCGGCAATATACTGCCTGACCGCAGCGCGCATGTCGCCCGCTTCAGTGAGGAAATTTTTGGCAAATTTCGGGATATGCCCGCCAGTAATACCAAAGGCGTCGTGCATCACCAGAATCTGACCGTCGGTCACGTTGCC
Source organism: Enterobacter sp. 50588862 (assembly GCF_001462935.1). Taxonomy (NCBI): domain Bacteria; kingdom Pseudomonadati; phylum Pseudomonadota; class Gammaproteobacteria; order Enterobacterales; family Enterobacteriaceae; genus Enterobacter; species Enterobacter sp. 50588862. The sequence goes on from NZ_LNHM01000036.1 coordinate 279,170, forward strand.
TGCACCAATACCAATCACCGGAATGGAGAGTGCGTCGGTGATGCGTTTCGCCAGCTCAACCGGCACGCACTCCAGCACCAGCAGCTGGGCGCCTGCGGCTTCCAGCGCCAGGGCATCCTCAAACAGCGTCTGCGCTGCGTCGCCGCGGCCCTGCACCTTATACCCGCCAAAGATGTTGACGGACTGCGGGGTCAGGCCCAAATGACCACACACCGGCACGGCGCGTTCGGTGAGCATTTTCACCGTCTCCACCAGCCAGGCGCCGCCTTCAATTTTGACCATGTTAGCGCCAGCGCGCATCACTGCCGCCGCGTTTTCAAATGCCTGCTCTGGCGTGGCATAAGCCATAAACGGCAGGTCGGAAAGCAGAAGGCAGCTTGGCGCACCGCGGCGTACCGCACGGGTGTGATATGCAATATCTTCAACCGTGACCGGCAGGGTGGAATCATGTCCTTGTACCGTCATCCCTAACGAATCTCCGACCAGCATGACGTTGATACCCTCTTCGGCAAACAGTTTGGCGAAGCTGTAGTCATACGCGGTGATGGTGGCGAAGCGTTTTTTTTCCTGTTTGCATTTCTGCAGTAAGGAGATGGTGGTTGGTTTCATACTGTTTCCTGATAGCCCAAAAGCGAATCTTTGCGCATTCTAACAGTAACATTCGAGGGAACAATGATTTTAGGTAACCGATTAGCCACAAAATATTAATGGTTAATCGATAAGGGAAGAGTGTTACCAGCGGGCAGGTTTTTCCGCTTTGAGGCTGTCCAGAATGGACTTGAGTGGGATGTCATCCGGAAAGATGAGATCGGGGGCAACTTCAAAGAGCGGCCAGAGCATAAACCCGCGATTTTTCATGTCGTAATGCGGAACGGTGAGGCGTTCGGTGTTTATGACCTCATCTCCAAACAGCATAATGTCGAGGTCCAGCGTGCGCGGTCCCCAGCGCTCGGCTTTGCGTACGCGCCCCTGCTGCAGTTCGATGCGCTGGGTGTTATCCAGCAGCGTTTCGGCATCAAGGGTAGTTTCCAGAACCACCGCAGCGTTCAGATAATCAGGCTGATCCTGCGGACCTAGCGGCGGGGTGCGGTAGAACGAGGAGACCGCTACGATCCGGGTCTGTGGGATCTCGCCCAGCGCCTGTACGGCAGCATTAACCTGCTCCAGCGGAGAGGCTAAATTGCTGCCGATGGCGATATACGCGAGGGTCATGCTGTCCCTTCACGACGCGGTGCGCGTTTGCGCGGGCGACGATGACGGCGACGCGGGGCAGGTTCTTCATCCAGCCCGGTCAGCATATCTTTCTGCTCCGGCGGGGCGGAAACCTGGAATTCGGCCCACCACTGCGCCAGGCGCTGCAGCTCCTGATTGCGTTCAGTTTCCGCACGCAGCGACAGCAGGTCGAAGGCGGCGCGGAACTTTGGATGCTCCATCAGCTTCCAGGCACGTTTGCCCTGACGGCGGGACATGCGCAGCTGAAGCTGCCAGATGTCGCGCACCAGCGTGGTAATACGTTTTGGGATAGCCAGCGTGCGGCACCCTTCGTCCAATACATCGTTCGCGGCCAGCGCGAAGGCATCGTAATAGGCGAGGCCGCTCTCCTGGGTGATTCTTTGAGCCGTTTCCAGCAGCGGGTACCAGAACATTGCCGCAAACAGGAATGCCGGGTTCACGCGCATATCGTTATGGATGCGGGTGTCGGTATTTTTCAGCACCTGCGCAATCATCCGCTCCATTGGGCTGTCACCGTTTTCGGTGAAGTAACGGGTAATGGTCGGGAACAGCGGCTGGAACAGGTTGTATTCGCGCAGCAGATTGTAGGTTTCGAACCCGTAGCCGGCCTGCAGCAGCTTCAGCGCCTCTTCAAACAGGCGGGCAGGCGGCACGTCGTTAATCAGCGTCGCCAGACGCGGGATCGGCTCTGCGGTTTCCGGGCTGATGCGCATGTTCAGCTTGGCGGCAAAACGCACGGCGCGCAGCATGCGCACCGGATCTTCGCGATAGCGCGTTTCCGGCGTGCCGATCAGGCGGATCAGACCCTCTTTCAGGTCCTGCATGCCGCCGACGTAATCACGCACGGTGAAATCCGCCACGCTGTAATAAAGGCTGTTGATGGTGAAGTCGCGACGCTGGGCATCTTCTTCGATAGAGCCGAAGATATTGTCGCGCAGCAGCATACCGTTCTGGCCGCGCTGTGACGTGGTGCGGTCGGATGCACCCGCTTCGTGGTGGCCGCGGAAGGTCGCCACTTCGATGATTTCCGGCCCAAACATCACGTGAGCCAGACGGAAACGGCGGCCAACGAGACGGCAGTTGCGGAATAATTTACGCACCTGCTCGGGCGTGGCGCTGGTCGTCACGTCGAAATCTTTCGGTTTTTTGCCCAGCAGTAAATCACGCACCCCACCGCCAACGAGATAGGCCTCGTAGCCCGCTTTATTCAGACGATAGAGTACTTTGAGGGCATTTTCACTGATATCTTTGCGGGAAATATTGTGCTGCTCACGCGGAATAACCGACATGTGTGGCTGTGCAATAGCGTCGTTCGCCATGCTCTCTTCGCGGCTTAGCACTTTACGGCAAAAATTAGCGACTCGGGTAAAAATGGTACACCTCGTAGTGTGTTTTGTTATGAAAAAAGCGGCTAATCATAGCTCAGCGCAACGCATTTGAGAATGCTGGATTTTTGGCACTGCCGCGAGCGTCCAGTTGGCAATGGCTATTTTCAGCAATTCGTCAATGCGCAGATCCTGCCATTCGTTGGTTACATTCTGGTTGAGAAATCGCAGCGCGTCGATCAAAACAGGACGCGGATCGCCGTCTGGCAGGGCCGGGGCGTGGTTCTGCTTGGAGAGCTTAACGCCCTGCGCATTGACCGCCAGCGGCAGATGAATGTAATCCGGCGCCGTCCAGCCAAACTGATGATAAAGCGAGATTTGCCGTACGGTCGGTTCGACCAGGTCCGCCCCGCGCACAATTTCCGTCACGCCCTGGAAATGATCGTCGACGACCACCGCCAGGTTATACGCAAACAGACCATCACGACGGTGAATAATAAAATCTTCACATGCCAGACGTTCATCCGCCCTAATCTCACCGGAGAGCCGATCGTGGAAGCGAGTGATGGGCGCGCGCTGTAGCAAGCGTACGGCGGCATTTTCCGGGGGAAGATTCAGCGTGCGGCAGTGGCCGTCATACACACCTCCCACGCTCTGGATACGCGCGCGGGTGCAGGTGCAGTTATAGGAGAGCCCCTGAGCGCTGAGCCAGGCCAGACGTTCCCGATAAGCCTCATGTCGTTGTGACTGCCACAGAACGTCGCCGTCCCAGTGAAGACCGTAATGTTCCAGCTGACGCAGAATGGTGTCTGCAGCACCGGGAACTTCACGCGGAGGGTCAATATCTTCGATGCGGACGAGCCATTTACCCTGACTGGCGCGAGCCTGCAGGTAGCTGCCAAGCGCGGCAATTAATGAGCCGAAGTGTAATTCACCGGAAGGAGATGGCGCAAAGCGCCCAATATAGTGTGATTCAGACATATCAACAGTAACAAGGCGGGAGAGACTCCCGCCTTTGAAGTGTATAAACAGCGCTGGCGTTAGCCGGCCATCTGTTTTTCGCGGATTTCGGCCAGCGTTTTACAGTCGATGCACAGATCGGCGGTTGGACGCGCTTCCAGGCGACGAATACCGATTTCAACACCGCAGGATTCGCAGTAGCCAAAATCTTCGTCTTCGACTTTTTTCAGCGTTTTCTCGATCTTTTTGATCAGCTTGCGTTCGCGGTCACGGTTACGCAGTTCGAGGCTGAACTCTTCTTCCTGAGCGGCACGGTCTACCGGATCCGGGAAGTTAGCAGCTTCATCCTGCATATGCGAAACGGTGCGATCCACTTCATCCCTGAGTTGATTACGCCATGCTTCAAGAATACGCTTGAAGTGCGACAGCTGGGCTTCGTTCATATACTCTTCGCCCGGCTTCTCTTGATACGGCTCCACCCCAGCGATGGCGAGAATACTCAGGGACGATGTTTTACGGTTTTGCCCTTCTTGCATGTTGCTTCTCCTTAACACGCACTATCGATCCCCGTGTTGGGGGAAAAATCAGGTCGCTATAAATAGCAGATGCTTTTCCGTATGGCAATTATCTAAACGTAACACTTGACAAGCCTGTGAGGAAAAGCGTATTTGCGCACGCGGCCAGAACACTTATTCATCAATCGTCTAATCCCTTATAAGACAATGGGAAGAGACGATCTCAGAGTCATATTATCGGCAGAAAGTTCCGCTTTATAAGCTAAAACCTCTACCCCCTGCTTTTGTGCCTCATTCAACAGTTGTGCGTATTTAGGATCGATATGGCGGGCAGGGGAAAACCGTTCAATCGCTGTATGCAACACCGCAAACAGCAATACGGCGCGTTTGCCCGCCGCCGCAACACTCATTAGCTCTCGCAGATGCTTCTGCCCGCGTAGCGTTACTGCATCCGGAAAGAAGCCGTTTTCCTGTTCCGCTAACGTCACTGATTTTACTTCAATATAGCACTCAGGACGGCCTTCCGCCTGTAACATGAAGTCAATTCTGCTGCCTTCATCGCCGTATTTCACTTCTGTTTTATGCGTACCGTAACCCACCAGTTCGGGAATGGCGCCATTCGTCAGCGCTTCCTTAACCAGCTGATTTGCACGCAGAGTATTAACACAAATAAACGCCCCGTTTTGCGTTTCGGTTATTTCCCAGGTATGGGGATATTTGCGTTTAGTATTTTCTGAAGTGGAATACCAGACCGTGTCACCCGGTGCGGCGCAACCGGTCATGGCGCCGGTGTTGGGGCAGTGCAGGGTGAGCTCTTCGCCTTCCGGCGTCACCACGTCGGCGAGGAAGCGTTTGTAGCGTTGGATCAGCGTGGCGGACTGGAGTGCAGGACTAAACTTCATCGGAATTCCTTGTGGTGTCGCCCAACGTCCAGCGCTGTAGCGGCCTGTAGCGGGTGCGTCCCCGTGCAAAGACGGATTCATAAAGCGCGAATTCATTAACCGGAAAAGCCCAGTGAAAACCCGGCGGCGGAATGGCAACAGCCTGACCGGCATCGCGCAGCAGCGTGACGTGCGGATGAAACGGCTGCGGGCTCTGGTAACAGCCGCTGCGCGCTGCCTGCGCGCGCAACATATTGGCGAGCTGTAACAACCCGCGCGGCGGCTGGCGCGTACCCAGCCAGACCACGCGCGAACGCAGCCACTGACCCGCATCGTCAAGGTGCAGCGTAAACGCCGGCTGGACAATACGCCCGGCCATGGCGGCTAATGCCCGCTGTTTTTCGGCGCTCACGTCACCCAAAAAGGCCAGCGTCAGGTGCAGGTTTGCCGCCGCAACGGGCCGGCCCGCTTCCGGTGGAAAATGTTCCGCGCGCCAGCGAACGATTTGCCGCTGTAGGGTGGTGGGCAATTCAATGGCAAAAAACAGCCGTTTCGACTCAGACATACGGGGGACTCGGTAATGATATGCGCCGATGCTACAATGTACGCCGACTAATGTTAACCCTCTGGAGCTGTTAGTGTCCTCATTGCCGGTCGCCGTCGTTCTTCCTGAGCTTCTCGCTGCCTTACAACATGCCCCGCAGGTTTTGCTTAACGCGCCTACGGGGGCGGGTAAATCTACCTGGCTGCCGCTGCAGATCCTTAAAGAGGGGGAGATTGCCGGGAAAATTATCCTGCTGGAGCCGCGCAGGTTGGCCGCGCGCAACGTGGCGCAGCGCCTGGCGGAACTGCTGAATGAAAAACCGGGCGAAACGGTAGGCTACCGGATGCGCGCCGAAACCTGCGTCGGCCCGTCCACGCGGCTTGAGGTGGTCACCGAGGGCATTCTTACCCGCATGCTGCAAAACGACCCGGAGTTGAACGGCGTCGGGCTGGTGATCCTGGATGAATTCCACGAGCGCAGCCTGCAGGCCGATCTGGCCCTCGCGCTGTTGCTCGACGTTCAGCAGGGGCTGCGCGACGATCTGCGGCTGCTGATTATGTCGGCGACGCTGGACAACGAGCGGCTACGACAGGCATTACCCGATGCGCCGGTCATCAGCTCAGAAGGACGGGCATTTCCTGTTGAGCGTCGCTATCAGCCGCTTCCTGCCCATCAGCGCTTTGACGAAGCGGTAGCTATTGCCACTGCTGACCTGCTTCGCCAGGCGCCCGGCTCGCTGCTGCTGTTTTTGCCCGGCGTGGGGGAGATTCAGCGCGTGCAGGAGCGGCTGGCCTCCAGGGTGGGCAGTGACGTACTGCTTTGCCCGCTCTATGGCGCCCTGTCGTTGACCGAGCAGCGTAAAGCCATCCTTCCCGCCCCGGCGGGGCAGCGTAAAGTCGTGCTGGCAACCAACATTGCCGAAACCAGTTTGACCATCGAAGGCATTCGCCTGGTGGTGGATAGCGCGCAGGAGAGGGTGGCGAGCTTTGATCCGCGCACCGGGCTGACTAAACTGCTGACACAACGCATCAGTCAGGCGTCAATGGTGCAGCGCGCGGGCCGTGCGGGGCGTCTTGAGCCGGGTATTTGCCTGCATTTGACCAGCGCGGAGCAGGCTGAACGCGCGGCACAGCAAAGCACGCCGGAGATTTTACAAAGCGATCTCTCCGGGCTGGTGATGGATCTCCTGCTGTGGGGCTGCCCGGATCCTGAACAGCTCACCTGGCTTAATCCACCGCCTGCCGTGAATCTCGCCGCCGCGCGCAGCCTGCTCACCCAGCTTGGCGCGCTGGAAGGTGAACGTCTGACGGCGCGCGGTCAGAAAATGGCGGCGCTGGGCAACGATCCGCGTCTGGCGGCGATGCTGGTGGCCGCGCAGGGCGAAGATGAAATTGCCACAGCGGCGAAACTGGCGGCTATTCTTGAGGAGCCGCCGCGCGGAGGCAGTAGCGATCTGGGGCAGGCGTTTTCGCGCAATCAGGGGAACTGGCAGCAGCGGGCGCAGCAGCTCTGTAAGCGGCTTAACAGCCGCGGCGGCGTGCCAGACAGTGAGAGTATCTCCCGGTTGTTAGCGCAGGCGTTTCCGGACCGGATTGCGCGTCGACGCGGGCTGGACGGTCGCTACCAGCTGGCAAATGGGATGGGCGCGATGCTCGACAGCGATGACGCCCTAACGCGTCATGAATGGCTGATCGCGCCGCTCTTGCTCCAGGGCAGCCACTCCCCGGACGCGCGCATCCTGCAGGCGGTTGCCGTCGATATTGACGCCCTGACGCGTACCTGCCCGCAGCTGCTCCAGCAATCGGACATCGTGGAATGGGATGACGCTCAGGGGACGCTAAAGGCGTTTCGGCGTAGTCAGATTGGCAAACTGATCCTCGGGACGAAACCGCTGGCGAAGCCGTCGGAAGAAGAGTTACACCAGGCAATGCTGAACGGCATTCGGGAAAAGGGCCTTAACGTTCTGAACTGGACGCCGGAAGCTGAACAGTATCGCATTCGTCTGCACTGCGCCGCGAAGTGGCTACCGGAATACGGCTGGCCCGCGGTGGATGATGAGACGCTGCTCGCGACGCTTGAGCAGTGGCTGCTGCCGCAAATGAGCGGCGTGCACTCTCTGCGCGCCCTTAAGGCGCTTGATGTTAAGACCGCGTTACAGAATTTACTGGACTGGTCATTACGTCAACGTCTGGATAGTGAGCTTCCTGGGCATTACACTGTGCCCACCGGGAGCCGGATTGCCATTCGTTATCATGAGGATAATCCTCCGGCGCTGGCGGTTCGGATGCAGGAGATGTTTGGTGAGGCAACCACGCCGTCTATTGCGGAAGGGCGGGTGCCGTTGGTGCTTGAGCTGCTCTCGCCTGCGCATCGTCCGTTGCAGATCACCCGCGATCTGGGAGCGTTCTGGGCGGGAAGCTACCGTGAAGTGCAGAAAGAGATGAAAGGGCGCTACCCCAAACACGTATGGCCGGACGATCCGGCGAATACGGCGCCGACGCGGCGGACGAAGAAATATTCGTAGTGGGGAAAGTGCGGCCTGATGCCCTCACCCCGGCCCTCTCCCACGGAGAGAGGGAGAAAACCAATTTTGAGAGATTTCTTCTTTCACAGGCCTGTGGAAGAAAAGAAAATCTGGCCTTTGCGCCTGAAAGTTGCGGAGAAAAAGCATGGCGGGGAATGACCGCGAGCCAATAGGACGTAAGGGAAAACCCGCACGTCCGGCGAAAGAAAAGGTAAGCCGTCGTCGCCTCAGAGATGAGGAGTATGACGATGACTATGAAGACGATTATGAGGATGAAGAACCCATGCCGCGTAAAGGAAAAGGCAAAGGGCGTAAGCCTCGTGGGAAGCGCGGCTGGTTCTGGCTGCTGCTGAAGCTGTTCATTGTTTTTGTTGTGCTGATCGCGATTTACGGTGTTTATCTGGATCAGAAGATCCGCAGCCGTATCGACGGGAAAGTCTGGCAATTGCCGGCGGCAGTGTATGGTCGCATGGTGAACCTTGAGCCGGACATGTCCATCAGCAAGAACGAGATGGTGAAACTGCTGCAAGCTACGCAGTATCGTCAGGTCACGAAAATGACCCGCCCGGGCGAATTTACCGTCCAGGCGAAGAGCATTGAGATGATCCGCCGCCCGTTCGACTTCCCGGACAGCAAAGAGGGGCAGGTGCGCGCGCGTCTGACTTTTGACGGCGATCGGCTGGAAACCATTGAGAACATGGACAATAACCGCCAGTTCGGTTTCTTCCGTCTTGATCCGCGTCTGATCACCATGCTCTCGTCCGCCAATGGCGAACAGCGCCTGTTCGTGGCGCGTAACGGCTTCCCGGATCTGCTGGTGGATACCCTGCTGGCAACCGAAGACCGCCATTTCTACGAGCACGACGGTATCAGTCTCTACTCCATCGGCCGTGCGGTGCTGGCGAACCTGACTGCGGGTCGTACCGTGCAGGGGGCGAGTACGCTTACCCAGCAGCTGGTGAAGAACCTGTTCCTCTCCAGCGAGCGTTCTTACTGGCGTAAAGCCAACGAAGCGTACATGGCCGTGCTGATGGATGCGCGCTACAGCAAGGATCGTATCCTTGAGCTGTACATGAACGAGGTGTACCTCGGCCAGAGCGGCGATAACGAGATCCGCGGCTTCCCGCTGGCGAGCCTGTACTACTTTGGCCGTCCGGTGGAAGAGCTCAGCCTTGACCAGCAGGCGCTGCTGGTGGGCATGGTGAAAGGGGCGTCCATTTATAACCCGTGGCGTAACCCGAAACTGGCGCTGGAGCGTCGTAACCTGGTACTGCGTCTGCTGCAACAGCAGCAGGTGATTGACCAGGAATTATACGACATGCTTAGCGCACGTCCGCTGGGCGTGCAGCCGCGCGGTGGGGTGATCTCTCCGCAGCCTGCTTTCATGCAGATGGTGCGCCAGGAGCTGCAAAGCAAGCTCGGTGATAAGGTCAAAGATCTCTCCGGCGTGAAGATCTTCACAACCTTTGACTCGGTAGCCCAGGACGCGGCAGAAAAAGCGGCGGTTGAAGGCATTCCGGCGCTGAAGAAACAGCGCAAGCTGAGCGATCTGGAAACCGCGATGGTGGTGGTTGACCGTAACACCGGCGAAGTGCGCGCGATGGTGGGCGGCGCAGAGCCGCAGTATGCGGGCTACAACCGCGCGATGCAGGCGCGTCGTTCGATTGGCTCTCTGGCTAAACCGGCGACCTATCTCACCGCGCTGAGCCAGCCGAATTTGTATCGCCTGAACACCTGGATCGCCGATGCGCCAATCTCCCTGCGTCAGCCTAACGGCCAGGTCTGGTCACCGCAGAACGATGATAAACAGTTCAGCGGCCAGGTGATGCTGGTGGATGCGTTAACCCGCTCCATGAACGTACCTACGGTTAACCTCGGTATGGCGCTGGGCCTGCCGGCCATTGTCGATACCTGGCAGAAGCTGGGCGTACCGAAAGATCAACTGCACCCTGTTCCGGCGATGATTCTGGGGGCGCTTAACCTGACGCCGATCGAAGTGGCGCAGGCGTTCCAGACCATTGCCAGCGGGGGTAACCGCGCACCGCTCTCTGCCCTGCGTTCGGTGATTGCCGAAGATGGCTCTGTCCTGTATCAGAGCTTCCCGCAGGCTGAACGTGCCGTTCCTGCGCAGGCGGCCTACATGACGCTGTGGACGATGCAGCAGGTTGTGCAGCGCGGTACCGGTCGTCAGCTGGGGGCGAAGTATCCTGGTCTGCATCTGGCGGGTAAAACCGGGACCACCAACAACAACGTCGATACCTGGTTTGCCGGTATTGATGGCCGTGAAGTGGTGATCACCTGGGTAGGCCGTGACAACAACCAGCCGACCAAACTTTACGGGGCGAGCGGGGCGATGTCGATTTACCAGCGCTACCTGGCGAACCAGTCACCTGTGCCGCTGAACCTGGTCGCGCCGGAAGATATCGTCGATATGGGCGTGGATGGTTCCGGGAACTTTATCTGCGGCGGCGGGATGCGAACCCTCCCGGTCTGGACGACCAACCCGGACTCACTGTGCCAGCAGAGCCAGCCTGAACAGCCAACGGGCAACCCGTTCGATCAATCTTCTCAGCCGCAGCAGCCGCAGCAACAACCGGCCCAGCAGCAGAACGAGAAGAAAGACAGTGATGGCGTGGCCGGCTGGATCAAGGATATGTTTGGTGGGAATTAATTAATTCCCTGAATAAAAAGCCGCTTTAATATAAAGCGGCTTTTTTGTTTTTTACATTCTGCAATTTTAAAAAAATTAAATATCTAATTTAGAATTTTTAAGTTCTCATTTTTTTCATCTAAAACATGCATTTGAAATCTTCTACATGTTGCGTGACTTTATCCTCTCTGGACACAATGAAGAATAATCTGATGTAATCGCCATAAGAAATTCACTGGCTCAAAGGATATTCCTATTTAGTCAGTCATGTGTAACATGCTGGATAACATTTCGACTCAAAATATTTGTAGTGCGAATGGATGCCACAATTGTCAAATATAAGGATATTTTTCATGAAGAAAAAAATTGTCGCTACATTTTTAGCCGGAAGCGTTATGGCCGCGCTGTCTCTGCCTGTATTTGCATCAAACGATTCCGGTACGGTGAACTTCGCCGGAAAAATTGTTGCCGATACCTGTGAAATTAACGTTGATGGCACAGGGACTAACGCTTCCACCGTCACTTTCGCAGATACCTATCCTTCGGATTTTGGCGCTGACGGTACGGTTGGCACCTCAAAAGCCTTTAAGATTGAAGTGAAAAAATGTGACCCGCTGGTCGCTAAACTGAACCTCAAGTTCAGTGGCACGACCACAGATGCAGCCTATAAGCGCCTCCAGAACGATCTTAGTGGCGCAGGTAATGCCACCAACGTAGGGATCATCGTCAGCAATGAGAACGGCGCGAAAGGCGATGTGGTTTTCGACGGTTCAGTACCGGATGCGGGTACCGATGTGAATAACGACGCGACCGGGGCAACGGCTTCTGTCTTTAACTACACCGCGAAAGTGATTCAGGTGGGGGATACCGCGCCAACCGCGGGCCATTACTCCTCCTCTGCAACATTCGAGGTTGTCTATCGCTAAGCAATGACGGGCAGCCTGAACGGCTGCCTTTTTGGAACATTGTATGAAGACTTTATTTAAATTGTTATGTGGTTGTTTAATTATTTCCTGCTGTTCAGTACAGGCAAGTGTTGTTCTCGGTGGTACGCGAATTATTTATCCATCGAATAAATCAGAAGTTCAGATAGCACTTAAAAATAAAGATCCGCATACACGTTATCTGGTGCAAAGCTGGGTCAGTTACCCCAATGATGCGAAAGCGCCGTTTATTATTACTCCCCCTGTTTACAAATTGCAGGAAAATCGTCAAACCCTTTTGCACGTTATTTTTACCGGCGATAAAAAAAGCCTGCCCGCAGACCGGGAATCTCTGTTTCTGGCAAACGTTAAATCCGTATCGGCACTCTCGCCGGAGCTGAAAGAGAAAAACACGCTGCAATTTGCGATGAAAACGCGCCTGAAGCTTTTCTGGCGTCCGGCTCAGCTGAAGGAAAGCGATGCCCTGGAAGCCTACGCAAAAATCACATTCCAGCGTCAGGGCGACACGCTAATTGCAAACAACCCGACCCCGTTTTACGTCTCGTTTGGCGAGCTTGCCGTTGGTGGGAAAAGTGTTCCGGTGAAAGAGACCAAAACCACGCCAGGCGCCATTTCAATGATGGTGGCTCCGTTCAGCGAGCAGCGTTTCGCGTTACCGAATTCAGCAAAGGGCGCGGTGACCTGGACGGCAATCAATGATTTCGGTGGGCAAACCCCACAGCGCAAGCAGGCTCTTTAAATCATCATGTTGGTATTTTATGTCGTCACCTCTGCTTCACAAACAGGTACTGTACGGGATCGCGCTGACGCTGCTCGCCGCGATCCAGCCTGCAAATGCAGATGACGAATTCAATCTGCGGATCCTTGAGCTGGATACGCCTCTCGAAAATACCTCTACATTAAAAAACTTCATTAACGATAACGGGCTACTTGCCGGAAGCTACCTTACGACTGTTATGTGGGATCGGGACGTTGTGGATAAACGTCCCATCGCTTTCGTGCTGTCTGACGATAAACAGCGCCTGCTGCCGGAGCTGACGAAAGCGGATCTGCGCGATTACGGCGTGAAAGTCGACACGATCCCGGACTTAAAAGATCTGGATGACGGCGCTTACGTCCGCGATATCTCCCATTTCATTGAAAATGCCCGTTACGAATACAATCAGGATGACCAGACCCTGAAGCTGGTCATCCCGCAGGCGTACCGCGACCATGCTGCCGCTGGCGCGATACATCCAAAATTCTGGGATGACGGCGCGCCTGCCGCCTGGACAAGCTATCAACTCAGCGGTTCTCAGCAGCACTACAGTTCGGGCAAAACCTCTTCGACCTGGCTTGGCCTGGAGTCGGGGATTAACCTTGGGGCGTGGCGGCTGCGGAATAACAGCACCTGGAGCGACACTTCTGGCTGGGAGGGCATTGCCAGCACGTTACAACGCGACATCAAAACGCTGAAAAGCCAGCTTGAGATTGGTCAGACATATACCAATGGTGAACTTTTTGACAGCGTCCAGATGACCGGCGTGAAGCTGGAAACGGATACTTCTATGCTGCCTGTTAGTCAGCAGGGCTTTGCGCCCGTCGTGCGCGGTATTGCCAATAGCGATGCGAAAGTCACTATCAAGCAAAACGGCTACACCATCTATCAGACAAACGTCTCACCGGGGCCGTTCGAGATCCGCGATTTAAGCCAGGTAACATCCGGAGCCGATCTGGAAGTGACCGTCGAAGAGGCGGACGGCAGCGAGCATAGCTTCATCCAGGCCAGCGCGTCGGTGCCGGTGTTACAGCGGGAAGGCGGCTTTAAGTATTCGCTGGCCGCAGGGCGCTATCGCGGTAATGAAGGTGAAGACGAACCCACCTTTGCGCAAGGCACGGCCATCTATGGTCTGCCTTACGGCGTCACGGCGTATACCGGCGCGCTGGGTTCATCACTGTATCACGCGCTGCTGCTGGGGCTCGGTGCCGATCTGGGGCATTTCGGCTCCGCCTCTGTCGACCTCACGGCCGCGCGTACCGCGTTTGATGACGGGCGTGACGATGCCAGCGGTTTATCCTGGCGGGCGCAGTATTCAAAAGATATTCCCGACACGGATACCACCATCACGCTTGCCAGCTATCGCTACTCCACATCGGGGTTCTATACCTTTCAGGAAGCTATCGATCAGCGTGACAGCGAAATCGATGACGGCATTTATACCTACCGCAGAACTAATAACCGCCGTAGCCGCATGCAGCTCAACCTTTCCCAGCGGGTTTCTGACTGGGGCTCGGCCTATCTCAACGGCTATCAGCAGGACTACTGGGATATGGACGGCCATGAGCGTAGCGTCAGCGCGGGGTTCAGCTCCAGCTGGCGCGAGATCACCTGGTCGATAAGTTACAACCTGACCCGCACGCCAGATGCCGATACCGACCGGCAAATGGCGTTGACGGTCAACATTCCGTTATCAAAGTGGCTGCCGAATTCCTGGGCAACCTATAGCGCGAACTCCGCCAGCGGTGGGTTTGTCTCGCATCAGGTCGGGCTCGGCGGTACTGCTCTCGAGGACAATAAGCTGAGCTACAACCTCCAGCAGACCTATGCCAACCAGGATACGGGTTACGGCGGCAGCCTGTCCGGGCGTTATCGCGGGGCTTCCGGTGAGGTAGGGATGGGGTACAGCTACGGTGGTAACAATCGGCAGTGGAACTACAGCGCTCAGGGGTCAATCGTTGCTCACGAGCATGGCGTGACGCTGGGGCAACCCGTACGCGACGCCTTCGCCATTGTGCACATTAAAGATGGTGATAACGTCAAAGTGCAAAACGGGCGCGGTATCACGACGGACCGTTTTGGTAACGCGATTGTTCCTTCTCTGACGGCCTACCGGCACAACATCATCACCGTGAATACGCAGGATCGGGAAGATATTGATATCGACGCGGCAACGCTGGATCTCGTGCCGACGAAAGGGGCGGCAGTGCCGGCCACGTTCGACGCGCGCGTTGGACGACGCGCGCTGGTGACTCTGCGTTACGCGGGTAAGCCCGTGCCGTTTGGTGCCGTGGTGGCGCTGGATAACACCTCGGCCATCGTCGGGGATGACGGCGAGGTTTACCTCACCGGGCTGTCCGGCAAAACAACGTTTAGCGTGCAGTGGGGAGAAGAGCGCGATCGGCAGTGCCAGGGGACGCTGGACATTTCCACGCAGAGCCCGACAGGGATCGTGAAAGCCACGGTCAACTGCTATTAACAGAGGTATTTCATGCATCTACGTCGTTCGGTCAACACTTTTCTTTTACCCGTTCTGCTCGTGCTGACGGGGGCCTTTTTCCATACAGCCAGAGCAGACTGCACCTTTAACGGCAGTTCTGATGTGGATGCCGTGGTGACGTTTCAACTTCCTCCGGTGATCGTTGTTGCGCCCGACACGCCCATCGGCACCGTCATTTATGACGCCAGCGTTGAGAGTAAAGCGGTGACGGTGGACTGTAGCGGCGATGCGCAAGTACGGCGAGGGTATCTGTACCTCACGGATACCGATGCACGAGAAGATGTCATGCCCGGGGTTTATCAGACTAATGTGCCGGGTATTGGCATCCGCGCGGCTGCGTCGAGCGAACGCTTTCCCGGTTACAATGAAGAGGATATTGTCCGGCCTATCCACTATCTGGGTTCGATACATGGTTATTCGCAGAGCACATCGACGTTTCGCGCCGCTGCACAGCTGGTCGTGACGGGCGATATCCAGGAGGGGGATTTGGATACGTCGCGATTAACGTCAATGGATATCCTGGGCAACGCGGCGATCGGTGAAATGCGCTTTTCTCCTGCCAGCGTCCACATTACGACCAATACCTGTAATCTGGTCGACCGGAACATTTATGTGCCGCTAAGAACGGTCAATACGCAGGATTTTACCGGCCAATATTCCGACATACTCACTGACGGTAGCTTTAAGATTGAAATCACCGACTGCGCGGCAGGGACGAAGGTTGATTATCAGTTCACGAGCGCGGGCTCGACGGGCGTAACGAACGGCAATATTTTGGGCATCGCTAGCGGAGACTCTGCCGCCGAGGGCGTTGGCATTCAGATCCTCGACCAGAATAATACCGTGCTGCAGTTTGATCGGAACTACACGGCGATAACCAGCACGCAGGACAAGGTTCCTGTCGAAATTCCCCTCAAGGCGCGCTACGTCAAAACGGGAGAGGTTAAAGCGGGCAAAGTCGACTCCGTCGCCACGTTCGAGGTGTTTTACCGTTAATTCTCTCTGCCCGTTTCGGCGGGCTTAAGCGATCATTTCACTAACCTCATTAACCCTCTCTTTTCATCTGGTTAATTCTTAAACCCTTAAATCTTGTAGGGGCGCTTACTGCTTGCTATGCAACCAGCGTTTCGCATATTATTCTGCGGTCATAATAATAATTCTCGTTTACGTTATCATTCACTTTTCCATCAGAGATAAACATGGCGCTTTCCAATACTGCTCAGCCAATTAACACGTCGCTGCGTAAAGTCGCGGTTGTCGTAGCCACAGCGGTTGCCGGCATGTCTGCATTTGCTCACGCTGCCGAAACCCCTAAAAAAGAAGAAACCATTACCGTTACTGCCGCACCTGCTGCACAGGAAAGTGCCTGGGGACCTGCTGCGACTATCGCCGCTCGCCAATCTGCGACCGGTACCAAAACAGACACCCCAATTCAAAAGGTTCCACAGTCTATTTCTGTGGTAACTGCCGAAGAGATGGCGCTGCATCAGCCACGTTCCGTTAAAGAAGCTCTGAGCTATACCCCGGGCGTTGCAGTAGGCACACGTGGTGCTTCCAATACTTACGACTACCTGGTTATTCGCGGTTTCGCGGCCGACGGCCAGAGCCAGAATAACTACCTCGACGGCATGAAGCTGCAGGGCAACTTCTACAACGACGCGGTGATTGACCCGTATATGCTGGAGCGCGCTGAAATCATGCGCGGTCCGGTTTCCGTTCTGTACGGTAAAAGCAGCCCGGGCGGCCTGCTGAACATGGTAAGTAAGCGCCCAACAACCGAGCCGTTGAAAGAGATCCAGTTTAAAGTGGGTACGGACAGCCTGTTCCAGACCGGCTTTGACTTTAGCGATGCGATCGACGATGACGGCATCTATTCATACCGCCTGACGGGTGTTGCGCGCTCGAACAATTCGCAGCAGGAAGATAAGGGCGAGCAGCGTTATGCCATCGCGCCATCCTTCTCCTGGCGTCCGGATGATAAAACCACCTTCACGTTCCTCTCCTACTTCCAGAACGAGCCTGAAACGGGCTACTACGGCTGGCTGCCAAAAGAGGGGACGGTTGACCCGCTGCCAAACGGCGATCGTCTGCCGACTAACTTCAATGAAGGCGCAAAGAACAACACCTATTCCCGTAACCAGAAAATGGTGGGATACAGCTTCGACCATGAATTCAACGATACTTTCACCGTACGTCAGAATCTGCGCTTTGCCGAGAACAAAACCTCGCAAAACAGCGTTTACGGCTACGGCATGTGTTCCGATCCGCTCTATTCGAGTAATCCGGCATCCAGCCCTTGCGCGAGCATTCCTCAGTCACAATGGGGGCATACGCTGACTCGCCAGTATGTGATCGATGACGAGAAGCTGCAAAACTTCACCGTTGATACGCAGCTTCAGAGCAAGTTCGCGACGGGGGCTCTCGACCATACCCTGCTGACAGGCGTTGATTTCATGCGCATGCGTAATGACATTAACTCCTGGTTCGGCTACGCCGGCTCCGTTGCGCCATCCGATATTTACGATCTCGATCGTGGCGATTTCGATTTCGGTTCACACCCTGGACCGTCTGGTGCTTACCAGGTGCTGAACAAGCAGAAGCAGACCGGCGTTTACGCTCAGGATCAGATCGAATGGGATAAAGTGCTGGTGACACTGGGCGGCCGTTACGACTGGGCCGATCAGGAGTCCTACAACCGCGTATTAAATACCACCGCCAAGCGTGATGATACTCAGTTCACCTGGCGTGGCGGCGTTAACTACCTGTTCGACAACGGGGTAACTCCTTATTTCAGCTACAGCGAATCCTTCGAACCGGCTTCTCTGACCGATGCTCAGGGTAAACCGTTCTCGCCGTCTAAAGGCAAACAGTACGAAGCGGGCGTGAAATACGTGCCGAACGATCGTCCGATCGTCATCACCGGTGCAGTGTATCAGTTGACCAAAACCAACAACCTGATGGCTGACCCGGCGGGCTCACCCTTCTCCGTTGAGGGTGGTGAGATCCGTGCCCGTGGCGTAGAGCTGGAAGCGAAAGCGGCGCTCTCTGCAAGCGTTAACGTTGTAGGTTCTTATACCTATACCGATGCTGAGTACACCACCGACACCAACTACAAAGGCAACACGCCGGCGCAGGTACCAAAACATATGGCATCCCTGTGGGGTGATTACACGATGTTTGACGGCCCACTGTCTGGCCTGACGCTGGGTACCGGCGTGCGTTATACCGGCTCCAGCAAAGGTGACCCGGCGAATAGCTTCACTGTTGGAAGCTATACACTGGTTGATGCACTGGTCAGATACGATCTGGCGCGTGTAGGCATGGCCGGCTCAAACATCGCGCTTCACGTGAACAACCTGTTCGATCGTGAGTACGTTGCCAGCTGCTTCAACACCTACGGTTGCTTCTGGGGTGCTGAACGCCAGGTTGTCGCCACCGCGACCTTCCGCTTCTAACCTCTTTATGGGCACGGTTCGCCGTGCCCTTTTTATTTAAGTTGGCTGACATGCAGGATAATAAAACGCAATCCGACACCACCTTTACGCTCAATAATCTCTCCTTTCGCGTACCCGGGCGCACCCTGCTGCATCCGCTCTCTCTGACGTTCCCTGCCGGTAAAGTGACGGGCCTGATTGGCCACAACGGTTCCGGTAAATCCACACTGCTCAAGATGCTGGGACGCCACCAGCCACCTTCTGAAGGGGATATTCTGCTGGACGATCGGCCGCTGGAGGGCTGGAGCAGTAAAGCCTTTGCCCGCAAGGTGGCCTACTTGCCGCAGCAGCTGCCGCAGGCGGAAGGGATGACGGTGCGTGAGCTGGTAGCGATTGGCCGCTATCCGTGGCACGGGGCGCTTGGCCGCTTCGGCGTCGCCGACCGGGAGAAAGTAGAAGAGGCGATTGCGCTGGTAGGGCTAAAACCGCTGGCGCATCGCCTGGTGGATAGTCTGTCCGGCGGTGAACGTCAGCGGGCGTGGATTGCGATGCTGGTGGCGCAGGACAGCCGCTGCCTGCTGCTGGATGAACCGACCTCTGCGCTGGATATCGCCCATCAGGTCGACGTGCTGGCGCTGGTGCATCGCTTAAGCCAGCAGCGCGGCCTGACGGTGATCGCTGTCCTGCACGATATCAACATGGCGGCACGCTACTGTGACTACCTCGTCGCGCTGCGCGGCGGTGAAATGATCGCTCAGGGCACGCCATCTGAGCTGATGCGCAGCGAAACGCTGGAACATATTTACGGTATTCCGATGGGTATTTTGCCTCACCCTGCCGGGGCTGCTCCCGTGAGCTTTGTCTACTGATGCTGGATTCAACATACATTAGCCGCCGTCGCCTGCTGACGGCCATGGCGCTCTCGCCGCTGCTGTTGAAGATGGCCCCGGCCCGCGCCGCCGCTATCGATCCGCACCGCATCGTGGCGCTGGAGTGGTTACCCGTCGAGCTGATGATGGCCCTGGGTATCACGCCCTACGGCGTGGCCGACATTCCCAACTACACCCTGTGGGTGAATGAGCCAAAACTGCCGGACTCGGTCATCGACATCGGTCTGCGCACGGAGCCAAACCTTGAGCTTCTCACGCAGATGAAACCGTCTTATTTATTCTGGTCTGCGGGGTATGGCCCGTCGGAAGAGATCATGGCGAAGATTGCGCCGGGACGAGGCTTTTCCTTTAGCGACGGTAAAAAGCCGCTGACCATGGCAAAAAATTCCATCCACGAGATGGCCCAGTTCCTCAACCGGGAAGCGGAAGCAAAACAGCATCTCGATGAGTTTGACGCGCTGATTGAGTCTCTTAAGCCGCGCTTTGCCCGCCGTGGCGATCGGCCTTTGCTGATGGTGACGCTGCTGGATGCCCGCCATATGCTGGTCTTTGGAAAGAACTGCCTGTTCCAGGAAGTGCTCGACAACTTCGGCATTCGCAACGCCTGGGAAGGCGAGATGACGTTCTGGGGAAGCACCGCCGTGGGCATCGACCGCCTGGCGGCGTTTCGCGACGTCGACGTGCTGTGCTTTGACCATGGCAACGAGCGTGAAATGCAAACCCTGATGGCGACCCCGCTCTGGCAGGCGATGCCGTTCGTGCGCGAGCAGCGCTTCCTGCGCGCCCCTGCGGTATGGTTTTACGGCGCGACGCTGTCGGCAATGCACTTTGCCCGCGTGCTGGACAACGTGATGGGGGGCAAAGCATGAGTACGCGTATTGCCCGTTTCCCGGCGCTGCTGCTGGGGCTGATTTTTCTGGCGGCGCTGGCGCTAACCGGGTTCAACCTCTCCACGGCACTGCCGCGCGAGCAGTGGGCGGCCGCGTTTGCCGCCCCGGATATCGACAATATTCAGCAGATGTTGTTCCACTACAGCCTGCTGCCGCGTCTTAGCATCTCCCTGCTGGTCGGGGCGGGGCTGGGGCTGGTGGGCGTGCTGTTCCAGCAGGTGCTGCGTAACCCGCTGGCGGAGCCAACCACGCTGGGCGTGGCGACGGGTGCACAGCTGGGGATCACCATCACCACCCTCTGGACGCTGCCGGGGGCATTAACCTCGCAGTTTGCCGCGCTGGCAGGTGCCTGCGTCGTGGGCGCGCTGGTCTTTGGCGTGGCCTGGGGAAAACGTCTCTCGCCGGTCACGCTGATCCTCGCCGGGCTGGTCGTCAGCCTCTACTGCGGCGCGATCAACCAGCTTCTGGTGCTGTTTCACCACGACCAGCTGCAAAGCATGTTTATGTGGAGCACCGGCACGCTCACCCAGACCGACTGGAGTATCGTCCAGCGCTTGTGGCCACAATTGTTTGGCGGCGTGGTGCTTACGCTGCTGCTTCTGCGCCCGCTCACTCTGATGGGGCTGGATGATGGCGTGGCGCGCAACCTGGGGCTGGCGCTGTCGCTGGCTCGTCTGGCGGCGCTCACGCTGGCGATTGTGCTGAGCGCTCTGCTGGTTAACGCGGTTGGCATCATCGGGTTTATCGGCCTCTTTGCGCCGCTGCTGGCGAAAATGCTCGGGGCGCGTCGCCTTCTGGCACGTCTGCTGCTGGCGCCGCTGATCGGGGCGCTGATCCTCTGGCTTTCCGATCAGATCATTATCTGGCTGGCGCGCGTCTGGATGGAAGTGTCTACCGGGTCGGCAACGGCGCTTATTGGGGCGCCGCTGCTGCTGTGGCTGCTCCCGCGTCTGCGCAGCATCAGCGCCCCAGCGATGGACGCGGGCGATAAGGTCTACGCTGAACGTCAGTCGGTGCTGTGGTTCAGCCTTGCCGGTCTTGCGGTGTTGCTTATCGCCTCGTTTGCCGCCCTCGCGTTTGGGCGCGATGCCGCAGGCTGGCACTGGGCAACGGGTGACTTACTCAACGAACTGCTGCAGTGGCGCTGGCCGCGTATTCTCTCCGCGCTGATTGCCGGGGTGATGCTGGCGGTGGCGGGCTGTATTATTCAGCGTCTGACCGGCAACCCGATGGCAAGCCCTGAAGTGCTGGGGATCAGCTCCGGCGCAGCCTTTGGCGTGGTGCTGATGCTCTTCCTGGTGCCGGGCAATGCGTTTGGCTGGCTGATGCCTGCCGGGAGTATCGGTGCGGCGGCCACGCTGATGATTATTCTGGTTGCCTCTGGCCGCGGCGGATTTTCTCCGCACCGCATGCTGCTGGCCGGTATGGCGCTCAGCACCGCCTTTACTATGCTGCTGATGATGCTGCAGGCGAGCGGCGATCCGCGCATGGCGAAGATCCTGACCTGGATTTCCGGCTCAACGTACAACGCCACCGCCAGCCAGGTTGCCTGGTCAGGAAGCGTTATGATCGTGCTGCTGGCGATGGTACCGCTGTGCCGTCGCTGGATGACCATTCTGCCGCTGGGGGGCGAAACCGCGCGTGCGGTTGGCTTAGCGCTGACGCCAACGCGCGTCGCGCTTCTTCTGCTGGCGGCGTGTCTGACGGCAACCGCCACCATGACCATCGGTCCACTAAGCTTTGTAGGGTTGATGGCGCCGCATATCGCCAGAATGATGGGTTTCCGACGGACGATGCCACATATTGTGATGTCGGCCCTGACGGGCGGGGTCATTCTGGTGTTTGCCGACTGGTGTGGAAGGATGGTGCTGTTCCCGTATCAGATCCCGGCGGGCCTGCTGTCGACCTTTATCGGTGCGCCTTACTTTATCTATCTGTTGAGAAAGCAGAGTCGGTAATAAAAGCAAACGGCAATCTTTAGATTGCCGTTTTAGTGTTTGCTCCCTCTCCCTGTGGGAGAGGGTTGGGGTGAGGGCATCAAGCCGCACATCTTAAAGCTTCGCAAACACCTTACGCGCCGCGTCGATGGTGTTATTGATATCTTCTTCGCTGTGCGCCACGGACATAAAGCCCGCTTCGAACGCGGACGGTGCCAGGTACACGCCTTCTTCCAGCATCAGGTGGAAGAAGCGCTTGAAGCGTTCAACGTCGCACTTCACCACGTCCTGATAGCGGGTCACGGTTTTCGCATCGGTGAAGAAAATCCCGAACATGCCGCCCACGTGGTTAACAACCAGCGGAATTCCCGCTTCTTCTGCGGCTTCCAGCAGACCGTTTGCCAACTGCGTGGTACGGTCCGTCAGGGTTTCATGAATACCCGGCTGCGCCACTTCGGTCAGACAGGCGAAGCCTGCAGCCATGGCAATTGGGTTACCGGATAGCGTGCCCGCCTGGTAAACCGGTCCGGTTGGCGCCAGGGCTTCCATCACGTCCTTACGACCGCCGAAAGCACCGACCGGCATGCCGCCGCCGATGATTTTGCCGAGGCAGGTCAGGTCCGGCTCAACCTCATAATAAGACTGGGCGCCCGCCAGTGCCACGCGGAAGCCGGTCATCACTTCATCGATGATCAGCAGCGCGCCGAACTCATCGCACAGCGCGCGCAGGCCCGGCAGGAAGTCAGGCTGCGGAGGGATGCAGTTCATGTTGCCCGCAACCGGTTCAACGATAATGCAGGCGATCTCCTGCGGATACTGCTCGAACGCCGCGCGAACGGTGTTTAGATCGTTGTAGGTGCAGGTCAGGGTGTGCTTCGCGAAATCAGCAGGTACGCCAGGCGAGTTTGGCTGGCCGAGGGTCAGCGCGCCGGAGCCCGCTTTCACCAGCAGGCAGTCCGCATGGCCGTGGTAGCAGCCTTCGAATTTGATGATTTTGTCGCGACCGGTAAAGCCGCGCGCCAGACGGATGGCACTCATGGTGGCTTCGGTACCGGAGTTCACCATACGCACCATGTCCATGGTCGGCACCAGTTCGGTAACCAGCTCCGCCATTTTCACTTCCATCTCGGTCGGCGCACCGAAGCTCAGGCCGCGCTGCGCGGCTTCGATGACCGCGTTACGAATGGCAGGATGGTTATGTCCGAGAACCATCGGCCCCCAGGAACCGACGTAATCGATATAGGCTTTGCCATCGACATCATACAGATACGCGCCGTCAGCACGTTCAATAAACAGCGGCGTGCCGCCCACGCCGGTAAAGGCGCGTACTGGCGAGTTCACGCCACCGGGGATTAGCTCGCGGGCTGCACTGTAGAGGTTTTCAGACTTGCTCATGGCGTCGTTCCTGGTTCGTATAAAATGATTAAGCACACTATTCTAAGTGATCCGCAGAAGGTTATGAAATTTTTAGCCTGTTAATGCTTTAAGATTTGTTAAGTATTTTTCAGGCGTCGCAGGGAAGGTCTCTGGTAAAATCTTCGCGGCTTTTTGTATGACGAATAAGAACAGGACATGAAATCAGATTCCCCGTCTTTCGAAGAACAACAGTTTACGCGCGCCCAGCACCGAATCAGCATTCGGCGGCTGCTCAATCGCGATAAAACGCCGCTGGCGATCCTGCTGGCCGCTGCCGTGGTGGGTACCCTTGCAGGGCTGGTTGGCGTGGCGTTTGAAAAAGCGGTTAACGCCGTACTCAACTGGCGAGTGGGTACCGTAGCCGGTTTTGCCGATCGCGAATGGCTGGTCTGGGTAGCGGCATTCGGCCTGTCTGCGCTGTTTGCCATGGTGGGGTATTTTCTGGTGCGTAAATTCGCCCCGGAGGCGGGCGGGTCTGGCATCCCGGAAATTGAAGGCGCGCTGGAGGAGCTGCGCCCGGTGCGCTGGTGGCGGGTGATCCCGGTTAAGTTTATTGGCGGCATGGGGACGCTGGGCGCAGGGATGGTGCTCGGCCGGGAAGGGCCAACGGTGCAGCTTGGGGGGAACGTCGGCCGCATGGTGGGCGATCTGTTCCGCATGCGCAGCGCCGAGGCGCGCCATACGCTGCTGGCCACCGGTGCAGCGGCGGGGCTTTCTGCGGCGTTTAACGCGCCGCTGGCCGGTATTTTGTTCATCATCGAAGAGATGCGCGCGCAGTTCCGCTACAACCTGATCTCCATTAAAGCGGTGTTCACCGGCGTCATTATGTCGAGCATCGTCTTTCGCATCTTTAATGGCGAAGGGGCGGTGATTGAAGTCGGTAAACTGACCAACGCACCGGTTAACACCCTGTGGCTATACCTGATCCTCGGCATGATTTTTGGTGTGGTGGGCCCGCTGTTTAACACCTTTATCTTACGCGCTCAGGATATGTTCCAGCGCGTTCACGGCGGCAATACCACGAAATGGGTGCTGATGGGCGGCCTGCTGGGCGGCATTTGTGGCGTGCTCGGCTTTATCGAACCGAATGCCGCGGGCGGCGGTTTCGGGCTGATTCCCATTGCCGCAGCCGGGAATTTCAGCGTGGGTTTGCTGCTGTTTATGTTTTTCTCCAGGGTCATTACGACGGTACTGTGCTTCTCCTCCGGCGCGCCCGGCGGGATTTTTGCCCCGATGCTGGCGCTGGGAACGCTGCTCGGCACCGCGTTTGGTATGGCGGCTGAGGCAGGTTTCCCCGCTTACCACCTGGACGCCGGCACCTTTGCGGTGGCCGGAATGGGGGCGCTGCTGGCCGCCTCCCTGCGCGCGCCGTTAACCGGCATCGTGCTGGTGCTGGAGATGACGGATAATTACCAGCTCATTTTGCCAATGATCATTACCTGTCTCGGCGCGACACTATTAGCCCAATTCCTGGGTGGAAAACCGCTATACTCCACCATCCTCGCGCGTACCCTGGCAAAACAAGAGGCGGAGCGGGCCGCCACGCAGAATACTTGAATGAATTACCAGGGTATTAGATAATGACGAAAAGAATTGGGTGAATTTTACCCAATAGCAGTATTCATGGGAGCATAAGATGAGTGATGACGTAGCTGTGCCGCTGGAGTTTACCGAAGCAGCAGCCAACAAAGTGAAAACCCTGATTGCCGACGAAGACAATCCGGATCTGAAACTGCGTGTCTATATTACCGGTGGCGGCTGCAGCGGCTTCCAGTACGGTTTTACCTTTGACGATCAGGTGAACGACGGCGATATGACCATCGAGAAGCAAGGCGTCGCGCTGGTAGTTGACCCGATGAGCCTGCAGTATCTGGTGGGCGGTTCGGTGGATTACACCGAAGGTCTGGAAGGTTCGCGTTTTGTGGTAACCAACCCGAACGCAACAAGCACCTGCGGGTGTGGTTCTTCGTTCAGCATTTAAGCCTGAATGCGGATTGTAGGCCCGGTAAGCGAAGCGCCACCGGGCTTATAAACGACGCTTATCTTGAAGTTTCATCCAGCGCAAACGTCGGCAGCTTCAGGTGCCAGCGTATCGCCGCTAAACGTATCACCAGCGTCACGACCATCCCCAGCATCGCGGCGTTTTCCAGCGGAAGTGCAAACGTGTAGTACGCGGTCGCGTGGACAATGCCGCCCGCAATACAGGCCGTTGCGTAAATTTCAGTACGCAGGATCATCGGCACCTCACGCGCCAGAATGTCGCGAATGATACCGCCGCCCACGCCGGTTAATACCCCCATGCAGATCGCCACCATTGGCCCTGTTCCGGCATTGAAGGCTTTATTCACCCCGATCCCCACAAACACGGCCAGACCGACGGCATCCAGTACCGGCAATATCCATTTGGGTAATCGGCGGGGCTGGCGAACCAGCACAATGGTCAACAGACAGGTCACCATCGCCACGACCAGGTCTGTAGGATCTTTCACCCAAAACACCGGGCCATTTGCCAGCGCCATATCGCGGATTGTCCCGCCGCCAACGGCGGTCACCACGCCAAGCACCAGCACGCCAAACGGATCCATGCGTAGTTTTCCGGCGAGCAGGACGCCGGAGATAGCAAAAACGGCTGTACCAAGAATATCCAGCCAATAAACGAGCATCGTTAAATCCTCGAACAAATGTTAATGACCCTCTGCCAGGGCGGCACAGAGCTGTTTTGCGGCGAGGATAATACGCGGGCTGGCGCGTTCAAACCAGTCACCGTTGAGTGGGATCACCGGAATTTTTAGCTGGCTCTGCCAGAATTGTTTAATTTTAGGAATCTCGCTCGCATTTCCGACCACGACGATGGCCTGCGGCTGGCGCGCCAGAACCTGCTCACGGCTCACCTGAGGCCACGGTACCCGGCTGGCAGCAAAGATATTTTCACCGCCACAGACTTCCAGCACCTGGTTCTGAATCGAGCCTTTTCCGGTGGTAAACAGCGGCTGGCTGCCGAACTGCAGGAAGATGCGCTTTTTAACAGGCGTATCGTATTGGGCTTTCAGCGCGGCATAGTCGCTGAGCATCTGGTTCGCCGCACTCTCGGCTTTTTGAGGCGCAGGGCTATAAGGGGCCAGGGCGCGCAGAGCCTGAGCGACCTGCTCAATACTTACCGCGTCAACCCACATGACCTTGATGCCAAGCGAGGTGAGCTGGTTAACCTGCCGCTCGGCGTTACCGCCGCGCCAGGCCAGCACGAGATCCGGCTTAAGCGCCACAATGCGCTCAAGGTTCATCCCTTGCCAGGTTGCCACTTGCTCAATGCCGGCCGCCTGTGGTGGGTAATCTGAAAAGCTGCTGACGCCAACGGGGGTGATCCCGGCGGCAAACGCCAGTTCGGTGTTAGCGGGAGAGAGGGTAATCACACGCGGCGCGGCGAACAGCCACGCCGGTGCAAGCAGCAGCAGGGCGGCCAGCGCCCTGATAGACCGTTTAGCCACGCGCCAGGTTCTGCACCAGGCGTTCCACCATCACGGTGGACTGTTTTGCCGCAACGGCCAGGAACTCGTCGAAGCTGATGTGAGACTGCTGGTCTGCCACGTCAGAGATGGCGCGAACCACCACGAACGGTACGCTGAAATTGTGGCAAACGTGCGCAATCGCGGTCGCTTCCATCTCTACGGCAACCGCCTGCGGGAAGTTATGACGGATTTTCGCCAGACCGACGGAGCCATTGATGAACGCATCACCGCTGACAATCAGGCCGCGTACCGCGTTGAGATTGAGCTCAGCAATGCAGGCTTCAGCCGCCGCAATCAGTTTATCGTCAGCTTTAAACCCTGCCGGGCAGCCCGGAAGCTGGCCATACTCGTAGCCGAACGCGGTGACGTCAGCATCGTGGTAACGCGCTTCGTCGGAGACAACGATATCGCCCACTTTCAGCGTCGGTGCCAGACCGCCTGCTGAGCCCGTGTTAATGATGACGTCCGGCTTGCAGCGCTCAAGCAGCAGGGTCGCACCCAGCGCAGCAGCCACTTTACCGATGCCTGATTTCAGCAGAGCCACCTCAACACCGTTCAACTGCCCGGTGTAGATCTCACAACCCCCGAGAGAGAGGGTCTGACGGTTCTCAATTTTGTCACGCAGGAGCGTAACTTCTTCTTCCATTGCACCAATAATGCCGATTTTCATAGATTTACTCGCGATGTGCCTTGTTAAGAGGCATAGTCTATCATGCGGTTAAGGGGAAACGCATTCTCACGCGGGGGAGCACATGTCACCAATCGATTTTCGTACCAAAATTAACTGGCACCGACGTTTCCGTTCGCCGCAGGGCGAAAAGAGCGAACATGAGATCCTGCGTATCTTCGAAAGCGATCGCGGCAGGATTATTAACTCGCCCGCCATCCGGCGTCTGCAGCAAAAGACCCAGGTATTCCCGCTGGAGCGTAACGCCGCGGTGCGCACGCGCTTAACCCACTCCATGGAAGTGCAGCAGGTCGGGCGTTATATTGCCAAAGAGATTTTAAGCCGCCTCAAAGAGCAGCGTTTACTGGAAACCTATGGCCTGGATGAGCTGACGGGGCCCTTCGAGAGCATCGTTGAGATGGCCTGCCTGATGCATGACATCGGCAACCCGCCTTTTGGCCATTTTGGCGAGGCGGCTATTAATGACTGGTTTAAACAACGGCTTTATCCGTCGGATGCGGCAAGTCAGCCACTCAGCGATGACCGCTGCATCGTGCGCGATTTACGCCTGCGTGAAGGCGAAGAAGGGCTGAACGATCTGCGGCGCAAAGTGCGCCAGGATCTCTGTCACTTTGAGGGCAACGCGCAGGGGATCCGGCTGGTGCACTCCCTGATGCGCATGAACCTGACCTGGGCGCAGGTTGGCTGCATTTTGAAATATACGCGTCCCGCGTGGTGGATGGGGGAGACGCCCGCATCCCATAGCTATTTAATGAAAAAACCGGGCTATTACCTTTCCGAAGAGGCCTATATAGAACGGCTGCGTAAAGAACTTTCCCTGACGCCAAACGGCCGATTCCCATTGACGTGGATTATGGAAGCCGCCGACGATATTTCCTATTGCGTGGCTGACCTGGAAGATGCCGTTGAGAAAAGAATATTCAGCGTCGAGGAGCTTTATCAGCATCTTTATGCGGCATGGGGAACCCATGAAAAAGGATCGCTGTTTGCGCAGGTTGTCGAAAATGCCTGGGAAAAATCGCGCTCAAATACGTTGAGCCGCAGTACGGAAGATCAGTTCTTTATGTATTTGCGGGTCAATACATTAAATAAACTGGTGCCGTATGCCGCCTCGCGCTTTATTGATAATTTGCCGCAAATCTTTAGCGGGGAATTCAATCATGCGCTGCTGGAAGATGACAGCAGTTTCAGCCAACTCCTTGAGCTTTATAAACATGTGGCGATGCGGCATGTGTTCAGCCATCCTGATGTCGAGCAGCTGGAACTGCAGGGATACCGTGTAATCAGTGGATTACTGGAAATTTATTCCCCGTTGCTTCAGCTCTCCGTCGAGGAGTTTAGCGAGCTGGTGGAAAAAGAACGCGTGCGGCGAATTCCTATCGAATCCCGGCTTTATCAGAAACTTTCTACCCGCCATCGGCTGGCGTATGTCGAAGCGATGGGTAAGCTGGATCGCCACGCTCTGGAATGGCCGGTGATGGAATATTATTATCGCTGCCGTCTAATCCAGGACTATATCAGCGGCATGACCGATTTGTATGCCTGGGATGAATACCGCAAGCTCATGGCCGTGGAATAATTCCGGAGTTTTGTAAAGAAGGCCAATAAATTTTTACCTTTTCCATAAACTTATGGCCGGAACTAAGCGGTATAAAATGAATCTGAGTTACACAGCAATTTTGCGTTACCTGTAAATCGAGATTGAGAAACATGAAAAAAACCACATTAGCAATGAGTGCACTGGCTCTGAGTTTAGGTTTAGCGCTGTCTCCTCTGACTGCTACTGCAGCCGAGACCGCGTCGTCGGCAGCAACCGCGCAGCAGATGCCAAGCCTGGCACCGATGCTCGAAAAAGTGATGCCATCGGTGGTGAGTATTAACGTTGAGGGCAGCACGACCGTCAATACGCCGCGCATGCCGCGTAACTTCCAGCAGTTCTTCGGTGACAATTCACCGTTCTGCCAGGACGGTTCGCCATTCCAGAGTTCTCCGTTCTGTCAGGGCGGTGGCGCAGGGGATGACGGCCAGGGCGGCGGCCAGCAACAGAAATTCATGGCGCTTGGTTCCGGTGTGATTATTGATGCCGCAAAAGGCTACGTGGTCACCAACAACCACGTTGTGGATAACGCCAGCACCATTAAAGTTCAGCTGAGCGATGGTCGTAAATTCGATGCTAAAGTGGTGGGTAAAGATCCGCGCTCCGACATCGCGCTGATCCAGATTCAGGATCCGAAGAACCTGACGGCCATTAAAATTGCCGACTCCGATGCGCTGCGCGTGGGCGATTATACCGTCGCTATCGGTAACCCGTTCGGTCTGGGTGAAACCGTGACCTCCGGTATCGTCTCTGCATTGGGCCGTAGCGGCCTGAATGCGGAAAACTATGAAAACTTCATCCAGACGGATGCGGCCATTAACCGTGGTAACTCCGGCGGTGCGCTGGTGAACCTGAACGGCGAGCTGATCGGTATCAACACCGCTATTCTGGCACCGGACGGCGGTAACATCGGTATCGGCTTTGCTATCCCGAGCAACATGGTGAAAAACCTGACTGCTCAGATGGTGCAGTACGGCCAGGTGAAACGCGGTGAGCTGGGTATTATGGGTACCGAGCTGAACTCCGAGCTGGCGAAAGCGATGAAGGTTGATGCGCAGCGCGGTGCGTTCGTCAGCCAGGTTATGCCGAACTCCTCTGCAGCGAAGGCGGGCATTAAAGCGGGTGATGTAATCACCTCTCTGAACGGTAAACCGATTAGTAGCTTTGCCGCCCTGCGTGCGGAAGTGGGCTCGATGCCAATTGGCAGCAAAGTGACCCTTGGCCTGCTGCGTGACGGCAAACCGGTTAACGTAAGCCTGGAGCTGCAGCAGAGCAGCCAGAATCAGGTGGACTCCAGCACCATCTTCAGCGGAATTGAAGGCGCAGAGATGAGTAACAAGGGCCAGGACAAAGGCGTGGTGGTGAACAACGTGAAAGCAAATTCACCTGCTGCCCGTATCGGCCTGAAAAAAGGCGATGTGATCATGGGGGCTAACCAGCAACCGGTGAAAAACATCGCTGAACTGCGCAAAATTCTCGACAGCAAACCGTCCGTGCTGGCGCTGAATATCCAGCGCGGTGACACCTCAATTTACCTGCTGATGCAGTAATTCTCTTAAGCCCCTGTACGCAGGGGCTTTCTTGTTTCTGTGACGCCTACCGCAACTCCATACTTCCCCCTCTCACTTTGTGCATTCGCACAATGCAGTCGCTGCTGAACTTCCCTATGCTTGAGCTCTGCTCACAGGAGGGTTACATGGCTGGCTGGCATCTAGATACCAAAATGGCGCAGGATATCGTGGCGCGCACCATGCGCATCATTGATACCAATATCAACGTAATGGATGCCCGCGGGCGCATTATTGGCAGCGGCGATCGCGAGCGTATTGGGGAATTGCACGAAGGAGCCCTGCTGGTGCTCTCTCAGGGCCGCGTGGTCGATATCGATGATGCGGTAGCAAAACACCTGCACGGCGTGCGTCAGGGGATCAACCTGCCGCTGCGTCTGGAAGGGGAAATTGTTGGCGTCATTGGCCTGACGGGCGAACCGGAATCTCTGCGTAAATACGGCGAGCTGGTCTGCATGACGGCGGAAATGATGCTGGAGCAGTCGCGTCTGATGCATCTGCTTGCCCAGGACAGCCGCTTACGTGAAGAGCTGGTGATGAACCTGATTCAGGCGGAAGAACATACGCCTGCACTCAGCGAATGGGCGCAGCGTCTGGGGATCGATCTGAACCAGCCGCGCGTGGTGGCGGTGATTGAGGTCGATAGCGGACAGCTTGGCGTAGACAGCGCGATGGCCGAGCTGCAGCAACTGCAAAATGCGCTGGCGACGCCGGAGCGCGACAACCTGGTGGCGATCGTCTCGCTGACGGAAATGGTGGTGCTCAAACCGGCGCTCAATGCGTTTGGCCGCTGGGATGCTGAGGACCATCGTCGTCGCGTGGAACTGCTGATTTCCCGTATGCAGGAGAACGGCCAGTTGCGTTTTCGCGTTGCCCTGGGCAATTACTTTACCGGGCCGGGCAGCATCGCCCGGTCCTGGCGTACCGCGCGCACCACCATGATGGTGGGCAAGCAGCGGATGCCGGAGAGCCGCAGTTATTTCTATCAGGATCTGATGCTGCCGGTGCTGCTCGACAGCCTGCGCGGCGGCTGGCAGGCCAATGAGCTGGCCCGGCCATTAGCGCGCCTGAAGGCGATGGACAACAATGGGTTGCTGCGCCGGACACTGCAGGCGTGGTTTCGCCATAACGTGCAACCGCTGGCGACCTCAAAAGCGCTGTTTATTCACCGCAATACGCTTGAGTACCGGCTAAACCGGATCTCGGAGCTGACGGGGCTGGATTTGGGAAACTTTGACGACAGGCTGCTGCTCTATGTCGCGTTGCAGCTGGACGAACAGAGATGACTGAGTGCGGTCTGGTGCCCTCACCCCATCCCTCTCCCACGGGGAGAGGGCGCAAACACTAAAAACGGCAATCAGGGATTGCCGTTTTTCTTTTATTTCCGCGTTAATTTCTCAAGATCCGCTTCAATCTCGCTGATCTTGTTGGTGACTACGCTTTCAAGGTGACGCAGATCGTCGAGG
This sequence comes from Enterobacter sp. 50588862, assembly GCF_001462935.1. Lineage (NCBI taxonomy): Bacteria > Pseudomonadati > Pseudomonadota > Gammaproteobacteria > Enterobacterales > Enterobacteriaceae > Enterobacter > Enterobacter sp. 50588862. Next base: position 311,395 of record NZ_LNHM01000036.1, read on the forward strand.
ATCTTACGTTTGAGATCGACTTCAGTGCGATCGCGCTGGCAAATCTGATCGAGTTCATCGATCACATAGCGCAGGTTAGGGCTGATTTCCTGCACCTCTTTGTACCCTTGTCCTACGCCGTCAGCGACGACGGTCTTACGCTGGCGTGGATATTTAAACTTCACGCTCTTGGCGAAAAACTCTCCTTTATCCTTGTGAAAATAGATTTTTAAAATGTCGTTGTTGGCTTCCTGGCGAAGGCTGTAACGATCGATTTCATCAGGATTGGTAATGCCCAGACTTTTCAGATTATCGTACATAGCGGTACCCTTATCTCAACATAACCTTTGAATAATTAATGAAAAAATTCCTTTTTGCCACCCTCATATACAAAAAAAGCGGGGTCGATCCTGATTACATTTCACTGAAATTACCGGGCAGGGAAGGTGCATTGCCCCAACTCGTTTATTGTTGTTTTTAACGACTACGTCAAGTGGAAATCAATTTAATACCAAAACCTGACGATCTGAGCGCTAGCGCAGTAAGGCGATGGAGGCCAGCATTTCGCTTTCCGTGGTGTTAATTTCCTGTTCCAACAGTTCGTCGATCCGCTGTTTTTTGATTGCCTGATTGACGCCGAACAGATCGAGCTTATCCAGCAGGAACATCACCAGCGCCGTAATCACGGCGGTCAGGACCGATGAGAGTAAAATGGGGAGCGGTCCTGGTAGACCAAGGCCGCTGAGCCATGACTCAAGGCCAATAGCCGCAAAGACGGAAAGAGAACCTGCTACAAGCTTAAGAATGGCATCGCCTTTTTGGGCCATACTGCTGTGTTTATCCCTGAGGATCGGTACCGTCTGCATCAGGACCTTAAAGCCTTCTTTTACCATCCGCATGATGTTTTTGAACACGCCAACGAAGCAGTTAACAATCCCTTCCAGCAGCATCGACACGAAATTTTTAATAAAGCCGACGGCAACATCTTTTAATAAAACGACAGCGTTTTTGAGAATGTGATCTTTCATGCGACCAAGACGAATCGACAGAGCCTGCGAAAAATCGCTCGCACCTACGCCAGCTTCAATACCGTGCGTTAAACAGCTGCGCAGCTCATAGTAAAGAGGCTTGATAATGAAGAGAATGAGATCGCCCAGCGACTGATGACCTGATGCCTGGGCCGCATCTTTCGCCAGAACTTTTTGGACGTCGCGATCCTTGCGGATATTATCAAATACGGTTTCATTGGTTTTGGTATCCATCGTTTGCTGCGCGATGTCCATTTTCTCGACCATCACCTGCCGCGTTTTGATTTCCTCTTCTGTCAGCGGATGCGCGACATCTTTTTTCCCTTTTTTGACAACTACAAAGCCCTGATCGATCTCCTGCTGGAGTTCTTCGCGGGTTTTAGCGAACTTACCGGTTTTCTCGCCACGGTTGTTTTGCATGCTGGTAACAGCATAATTTTCGTCAATATTGAGAATATTTTTGATGTCATCAAGCTTCAGAGCCTTGTTGCTTTTGAGGTTGTTGCATACTTCGGCGCAGGAGACGACATGATCGACTTCGGCAGCCTGCTTCTGCTCTCCCTCGCTTTTCGCATGTTTTTTGTACTGGTAGATCGTGCCGTTACCATATTCATCCTCAGCGCGCAGATTACCGGAGAAATGGTTCTCTTTACGGGCCTTCATTTTTGCACCATCGCGCATGTTCAGAGAGTCGTTGTTGCGCGTCATTTCGCCGCCGTTAAACGACGATTGTTCAGAAAAACGGTCAATGTTTTGACGCTCGTTCAAGTGCTCGCTGTAGCTATCCAGCATAAAGGCATTTCTTTCGGGCGCTTCGTAACTGAACGCCCGGCACTCCTGGTACAGGCGGGACGGGGTAACACCTTGTCGGGTGCCGATATTGCAGGCGCGCATTGTGCCGTCGAGCAGGCTGAGAAACACGGGTTCGAGGATATTGTCGATTGCGCTGCCCGTTGAGATTACGTTCAGGCGGGCCATAACGTCGTCGTTGCTGACCGCCAGGTTGGCCCCCATGATCGCTTCGCGGTAAATGCTGCCGGTATCGCACCCCTTTATAAATGCAGCATCGACTTCTCCGGTCAGATGAGCTTCGATGGCGGACGCCGTCGCCACGGATTTTAGCGCAGGGGCATTCCGCACCTGTTGCAGCTTTTTCATTCTGGCGAGATGTGCATTAAGATTTGTCATCCGTCGTCCTCAGGCCGCAACCAGTAAGTTCCAGGAGGCCATAAAATCACTTTCGCTTTGTGTTCTTAGCTCATCCTGACTTGCCATCATGCCAACAATGAGGCTAAACCTCTCCAGGCTTTTCGCATCGTTAAGCTGATATTCATTTATAAGTGACCAAACCGTTGGCAGATTGGGCGGTGTTTCGACCATCTCGACGATCTTCTGCTGAACGGCTTGAGGTAACTTTTCCCGCGGAACAAGACCAGACACTGCATCATCCAGCAGGGCAATATTTTCCGCTGGGGTCTTGCCATTAGCCTTGATGCAGCATGTCCCCAGCGCATATGCCGCGAGGATAAAGTCATCCCGTTTACTGATATCGCGCATCTTGTCCGCCAGTTCAGTCTGGAGTTTTTTGATCTTTTCGGCGTATTCAGCTTTTGCGATCTGCTGCCCTTCGGCAATCCCTTCGTCTTTGCCGTTATTTTTTCCCCATAAATACGTCCCGGCCAGAGTGACCAGACCTGCGATCCCCGCACCAATTATTTTGCCGTAATGACTCATTGCACGATTCCCGTTTATTGCCCGCAAGGCCAGATTATTTTTTGCTGTTCACGAATAATATCGTTAATCCTGTTTTTCAACAAACCTATGTTTTAAAAGAAAAAATTTGCATTAAGTAACGAGGTGAACTTGCTTGTAAAGAGATTCATCATTGTTACTTCAGCTGAGAAAAGGCGAGCGAGACGGGTATTCAAAAGCGGGGAAATGAGGCAAAGTTATCGCACAAAAGCGTAGCCCGCGGGGATAATGACATGTCAGGACGCATTGATTATCAGATCGAAAAATACAGCTTTGGCGCCGCAGATGAGAGCCCAAGGCTCACGCACCAGTGGGCAGAAGTTGCCGCAGAGTGCCGCCAGCTAAAGGCGGGTGCGGAAGAGCGTTTACGTATTGCCTTACTGAACGTGGATTATGTCACCAGCTTCGAACTGCCGTTCCGGCTGGTGCTGACCCGCGCCCCTCAGCTTATCGCCGGGCTGCGCGATGAGTTTCAGCTAAGCCAGAAGAACGTCATCTTTAACGGCAAGCGCTTTGGCTGCGTCTACAGCCTGAAAGCCGATCTCAATGCGATTCCTGAGGCTTTTCAGTACCGCATGAGCACCCGCATTCGGCGGATCGATCCCACCGGGCTTACTGCAGAGCCCTTCCGGCAGATCGCCAAAGAGGTAAAAGCGCCGCGTGAGCGACTGAAGCTGGCGCTGGAGTCGGGTCTGGCCGTGACGGCTCTCGACGGGCTTTTCTGGCTGGGGAGCCAGCGTATGGCGGCGGATATCGCAGGATTGAGAAAAAAGGGAATGGCAATCGCGACTGCGGAAACGGACGTTTTTGATGATTATACCGGGACGCACAGGCGCGTCCCGGTTTATCAACGCGTCGGGGATTAGTCGATGGTGCGCAGCAGTTCGTTGATGCCCACTTTACCGCGGGTTTTCGCATCCACTTTCTTCACGATAACGGCACAGTAAAGGCTGTATTTACCGTCTTTTGACGGCAGGTTACCGGAAACGACCACTGAGCCCGCCGGAACGCGACCGTAGTGCACTTCGCCGGTTTCGCGATCGTAAATGCGGGTGCTCTGGCCGATGTAAACGCCCATGGAGATCACGGAGCCTTCTTCCACGATCACGCCTTCAACCACTTCTGAACGCGCGCCGATGAAGCAGTTGTCTTCGATGATGGTCGGGTTAGCCTGCAGTGGCTCCAGAACGCCACCGATGCCGACGCCGCCGGACAGGTGAACGTTTTTACCGATCTGCGCGCAGGAACCGACGGTTGCCCAGGTATCGACCATGGTGCCTTCGTCAACGTACGCACCGATGTTCACATAGGATGGCATCAGCACGGTATTACGTGCGATGAATGCGCCCTGACGAACTGCCGCTGGTGGGACTACGCGAAAGCCTTCTTTCTGGAAACGCGCTTCGTCGTAATCCGCGAATTTCATTGGCACTTTATCGAAGTAGCGGCTTTCTGCTCCGTCGATAACCTGGTTATCGTTGATGCGGAAAGAGAGCAGCACGGCCTTCTTCAGCCATTGATGAGTGACCCACTGACCGTCGATTTTTTCTGCCACGCGCAGGGCGCCGGAATCCAGCAGGGAAATAACCTGGTTTACCGCTTCACGGGTCACGGTATCCACATTTGCCGGGGTGATCTCGGCGCGACGCTCAAAAGCGGACTCAATAACGTTCTGTAACTGCTGCATTGTTTACTCTTTCCATTTCACTAAAAAACACGTCACCCTTTATCGTTTGGATTGAGGGCTGCTGTCAACCGTTGTTGCACTTCAAGCTGCAGGTCATTATTAAGGGCACGCCGGTCTGCGGTGGCGATTATAAATAAATCTTCTACTCGCTCGCCAATGGTTGTAATTCGGGCCCCATGGAGCGAAATTCCCAGATCGGCAAAAACCTGGCCGACCCGGGCGAGCAGCCCTGGCTGGTCGAGCGCGATCAGCTCCAGGAACGATTTACGGTCGGTGTGGGTCGGCAGGAAGTTGACCTCGGTATCGACAGTAAAATGACGCAGTTTCGCCGGCTGACGGCGCGGCTGCGGTGGCTGCCAGCTGCGCTGCGTGATCGCCTGCTCCAGACCGAAGCGTATCCCTTCATGCCTGTCCGAGGACAGCGGGCTGCCGTCCGGCTCCAGCACAATAAAGGTATCCATCGCCATGCCGTCGCGGGTGGTAAAAATCTGCGCGTCGTGAACGCTCAGGTTACGCCTGTCCAGCTCGGCGCAGACGGCAGCAAACAGATAAGGCCGGTCCGGGCTCCAGATGAATATCTCCGTTCCGCCGCGCGTGGCCTGCGGGCTCAGCAGGATCATCGGTTGAGACAGATCGTGCTTCAGCAGGTGCCGCGCGTGCCAGGCAAGCTGGTTTGGGCTGTGGCGCACAAAATAGTTGGCACGGCAGCGGGCCCAAATCTGATGCAGCGCTTCTTCATCAATGTTATCCATCCGCAGCAGCGCCAGCGCCTGCAGCTGGTGATGACGCACGCGCTCGCGCATGTCCGGGGTGTTTTGCATCCCGCGTCGCAGCTGTTTTTCGGTGGCGAAGTACAGCTCGCGCAGCAGGCTCTGCTTCCAGCTGTTCCACAGGGTCTCGTTAGTGGCGCAAATATCGGCCACCGTCAGGCAGACCAGATAGCGCAGACGGTTTTCCGTTTGAACTTCTTCGGCGAACTGCTTAATAACCTCAGGGTCCTGAATATCGCGACGCTGGGCTGTGACCGACATCAGCAGGTGATGGCGCACCAGCCAGGCGACCAGCTGCGTTTCGCGCGAGTTGAGACCGTGCAGTTCGGCAAATTTCAGCACGTCCTGCGCGCCCAGCACCGAGTGATCGCCGCCGCGGCCCTTGGCGATGTCGTGGAACAGGGCGGCAATCAGGATCAGTTCCGGATGGGTCAGGCGCGGCCACAGCTCCACGCACAGCGGGTGGCGGGAGCGCGTCTCTTCTTTGGCAAAGCTTTCCAGCTTGAGCATCACGCGGATGGTGTGTTCATCCACCGTGTAGGCGTGGAACAGATCGAACTGCATCTGCCCAACGATGTGCGACCACTGCGGCATATAGGCCCACAGCACGCTGTGGCGGTGCATCGGCAGCAGCCCGCGGCTGACGGCACCCGGATGGCGGAGCATGCTCAGGAACAGTGAGCGCGCTTCCGGGATGTAACACAAAGGCTGCGTCAGATGGCGGCGCGCGTGGCGCAGATGGCGCAGGGTGGTGGAGTAGATCCCGGTGATGGTGCTGTTGCGCACCATGGTGTAGAACATCCGCAGGATCGCTTCCGGCTCGCGGATAAACAGCGTTTCGTCGCGCAGATCGATAAGCGTGCCGCGCAGCTGGAATTCGTCGTCAATCGGGCGCGGCTTTTCGTCGGCAGTCAGGGCCAGAATGGCCTCGTCGAACAGCTGCAACAGCATCTGGTTCAGCTCGGTGACCCGGCGGGTGACGCGGAAGAAATCCTTCATCATCTGCTCAACCGGCTCGTTGCCTTCGCCCTGATAGTTCAGCCGCTGCGCTACGCTGAGCTGACGGTCAAACAGCAGGCGGTTATCGTAGCGGGTAACTTCCAGATGCAGGGCAAAACGGATGCGCCACAGCAGATGCAGACACTCGTTTAGCTCGTTACGCTCTGCCTCGGTCAGGAAGCCAAAGCCGACCATCTCGTCCATCGAGGTGGCGCCAAAGTGACGACGGGCGACCCACTGTAACGTGTGAATGTCGCGCAGGCCGCCGGGGCTGCTTTTAATATCGGGTTCAAGATTATAGCTGGTGCCGTGGTAGCGCTGGTGGCGCTGGTTTTGCTCCTCGACCTTGGCGGCGAAGAATTTCTCAGATGGCCAGAAGCCGTCGCTGAAAATATGCTTTTGCAGCTCCAGGAACAGCGCGACATCGCCAATCAGCAGGCGGGTTTCAATCAGGTTGGTGGCGACGGTCAGGTCCGAGAGCCCCTCCAGCAGACACTCTTCCAGGGTGCGCACGCTGTGGCCCACTTCAAGCTTGACGTCCCACAGCAGAGTCAGCAGCTCGCCTATTTTCTGCGCCTGTTCGTCCGGCAGCTTTTTGCGGCTCAGGATCAGCAGGTCGATATCGGAAAGCGGATGCAGCTCCCCGCGGCCATAGCCCCCCACGGCAACCAGCGCGACGTCGCTCACCTGCCCGAAACCGTAGTCGATCCACAGACGTTGCAGGAGCTGGTCGATAAATTCGGTGCGCGCTTCGATGAGCTGCTCGGCAGAGACGCCCGCGTCGAACGCGCTGCCCAGCCAGCGGTGGAAAACATCCATATGGGCTTTTATGTGCGCGCAGGTCAGCTCGTGCGGCGGCCAGACGCCCGGGTTATCGGGCTGGTCGGGGAGGGTGGGAAGTGCTGTGTTAGCATACTGTTCGGGTAATAGATTACTCATCGTGCGCCACCCATAAGAAAAAGCTATCGCCATTAAAAAAGCCGGCATTTGCCGGCTTCTTATCACTCAATGTTCGTCAGTATCGCCGGGATGGTGTCATCCTTGCGCAACGTCATAATTTCGCAGCCGTTGTCCGTTACCACAATAGTATGCTCGTACTGGGCAGACAAGCTTCTGTCTTTGGTTTTCACCGTCCAGCCGTCTTTCATGGTGCGAATGCGGTAGTCACCGGCGTTGACCATCGGTTCGATGGTGAAGGTCATCCCTTTTTGCAGCACCACGCCGCCGTCATCGGCATCATAGTGCAGAACCTGCGGCTCTTCATGGAAGACGCGGCCAATGCCGTGACCGCAGTATTCGCGCACCACGGAGAAACCTTCCGCTTCCACGAATTTCTGAATTGCGGCACCGAGAGTGCGCAGGCGGATGCCCGGCTTAACCATTTTCAGCGCCAGGTACAGGCTCTCTTGCGTCACTTTGCACAGACGCTCGCCCAGAATCGTTGGTTTACCAACGATGAACATCTTCGATGTGTCACCGTGGTACTCGTCTTTAATGACGGTCACGTCGATGTTGACGATATCGCCATCTTTCAGCAGTTTTTCGTCGTCCGGAATACCGTGGCAAACCACTTCATTAATAGAGATGCAGACGGATTTCGGGAAGCCGTGGTAGCCGAGACAGGCGGAAACCGCGTGCTGCTCGTTAACGATATAGTCATTACAGATGCGATCCAGTTCGCCGGTGCTGACGCCCGGCTTCACGAACGGCTCGATCATTTCCAGCACTTCCGCGGCCAGACGACCGGCGACGCGCATCTTTTCAATTTCTTCAGGTGTCTTAATAGAGATAGCCATGTAATCTGTCCATCGGTGTCGATTTTTTCGACAATACTAGTCTAAGTGTCGTCAATGGTATCAGTCAGGCACGCCCCGTGCCAAATTGAGAATCATTAACAGCACACTCCGCCAACAACTGTTGGTTTCTGGTCGTGTTTTGTGGTATAAAGCGCGCCGGACTTCCGATCCATCTCAGATACACAGGCTGGACGGAAGCGACAAATCTCACTTTGTGTAACAACACACACGTATCGGCACATATTCCGGGGTGCCCTTCGGGGTCGGTAATATGGGATACGTGGAGGCATAACCCCAACTTTCAATATAGAGGTTTTAAAACATGGCAACTGTTTCCATGCGCGACATGCTCAAGGCTGGTGTTCACTTTGGTCACCAGACCCGTTACTGGAACCCGAAAATGAAGCCTTTCATCTTCGGCGCGCGTAACAAAGTACACATCATCAACCTTGAGAAAACTGTACCAATGTTCAACGAAGCCCTGGCTGAGCTGAACAAGATCTCTTCCCGTAAAGGTAAGATTCTGTTCGTTGGTACTAAGCGCGCTGCAAGCGAAGCTGTGAAAGATGCTGCTAACAGCTGCGACCAGTTCTTCGTGAACCATCGCTGGTTGGGCGGCATGCTGACCAACTGGAAAACTGTTCGTCAGTCCATCAAGCGCCTGAAAGATCTGGAAACCCAGTCTCAGGACGGTACTTTCGACAAGCTGACTAAGAAAGAAGCGCTGATGCGCACTCGTGAACTGGACAAGCTGGAAAACAGCCTGGGCGGTATCAAAGATATGGGCGGCCTGCCAGACGCGCTGTTCGTAATCGATGCAGACCACGAGCACATCGCTATCAAAGAAGCTAACAACCTGGGTATCCCGGTATTCGCTATCGTTGATACTAACTCCGATCCGGACGGTGTTGACTTCGTTATCCCGGGTAACGACGACGCAATCCGTGCTGTTAGCCTGTACCTGAGCGCTGTAGCTGCTACCGTTCGTGAAGGCCGTTCCCAGGATCTGGCTTCTCAGGCGGAAGAAAGCTTCGTAGAAGCTGAATAATAAGGTTTTACCCCTTATTAGTACCGTGTATGAATAGGGGCCCATTATCGGCCCCTTTTTTCAATTTACACTGTTTGGCCTCCGGCCGGGCAGTTCACATCTCCCGAGGATTTAAGAATGGCTGAAATTACCGCATCCCTGGTAAAAGAGCTGCGCGAGCGTACTGGCGCAGGCATGATGGATTGCAAAAAAGCGCTGACTGAAGCGAACGGCGACATCGAGCTGGCAATCGAAAACATGCGTAAATCCGGTGCGATCAAAGCAGCTAAGAAAGCAGGCAACGTTGCTGCTGACGGCGTGATCATCACTAAAATCGACGGCACCTACGGCATCATTCTGGAAGTTAACTGCCAGACTGACTTCGTTGCTAAAGATGGCGGTTTCCAGGCATTTGCGAACAAAGTTCTGGACGCAGCTGTTGCTGGCAAAATCACTGACGTTGAAGTTCTGAAAGCACAGTTCGAAGAAGAACGTGTTGCGCTGGTTGCTAAAATCGGTGAGAACATTAACATCCGTCGCGTATCTTCCCTGGAAGGCGAAGTACTGGGTTCTTACCAGCACGGCGCGCGTATCGGTGTTCTGGTTGCGGCTAAAGGCGCTGACGAAGAGCTGGTTAAACAGCTGGCAATGCACATCGCTGCAAGCAAACCAGAATTCGTTAAGCCAGAAGACGTGTCTGCTGAAGTGGTAGAAAAAGAGTACCAGGTTCAGCTGGACATCGCGATGCAGTCTGGTAAGCCAAAAGAAATCGCAGAGAAAATGGTTGAAGGCCGCATGAAGAAATTCACCGGCGAAGTTTCTCTGACTGGCCAGCCTTTCGTTATGGATCCAAGCAAGTCTGTTGCTCAGCTGCTGAAAGAGCACAACGCTGACGTAACTGGCTTCCTCCGCTTCGAAGTGGGCGAAGGCATCGAGAAAGTTGAGACTGACTTCGCAGCAGAAGTTGCTGCAATGTCCAAGCAGTCTTAATGATTGAAAAGGAGCCGCCTGAGGGCGGCTTCTTTTTGTCACCCGTCACAGGAAATCAGACAGGCTCCAGTATCCCCGTGCTGATTTGCGGCATATTATGTCGCCAGAATTAACTCCCATCTTAATCGTTGACAGTCTCAGGAAAGAAACATGGCTACCAATGCAAAACCCGTGTACAAACGCATTCTGCTTAAGCTGAGTGGCGAAGCGCTGCAGGGATCGGAAGGCTTCGGTATTGACGCAAGCATCCTTGATCGCATGGCACAGGAAATCAAAGAACTGGTCGAACTGGGTATCCAGGTTGGCGTGGTCATTGGCGGTGGCAACCTTTTCCGTGGTGCTGGTCTGGCGAAAGCGGGGATGAACCGCGTTGTGGGCGACCACATGGGTATGCTGGCAACCGTGATGAATGGCTTGGCAATGCGTGATGCGCTCCATCGCGCCTACGTGAATGCCCGCCTGATGTCCGCGATTCCCCTGAATGGCGTATGCGATAATTACAGCTGGGCAGAGGCCATCAGCCTGCTGCGCAACAACCGCGTGGTGATCCTCTCCGCCGGTACGGGTAACCCGTTCTTTACCACCGATTCCGCTGCCTGCCTGCGCGGTATCGAAATTGAAGCCGACGTGGTGCTGAAAGCGACCAAAGTAGACGGCGTGTTTACTGCCGACCCGGCAAAAGATCCTTCTGCGACCATGTACGATCAGCTGAGCTACAGCGAAGTGCTGGATAAAGAGCTGAAAGTGATGGATCTTGCCGCCTTCACGCTGGCTCGCGACCACAAACTGCCGATCCGTGTCTTCAACATGAACAAGCCTGGCGCACTGCGTCGCGTGGTCATGGGCGAAAAAGAAGGCACTTTGATCACGGAATAATTTCCGTCGACGATAAATACAGGTAAGATTCCGCTTTACTTTGTAGTGGTATCTTACCTGGACGCGCCTTTGGCGTTGTCATGAATTAAACGCGACTATACTTAGCACACCTGTAGCGCTGTGCTGGCGGATAGTCTGCCTGAGACAAGTTTTCAAGGATTCGTAACGTGATTAACGACATCAGAAAAGATGCTGAAGTACGCATGGACAAATGCGTAGAAGCGTTCAAAAACCAAATCAGCAAAATCCGTACTGGCCGTGCTTCCCCAAGCCTGCTGGATGGCATCATCGTAGAATACTACGGTACGCCAACCCCTCTGCGTCAGCTCGCGAGCGTGACGGTTGAAGATACCCGTACGCTGAAAATCAACGTCTTCGATCGCTCTATGAGCCCGGCCGTTGAGAAAGCGATCATGGCGTCTGACCTGGGTCTGAACCCAAGCTCAGCGGGTGCTGACATCCGCGTTCCGCTGCCTCCGCTGACGGAAGAGCGTCGTAAAGATCTCATCAAAGTGGTTCGCGGTGAAGCTGAGCAGGGTCGTGTTTCCGTGCGTAACGTGCGTCGCGATGCGAACGATAAAGTGAAAGCACTGCTGAAAGAAAAAGAGATCAGCGAAGATGACGATCGTCGTTCTCAGGACGACATTCAGAAAATGACCGACGCTGCCATCAAGAAAATTGATGCGGCGCTGGCAGAAAAAGAAGCGGAACTGATGCAGTTCTGATTTCTGTCGTACACTGATAAACGCCGTTCAGAGGGACTTCGGGTCTTGCTGGCGGCGTTTTGCTTTTATCTGGTCTAACTTTTTTCGGGCATCTCATGAAGCATTTAACACTCCTCGGCTCAACCGGCTCCATCGGTTGCAGTACTCTCGACGTCGTCCGCCATAATCCTGAACTTTACACCGTGACAGCGCTGGTGGCCGGTAAGAATGTGCAGCGTATGGTCGAGCAGTGCCTGGAGTTTATGCCCCGCTATGCGGTGATGGATGACGAAGAGAGCGCGCGCCTGCTAAAAGCCCAACTGCGTGAGAAGGGCAGCCGAACCGAGGTGTTGAGTGGCCAGCAGGCGGCCTGCGAGATGGCGGCGCTGGATGAGGTTGACCAGGTTATGGCGGCCATTGTCGGCGCAGCCGGGCTGCTGCCGACACTTGCTGCGATCGATGCCGGTAAAGATGTTTTGCTCGCCAATAAAGAGTCGCTGGTGACCTGTGGACGTCTGTTCATGGACGCGGTAAAACAGCGCGGGGCGCGTCTTTTACCGGTCGACAGCGAGCATAACGCCATTTTTCAGAGTTTACCGCAACCTTTTCAACAGAACCTGGGGTACGCTGACCTGGAGCAGAATGGCGTTGTGTCGATTCTGCTTACCGGGTCTGGTGGCCCGTTCCGTGAAACGCCACTCTCTGAACTGCGCGCAATGACGCCAGATCAGGCGTGCCGTCATCCGAACTGGTCAATGGGGCGTAAAATCTCCGTGGATTCTGCCACCATGATGAACAAAGGTCTGGAATACATTGAAGCGCGCTGGCTGTTTAATGCGTCGGCGAAACAGATGGAAGTACTGATCCACCCGCAGTCGGTGATTCACTCGATGGTGCGCTATCAGGATGGCAGCGTGCTGGCACAGCTCGGCGAGCCGGATATGCGTACGCCTATTGCCCATTCAATGGCATGGCCGAACCGGGTGAAATCCGGCGTGAAGCCGCTTGATTTCTGTAAGCTCAGTTCTCTGACGTTCAGTGAACCAGACTACGATCGTTATCCTTGTCTGAAGCTTGCAATGAACGCCTTTGACCAGGGGCAGGCGGCGACGACGGCACTGAATGCAGCCAATGAAATTACCGTTGACGCATTTCTGAATCAGCAGATCCGTTTTACCGATATCGCGTCCTTAAATTTATCGGTACTGGAAATGATGGATTTGCGTGAGCCACAAAGCGTGGAAGAGGTACTGGCGGTGGATACAGCTGCTCGTGATATTGCGCGTAAACAGGTGACACGTCTCGCAAGCTGGTGATAAAGCAAGCACTAGTGGTCGTGCTATTTGTTAGCGTTGGGCTTCAGTGATATAGTCTGCGCCACCTGATCGCAGGAATTTGACTTTATGTGGTCAGGTAAGCCGTGGTTTGACACGGCTTTTTTATGTACAGGCTTAAGTATTCCTGAGTACCGTTAAATCCTTTCAGGGACAAAAAACGCGTTATGTTGTCTGCGAATCAACCAATAAGCGAAAACTTGCCAGCTCATGGCTGCCGTCATGTAGCAATCATTATGGATGGCAACGGGCGCTGGGCGAAAAGACAAGGGAAAATACGAGCCTTTGGGCATAAAGCGGGAGCGAAATCTGTTCGCCGCGCCGTCTCTTTTGCCGCCAATAACGGCATTGATGCGTTAACGCTCTATGCTTTTAGCAGTGAAAACTGGAATCGACCTCCGCAGGAAGTGACTGCGTTGATGGAATTGTTCGTGTGGGCGCTAGACAGCGAAGTAAAAAGCCTGCACCGCCACAACGTTCGCCTGCGCATCATTGGCGATACCAGTCGTTTTAACTCACGTTTGCAGGAGCGGATTCGTAAAGCAGAAGCGCTGACGGAAAATAATACCGGTCTGACGCTCAACGTTGCGGCGAATTACGGTGGACGCTGGGATATTATCCAGGGCGTTCGGCATCTGGCCGAACAGGTTCAGGAAGGGCTGTTGAGACCCGACCAGATTGATGAAGAGGCGCTGAGCAAGCAAATCTGCATGAATGAACTGGCACCTGTGGATTTGGTAATTAGGACAGGGGGGGAACATCGCATAAGTAACTTTCTGATATGGCAAATTGCCTATGCTGAACTTTACTTTACAGATGTTCTCTGGCCCGATTTTGATGAACAAGACTTTGAAGGTGCGCTGCATGCCTTTGCCAATCGAGAGCGTCGTTTCGGCGGCACCGAGCCAGGTGGCGACAAAGCCTGATGGGGGTAGCTTTTGCTGAAGTATCGCCTGATTTCCGCTTTTGTTTTAATACCCATTGTCATTGCGGCGCTGTTTTTGCTGCCCCCGGTGGGATTCGCCATTGTCACGCTGGTAGTGTGCATGCTTGCCGCGTGGGAATGGGGACAGTTTAGCGGCTTTACCTCGCGCAGCCAGCGAGTATGGCTTGCGGTACTCTGTGGCTTTATCCTGGCCATAATGCTGTTTATGTTGCCTGAATATCACCATGATATTCATCAACCGCTGGTTGCCGGCTCCTTGTGGATGTCGTTGGCCTGGTGGGTTGTTGCGCTATTACTGGTGCTTTTTTATCCAGGTTCGGCCGCAATCTGGCGTCATTCAAAAGTGCTGCGACTGATTTTTGGTTTGCTCACCATTGTTCCGTTTTTCTGGGGCATGGTCGCGCTGCGCGCCTGGCATTATGACGAAAACCACTACAGCGGTGCGATCTGGCTGCTTTATGTGATGATTCTCGTCTGGGGGGCTGACTCCGGGGCCTATATGTTTGGTAAACTGTTTGGCAAACATAAGCTGGCACCAAAAGTTTCGCCGGGGAAAACCTGGCAAGGCTTCATCGGCGGCTTGTTTACGGCAGCGATCATCTCCTGGGGCTATGGCGTCTGGGCAGATCTGGCCGTGGCACCGTCAATACTGCTGGTGTGCTCGATTTTTGCTGCACTTGCCTCAGTGCTCGGTGATTTAACCGAAAGTATGTTTAAGCGTGAAGCAGGGATTAAGGACAGCGGACATCTTATTCCAGGGCATGGCGGTATACTGGATCGCATTGACAGCCTGACAGCGGCTGTTCCAGTATTTGCTTGCCTGCTTTTACTGGTATTCGGGACGATTTAACGGAAGGTTTTATGCTGAGCATTCTCTGGAATCTGGCGGCGTTCATTGTTGCACTGGGTGTACTGATTACCGTGCATGAATTTGGCCATTTCTGGGTTGCTCGCCGTTGTGGTGTGCGGGTAGAGCGATTCTCCATTGGTTTTGGCAAATCACTCTGGACGCGCACCGACCGTCACGGCACGGAATTTGTCATCGCCCTTATCCCGCTTGGCGGCTACGTCAAAATGCTCGACGAACGTGTTGAGCCTGTCGCTCCCGAACTGCGACACAGTGCGTTTAACAACAAAACCGTTGGACAACGCGCCGCCATCATCGCTGCCGGACCGGTAGCCAACTTCATCTTTGCGATTTTCGCTTACTGGCTGGTGTTTATCATCGGCGTCCCTGGCGTCCGTCCGGTAGTGGGGGATATTGCCCCTGACTCCATCGCGGCGAGTGCGCAAATTACCTCCGGGATGGAACTTAAAGCGATTGATGGCATCGAAACCCCTGATTGGGATGCCGTGCGACTGCAGCTGGTAGCCAAAATTGGCGATCCGCAGACAACTATCAGCGTTTCGCCATTTGGGTCAGACGCGCGTCAGGACAAAGTACTGGATTTACGCCACTGGCGTTTCGAGCCAGACAAAGAGGATCCCGTCGCTGCGCTGGGCATTCGTCCCCGCGGCGCGCAGATTGAGCCGGTATTAGCCGAAGTACAGGCAAATTCGGCGGCGAGCAAAGCGGGTTTGCAAGCTGGCGACAGGATCGTTAAAGTCGATGGTCAACCATTAACAGAGTGGATGACCTTTGTTACTCTGGTGCGCGATAATCCGGGGACGTCCCTCGCGCTGGAAGTTGAAAGGCAAGGCAGTCCGCTTTCGCTGACGCTGATCCCGGATACGAAGTCGGTCGGCAAAAAGGCAGAAGGGTTTGCAGGCGTTGTGCCAAAAGTGATCCCGCTGCCAGATGAGTACAAGACAATACGCCAGTATGGGCCGTTCAGCGCCATTCTTGAAGCCACGGATAAAACATGGCAACTGATGAAGCTGACGGTCAACATGTTGGGGAAATTGATAACCGGTGATGTGAAACTGAACAACCTCAGTGGGCCAATCTCGATTGCTCAGGGGGCTGGGATGTCAGCGGAGTTCGGGGTGATTTACTATCTCATGTTCCTCGCGCTTATTAGCGTGAACCTTGGGATTATCAACCTGTTCCCGCTTCCCGTTTTAGACGGGGGTCATCTGCTGTTTTTAGCGATTGAAAAGCTAAAAGGCGGGCCGGTATCCGAGCGAGTTCAAGACTTTAGTTATCGCATTGGCTCGATTTTGCTGGTGCTGTTAATGGGGCTTGCACTTTTCAATGATTTCTCTCGGTTGTAAGAGAGTTAGTTAGGAAGAACGCATAATAACGATGGCGATGAAAAAGTTGCTCATAGCGTCGCTGCTGTTTAGCAGCGCCACCGTATACGGTGCTGACGGGTTCGTAGTGAAAGATATTCATTTCGAAGGCCTTCAGCGTGTCGCCGTTGGTGCGGCCCTCCTCAGTATGCCTGTGCGCCCCGGCGATACGGTTAATGATGAAGATATCAGTAACACCATCCGTGCTCTGTTTGCCACCGGCAACTTCGAGGACGTCCGCGTCCTGCGCGATGGTGATACGCTGCTGGTACAGGTAAAAGAACGTCCAACGATCGCCAGTATCACTTTCTCCGGCAACAAGTCGGTGAAAGATGACATGCTCAAGCAAAACCTTGAAGCATCGGGTGTTCGTGTGGGTGAATCTCTGGACCGCACAACCCTTTCAGACATTGAAAAAGGTCTGGAAGACTTCTACTACAGCGTCGGTAAATACAGCGCCAGCGTGAAAGCGGTTGTCACTCCGCTCCCGCGTAACCGTGTTGACCTGAAGCTGGTCTTCCAGGAAGGTGTTTCTGCGAAGATCCAGCAGATCAACATCGTGGGTAACCACGCGTTCAGCACCGACGAACTGATCTCGACCTTCCAGCTGCGCGATGAAGTGCCGTGGTGGAACGTGGTTGGCGATCGTAAATACCAGAAACAGAAGCTGGCGGGCGACCTTGAAACCCTGCGCAGCTACTATCTGGATCGCGGTTATGCCCGCTTCAACATCGACTCGACTCAGGTCAGTCTGACTCCGGACAAGAAAGGTATCTACATTACGGTTAACATTACTGAAGGCGATCAGTACAAGCTTTCTGGTGTTGAAGTGAGTGGTAACCTGGCGGGGCATTCTGCTGAGATCGAATCGCTGACCAAAATTCAGCCGGGCGATCTGTACAGCGGATCCAAAGTCACCAAAATGGAAGACAGCATTAAGAAGCTGCTCGGCCGCTATGGTTATGCCTATCCGCGCGTACAAACTCAGCCGGAAATCAACGATGCGGATAAAACCGTTAAGCTGCACGTTAACGTTGATGCGGGTAACCGTTTCTACGTGCGTAAGATCCGCTTCGTCGGTAATGACACCTCTAAAGACTCCGTTCTGCGTCGTGAAATGCGTCAGATGGAAGGGGCTTGGCTGGGCAGCGACCTGGTCGACCAGGGTAAAGAGCGTCTGAACCGTCTGGGCTATTTTGAAACCGTAGATACTGAAACTCAGCGTGTACCGGGCAGCCCGGATCAGGTTGATGTCGTTTATAAAGTGAAAGAGCGTAACACCGGTAGCTTTAACTTCGGCGTGGGCTACGGCACGGAAAGCGGCGTGAGTTTCCAGGTAGGCGTCCAGCAGGATAACTGGCTGGGTACGGGTTACTCTGTTGGTATTAACGGTACCAAAAACGACTACCAGACCTACTCTGAGTTCTCCGTTACCAACCCATACTTCACCGTTGACGGTGTGAGCCTGGGCGGTCGTATCTTCTATAACGACTTTAAAGCGGATGATGCAGATCTGTCTTCCTACACCAACAAAAGTTACGGTGTGGACGGAACGCTTGGCTTCCCGGTTAACGAATACAACACCCTGCGAGCGGGCTTAGGTTACGTGCATAACGACCTGTCCAACATGCAGCCGCAGGTGGCGATGTGGCGTTATCTGGATTCCATCGGCCAGTCGGCGAGTACCTCCAGCGATGACAACGGTTTTGCTGCAGATGACTTCACCTTCAACTATGGCTGGACCTACAACCGTCTTGACCGCGGTTTCTTCCCAACGGAAGGCTCTCGCGTCAACCTGAACGGTAAGGTGACCATTCCTGGTTCCGATAACGAGTTCTACAAGGTGACGCTGGATACCGCGTCCTACTTCCCGATTGATGACGATCACAAGTGGGTGGTGCTGGGTCGTACCCGTTGGGGCTATGGTGACGGTATCGGCAGTAAAGAGTTGCCGTTCTATGAGAACTTCTACGCGGGTGGTTCAAGCACCGTGCGTGGCTTCCAGTCTAACAACATTGGTCCGAAAGCGGTTTATTACGGCGGTAATGATGAAGATAACTGCGCAAGCCGTGATCCAAAACAAGTATGTAGCTCTGATGATGCGGTAGGCGGTAACGCCATGGCCGTGGCCAGCCTGGAGTTCATCACCCCAACGCCATTTATCAGTGATAAATACGCGAACTCCGTACGTACGTCCTTCTTCTGGGATGCGGGTACGGTGTGGGATACCAACTGGGAGAATACTGCCCAGATGCGCGCGGCTGGCGTTCCAGACTATAGCGATCCGGGCAATATTCGCATGTCTGCCGGTATCGCATTACAATGGATGTCACCGCTGGGGCCGTTGGTCTTCTCCTACGCCCAGCCGTTTAAGAAATACGATGGAGACAAAGCGGAGCAATTCCAGTTTAACATTGGTAAAACCTGGTAATAATTCGCTGCAATGGAATGCGTTGGCAGTGTAGCGCTGACAACCGGCGATCGGTAAAACGGTCGCCTTGCCACGCAAAGAACGGTACCTTCTGGTGCCAATGGGATGGTAAGGAGTTAATTGTGAAAAAGTGGTTATTAGCTGCAGGTCTCGGTTTAGCGATGGCAACTTCTGCTCAGGCAGCAGACAAAATCGCAATCGTCAACATGGGTAATTTGTTCCAGCAAGTCGCTCAGAAAACAGGTGTTTCTACGACTCTGGAAAACGAATTCAAAGGCCGTGCGAGCGAACTGCAGCGTATGGAAGGCGATCTTCAGTCCAAAATGCAGCGTCTGCAGCGTGATGGTTCTACCATGAAAGCAAGCGATCGCAGCAAACTGGAAAAAGACGTTATGGCTCAGCGCCAGACCTTCTCCCAGAAAGCGCAGGCTTTCGAGCAGGATCGTCAGCGTCGTTCTAACGAAGAGCGTGGCAAGCTGGTGACTCGCATTCAGACTGCTGTTAAAGCAGTTGCTGCCGATCAGAGCATCGATCTGGTTGTTGATGCGAACGCCGTTGCTTTCAACAGCAGCGATGTTAAAGACATCACCGCTGATGTTCTGAAACAGGTTAAATAAGTAATGCCTTCAATTCGACTGGCTGATTTAGCTCAGCAGTTGGATGCAGAATTACACGGTGATGGCGATATCGTCATCACCGCTGTTGCGTCCATGCAATCTGCTAAAGCTGGCACGATTACCTTCATGGTAAGCCCTAAGTACCGTGAACAACTGGCTCAATGCCAGGCGTCAGCTGTTGTTCTGACGCAGGACGATCTTCCTTTTGCCACTGGAAGCGCGCTGGTAGTGAAAAATCCCTACCTGACGTATGCACGCATGGCTCAAATTCTTGATACCACGCCGCAGCCGGCGCAGAACATTGCTGCCAGTGCAGCGATTGATCCGACGGCTAAGCTGGGTAACAACGTGGCCGTTGGCGCGAATGCGGTTATTGAATCTGGCGTTGAGCTGGGCGATAACGTCGTCATTGGCCCTGGATGCTTCGTTGGGAAAAATACGAAAATCGGCGCTGGCACCCGTTTATGGGCCAATGTGTCCGTTTATCATGAAGTTGAAATCGGCGAAAATTGCCTCGTCCAGTCCAGTACCGTGATTGGTTCTGATGGCTTTGGTTACGCGAACGATCGCGGTAACTGGGTTAAGATCCCGCAGCTTGGTCGCGTTATTATTGGCGATCGCGTGGAGATCGGAGCCTGTACCACGATCGATCGTGGTGCACTCGACGACACGATTATTGGCAATGGTGTTATCATCGATAACCAGTGCCAGATTGCGCATAACGTTGTGATTGGCGACAATACCGCGGTTGCGGGGGGCGTCATCATGGCGGGCAGCCTGAAAATTGGTCGTTACTGCATGATTGGCGGCGCGAGCGTGATTAATGGCCATATGGAAATATGCGACAAGGTGACGGTGACGGGCATGGGCATGGTAATGCGTCCTATCACTGAACCTGGCGTCTATTCCTCCGGTATTCCGCTGCAACCCAACAAGGTATGGCGTAAAACAGCAGCTCTGGTGATGAACATTGATGATATGAACAAGCGACTCAAGTCTCTTGAGCGTAAGATCGATCAACAAGACTAAACGTCACCCGTTTAACGCTATCTTTCCCGGCCTGTCGGCTTTCTAATAAACCGGCAGGCCGTGTTATTATTGTTATCAGTACATTTTGACAGGAAGAGTATTTTGACTACTGACACTCATACTCTGCATATTGAAGAGATTTTAGAACTTCTGCCGCACCGCTACCCGTTTTTGTTGGTAGACCGTGTGCTGGATTTTGAAGAAGGTCGTTTTCTGCGCGCAGTGAAAAATGTTTCCGTGAACGAGCCGTTCTTCCAGGGACACTTCCCGGGTAAGCCTATCTTCCCGGGTGTGTTGATTCTGGAAGCGATGGCTCAGGCTACCGGTATTCTGGCGTTTAAAAGCGTCGGTAAGCTGGAGCCGGGTGAACTGTATTACTTCGCAGGTATTGATGAAGCGCGCTTCAAGCGTCCTGTCGTGCCTGGTGATCAGATGATCATGGAAGTCACTTTTGAAAAAACGCGTCGTGGCCTGACTCGCTTCAAAGGCGTAGCGCTGGTTGACGGCAAAGTTGTTTGCGAAGCGACGATGATGTGTGCTCGTAGCCGGGAGTCCTGATACGTGATTGATAAATCCGCCTTTATTCATCCTACCGCTATTGTGGAAACGGGTGCCATCATTGGCGCAAACGTCCACATTGGCCCGTTCTGTATTGTTGGACCCCATGTCGAAATTGGTGAGGGTACAGTACTGAAATCTCACGTTGTCGTGAATGGTCACACGACCATTGGCTGCAATAACGAGATCTATCAGTTCGCTTCCATCGGCGAAGTTAACCAGGATCTGAAATATGCTGGTGAGTCGACCCGTCTGGAAATTGGCGATCGTAACCGTATTCGCGAAAGCGTCACCATTCATCGTGGAACAGTGCAGGGTGGTGGGTTGACGAAGGTGGGCAGCGACAACTTGTTCATGGTGAATGCGCACATTGCGCACGACTGTACCGTGGGCGATCGCTGTATTCTTGCCAACAACGCAACGCTGGCAGGACACGTATCGGTTGATGACTTCGCAATTATTGGCGGCATGACCGCAGTCCATCAGTTCTGCATCATTGGTGCACACGTGATGGTCGGCGGATGCTCCGGTGTGGCGCAGGACGTCCCGCCGTATGTGATTGCGCAGGGCAACCATGCCACGCCGTTTGGCGTGAACATCGAAGGCCTCAAGCGTCGTGGCTTTAGCCGCGAAGCGATTACTGCTATCCGCAACGCGTACAAACTGCTGTACCGTAGCGGTAAAACGCTGGAAGAGGCGAAGCCGGAAATTGCCGAGCTGGCGAATAAGCATCCTGAAGTGAACGCGTTCATGGAGTTCTTTGACCGTTCCACGAGGGGTCTGATTCGTTAATGGTCGACAGTCGTCCGCTTACGATAGCCCTGGTCGCCGGAGAAACCTCCGGCGATATTCTTGGTGCAGGTCTCATCCGGGCGCTTAAGGCGCGCGTACCCAATGCTCGCTTTGTTGGCGTGGCTGGCCCGCTGATGCAGGCCGAAGGCTGTGAAGCCTGGTATGAAATGGAAGAGCTGGCCGTGATGGGCATCGTCGAGGTGCTGGGGCGCCTGCGACGCCTGCTGCATATTCGTGCCGATCTCACCCGCCGCTTTACCGAACTCAAACCCGATGTGTTTGTCGGTATCGATGCACCTGATTTCAACATTACCCTCGAAGGTAATCTGAAAAAGCAGGGCATCAAAACCATTCACTATGTCAGTCCGTCCGTCTGGGCGTGGCGACAGAAACGCGTTTTCAAAATCGGACGGTCCACCAATCTGGTGCTGGCTTTCCTGCCTTTCGAAAAAGCGTTTTACGACAGATTTAATGTTCCGTGCCGTTTTATCGGTCATACCATGGCGGATGCGATGCCGCTGGATCCGGATAAAAACGCGGCGCGAGACGTGCTGGGTATCCCGCATGATGTGCACTGTCTGGCGTTGCTGCCGGGCAGCCGTGGCGCAGAGGTCGAGATGCTGAGCGCTGATTTCCTGAAGACCGCGCAGATTCTTCGCCAGACCTGGCCCGATCTTGAAGTGGTTGTGCCGCTGGTGAATGCCAAACGCCGCGAGCAGTTCGAGCGTATCAAAGCCGACGTTGCCCCGGATCTTCACGTTCGTCTTCTCGACGGGAAAGGGCGGGAAGCCATGTATGCAAGCGATGCCGCACTGCTGGCTTCCGGCACGGCAGCGCTGGAGTGTATGCTGGCGAAATGCCCGATGGTGGTCGGTTATCGCATGAAGCCGTTTACCTTCTGGCTGGCAAAACGTCTGGTGAAAACGGATTATGTCTCCCTGCCAAACCTGCTTGCCGGGCGCGAGCTGGTTAAAGAGCTGTTGCAGGATGAGTGCCAGCCGCAGGCGCTTGCGGATGCCCTGCTGCCGCTGCTGGCCAACGGCAAGACCAGCCACCAGATGCACGATACTTTCCGTGAACTGCATCAGCAGATTCGCTGTAATGCTGATGAGCAGGCGGCTGATGCAGTGCTGGAGTTAGCAAAATGATGGAATTTACTTATCCCCACACGCACCTCGTTGCCGGAGTGGATGAAGTCGGGCGCGGCCCGTTGGTCGGTGCCGTGGTGACCGCGGCGGTGATCCTCGATCCAACGCGCCCGATTATGGGTCTGAACGACTCAAAAAAACTCAGTGAGAAACGCCGCCTGGCGCTGTTCGATGAAATTAAAGAGAAGGCGCTGGCGTGGAGCGTCGGGCGCGCAGAGCCGAATGAAATCGACGATCTGAATATTCTGCACGCCACGATGCTGGCAATGCAGCGAGCCGTTGCTGGCCTGAAGGTTGTGCCTGAATATGTGCTGATCGACGGTAACCGTTGCCCGGCGCTGCCGATGCCTTCGATGGCCGTCGTTAAAGGCGACAGCCGCGTCGCAGAGATCAGTGCAGCGTCTATTATTGCCAAAGTGACGCGCGACGCCGAAATGGCCGCGCTGGACCTCACTTATCCCGCGTATGGTTTCGCCCAGCATAAGGGATATCCAACGGCTTTCCATCTGGAAAAGCTGGCTGAACATGGCGCAACTGAACATCATCGGCGCAGCTTTGGCCCGGTGAAGCGCGCGCTGGGACTGGTGTCCTGAATCAAGACGCAAGCAATTAAGTAACGCGGGATCTGAAGATGGCTGAACCACGTTTCGTACACCTGCGGGTGCATAGCGACTACTCCATGATCGATGGGCTGGCAAAGACCGGGCCGCTGGTAAAAAAGGCGGCCTCGCTTGGCATGCCTGCGCTGGCGATCACCGATTTTACCAACCTGTGCGGCCTGGTTAAGTTCTACGGGACGGCGCATGGCGCGGGGATGAAGCCTATCGTCGGTGCGGATTTCCATGTGCAGAGCGATCTCATCGGCGATGAACTGACGCAAATCTCCGTGTTGGCTATGAACAATACGGGTTACCAAAACCTCACTCTGCTTATCTCAAAAGCCTATCAGCGCGGTTATGGGGCGCTGGGTCCGTGGATTGACAGGGAATGGCTGGCTGAGCTGAACGAAGGGCTGCTGCTGATCTCCGGCGGCCGCATGGGCGATGTCGGTAAATCCCTGCTGCGCGGTAACAGCGCGCTGGTGGATCAGTGCGTCTCGTTCTATGAAGAGTACTTCCCGAATCGTTACTATCTGGAGCTGATTCGCACCGGCCGCCAGGATGAAGAGAACTATCTGCACGCTGCTGTCGCGCTGGCAGAAGAGCGCGGCTTGCCCGTGGTGGCAACGAATGACGTGCGTTTCCTGGAGTCCGGCGATTTTGATGCGCATGAAATTCGCGTCGCTATCCACGATGGCTTCACTCTCGACGATCCAAAGCGTCCGCGGAACTACTCATCGCAGCAGTATATGCGCAGCGAAGAGGAGATGTGCGAGCTCTTCTCCGACATTCCGGAAGCGCTGGAAAACAGCGTAGAGATTGCCAAGCGCTGTAACGTGACCGTGCGCCTCGGCGAATACTTCCTGCCGCAGTTCCCGACCGGGGACATGACTACGGAAGATTTCCTGGTCATGAAATCGAAAGAAGGTCTGGAAGAGCGTCTCGAATTCCTGTTCCCGGATGAAGAAGAGCGTAAAAAACGTCGTCCGGAGTATGACGAACGCCTGGATATTGAACTCCAGGTGATTAACCAGATGGGCTTCCCGGGCTACTTCCTGATCGTAATGGAGTTTATCCAGTGGTCGAAGGATAACGGCGTGCCGGTAGGTCCGGGCCGTGGCTCGGGTGCGGGCTCACTGGTGGCGTATGCGCTGAAAATTACCGACCTCGATCCGCTGGAATTTGACCTGCTGTTCGAACGTTTCCTTAACCCGGAACGTGTCTCCATGCCCGACTTCGACGTCGACTTCTGCATGGAAAAACGCGACCAGGTGATTGAGCACGTGGCCGATATGTACGGTCGTGACGCGGTTTCGCAGATCATTACCTTCGGTACCATGGCGGCGAAAGCGGTTATCCGCGACGTGGGCCGCGTGCTGGGTCATCCGTACGGTTTTGTCGATCGTATTTCAAAGCTGGTGCCGCCCGATCCGGGCATGACGCTGGCAAAAGCCTTTGAAGCTGAACCTCAGCTGCCGGAAATCTACGAAGCTGATGAAGAGGTAAAAGCGCTGATCGACATGGCGCGCAAGCTGGAAGGCGTGACGCGTAACGCCGGTAAGCATGCGGGGGGCGTGGTTATCGCCCCGACCAAAATCACCGACTTTGCGCCGCTCTACTGCGACGAAGCGGGCCAGCACCCGGTCACCCAGTTCGATAAAAACGACGTGGAATACGCCGGGCTGGTGAAGTTCGACTTCCTCGGCCTGCGCACGCTGACTATTATCAACTGGGCGCTGGAGATGATCAACGCCCGCCGCGAGAAGAACGGCGAGCCGCCGCTGGATATCGCGGCCATCCCGCTGGATGACAAGAAAAGTTTCGACATGCTGCAGCGCTCGGAGACGACAGCCGTCTTCCAGCTTGAATCCCGCGGCATGAAAGATCTGATTAAACGCCTGCAGCCCGACTGCTTCGAAGATATGATCGCGCTGGTGGCCCTGTTCCGTCCGGGCCCGCTGCAGTCAGGGATGGTGGATAACTTTATCGACCGTAAACACGGGCGCGAAGAGATTTCCTACCCGGACGTACAGTGGCAGCATGAAAGCCTGAAACCGGTGCTGGAACCGACCTACGGCATCATCCTGTATCAGGAACAGGTCATGCAGATCGCCCAGGTGCTTTCCGGCTATACCCTTGGCGGCGCGGACATGCTGCGTCGTGCGATGGGTAAGAAAAAGCCGGAAGAGATGGCCAAGCAGCGCTCTATCTTTGAAGATGGGGCGAAGAAAAACGGCGTCGATGGCGAACTGGCGATGAAAATCTTCGACCTGGTGGAGAAATTCGCCGGGTACGGATTTAACAAATCTCACTCCGCCGCCTATGCTTTGGTTTCGTATCAAACGCTGTGGCTCAAGGCCCACTATCCCGCTGAGTTTATGGCGGCGGTAATGACCGCCGATATGGACAACACTGAGAAGGTGGTTGGCCTGGTGGACGAGTGCTGGCGCATGGGGCTGAAGATCCTGCCGCCGGATATTAACTCGGGTCTGTACCATTTCCACGTTAACGATGACGGGGAGATCGTCTACGGGATCGGCGCGATCAAAGGCGTTGGTGAGGGGCCGATCGAGGCGATCATCGAAGCGCGTAATAACGGTGGCTACTTCCGTGAGCTGTTCGATCTGTGCGCCCGTACCGATACCAAAAAACTGAACCGCCGCGTGCTGGAAAAACTGATCATGTCCGGCGCGTTTGACAGGCTGGGGCCACACCGTGCCGCGCTGATGAACTCGCTCGGCGATGCGTTGAAGGCGGCCGATCAGCATGCAAAAGCGGAAGCCATTGGCCAGGCGGATATGTTCGGCGTGCTGGCGGAAGAGCCAGAGCAGATCGAGCAGTCCTATTCCAACTGCCAGCCGTGGCCAGAACAGGTGGTACTGGATGGAGAGCGGGAAACGTTAGGTCTGTACCTGACGGGGCACCCGATCAACCAGTATCTTAAAGAAATTGAGCGCTATGTCGGCGGCCACAGGCTTAAAGACATGCATCCGACAGAACGTGGTAAGATCACCACGGCTGCGGGGCTCGTGATTGCTGCAAGGGTAATGGTCACCAAGCGCGGCAATCGTATCGGCATCTGTACCCTGGATGACCGTTCCGGGCGTCTGGAGGTGATGTTGTTCACCGACGCGCTGGATAAATACCAGCAATTGCTGGAAAAAGACCGCATACTTATCGTCAGCGGACAGGTCAGCTTTGATGACTTCAGCGGGGGGCTTAAAATGACCGCCCGCGAAGTGATGGACATTGACGAAGCCCGGGAAAAATATGCTCGCGGGCTTGCTATCTCGCTGACGGACAGGCAAATTGATGACCAGCTTTTAAACCGACTCCGTCAGTCTCTGGAACCCCACCGCTCGGGGACCATTCCAGTACATCTCTACTATCAGAGGGCGGATGCACGTGCGCGGTTGCGCTTTGGTGCAACGTGGCGTGTCTCTCCGAGCGATCGTTTACTGAACGATCTCCGTGGCCTCATTGGTTCGGAGCAGGTGGAACTGGAGTTTGACTAATACAGGAATACTATGAGTCTGAATTTCCTTGATTTCGAACAGCCGATTGCTGAGCTGGAAGCGAAAATCGATTCTCTGACAGCGGTAAGCCGTCAGGATGAAAAACTGGATATTAACATCGACGAAGAAGTGCATCGTCTGCGCGAAAAAAGCGTAGAGCTGACGCGCAAAATCTTTGCCGATCTCGGCGCATGGCAGATCGCGCAGCTGGCGCGTCATCCACAGCGTCCGTACACCCTGGATTATGTCCGCCTGGCGTTTGACGAATTTGACGAACTGGCAGGCGACCGCGCATACGCTGACGATAAAGCTATCGTCGGCGGTATCGCGCGTCTGGATGGACGTCCGGTGATGATCATTGGTCACCAGAAAGGCCGTGAAACCAAAGAGAAGATCCGTCGTAATTTCGGTATGCCAGCACCAGAAGGCTACCGTAAGGCCCTGCGTCTGATGGAGATGGCTGAGCGTTTCAATATGCCAATCATCACCTTCATCGACACGCCGGGTGCATACCCAGGCGTAGGCGCGGAAGAGCGCGGCCAGTCTGAAGCTATCGCACGCAACCTGCGCGAGATGTCTCGCCTGAAGGTTCCGGTCATCTGTACCGTTATCGGTGAGGGTGGTTCCGGCGGCGCGCTGGCGATTGGCGTGGGCGATAAAGTGAATATGCTGCAGTACAGCACCTATTCCGTTATCTCCCCGGAAGGCTGTGCGTCCATTCTGTGGAAAAGCGCCGACAAAGCGCCGCTGGCCGCGGAAGCGATGGGCATCATTGCGCCGCGTCTGAAAGAGCTGAAGCTGATCGACACCGTTATCCCGGAGCCTCTGGGCGGCGCGCATCGTAAGCCGGAAGTGATGGCTGCTTCCCTGAAAGCACAGCTGCTGGCCGACCTGGCCGATCTGGACGTCCTGAGCAAAGAAGACCTGCTCAACCGTCGTTACCAGCGTCTGATGACCTACGGTTACGCGTAAGCTTCACAATTATCTGAAAAGCCGCACATTGTTGCGGCTTTTTTTATACCTGCCGTTTACCTTAACTATGCTTATCTGATGTTTTTCAAGGAGGTAAACCATGAACATCATCGCCATCATGGGGCCACACGGCGTCTTTTATAAAGACGAGCCCATCAAGGAGCTGGAGCAAGCTCTTAAAGCACGCGGATATCAGCTGATCTGGCCGCAAAACAGCGCCGATCTGCTGAAATTCATCGAACATAATCCGCGCATCTGTGGCGTGATATTCGACTGGGACGAATACGACATGGAGCTGTGCAGCGAGATCAACAGGCTGAATGAATACCTTCCGCTCTACGCCTTTATCAACACACACTCGACCATGGACGTCAGCGCGCACGATATGCGCATGGCGCTGTGGTTCTTCGAATACTCGCTCGGCGTGGCCGAGGACATTGCGACCCGCATTCAGCAGTACACCGGTGAATACCTGGATAACATCACGCCGCCGTTTACGCGCGCGCTGTTCACCTATGTGAAAGAGGGGAAATACACCTTCTGTACGCCGGGACACATGGCCGGAACGGCCTATCAAAAAAGCCCGGTGGGGTGCCTGTTCTATGATTTCTTCGGCGGCAACACCCTGAAAGCAGACGTGTCGATTTCAGTGACAGAACTGGGTTCTCTGCTGGATCACACCGGCCCACATCTTGAAGCTGAAGAGTATATCGCCCGCACCTTTGGCGCCGAGCAGAGCTATATGGTGACCAACGGCACCTCGACCTCGAACAAAATCGTCGGGATGTACGCCGCGCCAACCGGAAGCACGTTGCTGATTGACCGTAACTGCCATAAATCGCTGGCGCACCTGCTGATGATGAGCGACGTCGTCCCGATCTGGCTGTCACCCACGCGTAACGCGCTCGGTATACTCGGCGGCATTCCGCGCCGGGAGTTCACGCACCAGGCCATCGAAAGTAAGGTTGCGGCGATCCCCGACGCAAGCTGGCCTGTCCATGCGGTAATCACCAACTCCACTTATGACGGTCTGCTGTATAACACGAACTGGATCAAAAAGACTTTGGACGTGCCGTCGATCCACTTCGATTCCGCGTGGGTGCCGTACACCAATTTCCACCCGATTTACGCGGGTAAAAGCGGGATGAGCGGCGAGCGCGTGCCGGGCAAGGTCTTTTTCGAAACGCAGTCGACGCACAAAATGCTGGCCGCGTTTTCGCAGGCTTCGTTAATCCATATTAAAGGCGAGTACGATGAGGATACGTTTAACGAAGCCTTTATGATGCACACCACCACCTCACCGAGCTATCCGCTGGTGGCCTCTATCGAGACGGCGGCGGCGATGCTGCGCGGCAATCCGGGTAAACGCCTGATTAACCGCTCGGTGGAACGGGCGCTGCATTTCCGTAAAGAGGTCCAGCGGCTGAAGGATGAGGCCGACGGCTGGTTCTTCGATATCTGGCAGCCGGAAGAGATCGACGAGGCGGAGTGCTGGCCCGTCGCGCCGGGAGAGAGCTGGCACGGCTTCCGGGATGCCGATGCAGACCACATGTTTCTCGATCCCGTGAAGGTGACGATCCTGACGCCGGGCATGGACGAACAGGGCGTGATGGGCGAGGAGGGGATCCCTGCTGCACTGGTAGCGAAGTTCCTTGACGAGCGCGGTGTGGTGGTGGAAAAAACCGGTCCTTACAATCTGCTGTTCCTGTTCAGCATCGGGATCGATAAAACACGGGCGATGGGTTTGCTCCGCGGGCTGATGGAGTTCAAGCGCGCTTATGATCTCAACCTGCGGGTGAAGAACATGCTGCCGGATCTCTACGCGGAAGATCCTGACTTTTACCGCAACATGCGCATTCAGGATCTGGCCCAGGGGATCCACCGGCTGATCCGCCAGCACGATCTGCCGCGCCTGATGCTCCAGGCGTTTGACGTCCTGCCTGACATGAAGCTGACGCCGCACAAAGCCTGGCAGCGGCAGGTGAAAGGCGAAGTCGAAACCGTTGAGCTGGAAAATCTGGTCGGGCGGGTATCGGCCAACATGATCCTGCCGTATCCGCCGGGCGTGCCGCTGCTGATGCCGGGTGAGATGATCACCGAGGAGAGCCGGGCGGTGCTCGATTTTCTGCTGATGCTCTGTTCGGTAGGACGTCACTATCCAGGCTTTGAAACGGATATCCACGGCGCGAAACGCGATGAAAACGGCGTGTACTGGGTGCGAGTCCTAAAATAAAGGTGACCGCTTGCCAGGTGTGGGTTTTCGGTTGTAACGTTCAGGCATCATAAAAAGGAGAAGCTATGCTGGGTTTAAAAGCGGTTCACCATATTGCGATCATCGCCACCGATTATGCGAAAAGTAAGGCCTTCTACTGCGACATTCTTGGCTTTACGCTCATGAGCGAGGCCTACCGCGAGGAGCGTGACTCCTGGAAGGGCGATCTCGCGCTAAACGGGCAGTATGTGATTGAGCTGTTCTCTTTTCCTTTCCCGCCTTCGCGTCCGTCCCGTCCGGAAGCCTGCGGACTGCGTCATCTGGCTTTCAGCGTTGATGACCTTGATAGCGCAGTAAAACACCTGGAAGCGCACGGCGTGACGTGCGAGGCGATTCGCGTCGATCCATTTACCGATAAGCGTTTCACCTTTTTCAACGATCCGGACGGCCTGCCGCTGGAGCTTTACCAGCAGTAATGTTTGTCCTGTGTGATAATGCCCGCTCAGTTCGGGCATTTTTTATGTGTAATTTCCTATGACCTTACCCGCTATCGCACAAGCCGTTTCACCGTACCGCCAGCTGCTGGTGGGGTTTAGCGGTGGCCTGGATTCCACCGTGTTGCTACATCGCCTTAACCTCTGGCGCGACCGGGACCCTGGCGTCCAGCTTCGGGCTATACATATCCACCACGGACTAAGCCGTCATGCAGAGGATTGGGTGGCGCACTGTGAAGCCTTGTGTGAGGCGTGGGCTATCCCGCTCATCGTTGAGCGCGTCACGCTTGCTGATGAAGGATTGGGTATTGAGGCGCAGGCGCGTAAAGCCCGCTATACCGCTTTTGCAGGCGTATTGCTGCCCGGCGAAGCGCTGGTCACTGCGCAGCATCTGGACGATCAGTGCGAAACTTTTTTGCTGGCGCTTAAGCGTGGCAGCGGACCCGCGGGGCTTTCCGCCATGCCGGCACGTTCTGATTTTGCCGGAACGCAATTATTGCGTCCGTTGCTTGGCGAGACACGCGCGTCGCTGGAAGCCTGGGCGCGGAAACATCAGCTGAGCTGGATCGAAGATGAGAGCAACCAGGACGATAGCTACGATCGTAACTTCCTGCGTCTGCGCGTCCTCCCGCTTTTAAGCGAGCGCTGGCCGCATTTCGCCGACGCGACGGCAAGAAGCGCCATGCTGTGTGCCGAACAGGAAAGCCTGCTGGATGAGTTACTCAGCGAGGAGCTGTCTGACCTCATTTCAGAAGACGGAGCGCTGGCAATTGCGCCTCTGGAGGCGATAAGCCCGGCGCGTCGGGCCGCGCTGTTACGTCGCTGGCTCGCCACTCATCATGCTGCGATGCCGTCGCGGGCAATGCTGAGCCGTATCTGGGACGAAGTCGCGCAGGCGCGGGAAGATGCTTCCCCCTGCGTACACCTCAGCGGATATGAGGTCAGACGCTATAAAGGCAAACTCTGGTGGGTAAAATACTCCCCCTCGCTGACCGATGTGGTGCTTCACTGGACCTCACCAGAGGCACCGCTGATATTGCCCCGTGACGCGGGGAGTGTCTCTCTGATGCCGACTGGGCATGTGCGTCTGCCAAAGCCCGGAGAACCCGTCAGCGTGCGCTTTAAGGCTGGCGGCTTGCTGCATATCGTCGGACGCAACGGGGGACGGAAGCTGAAAAAGATATGGCAGGAGTACAACGTGCCGCCGTGGCTACGCGACACCACGCCGCTGCTGTTCTACGGTGAAACGCTGATTGCTGCTGCAGGGGTTTTCATCACGGAAGAGGGGTGGACAGAAGAGGGGGCCAGCTTCGAGTGGCGGAAAGCGTAACGGGCAGCCCGGCTGCCCGTTAGTGTCATCAGGATTCGCTCACCACGACGGTGCCGATTTGCGGGTGGCTGAAGCTGGCTATTTTGTCCAGACGCAGCTCGCGCGTCGCACCGGCATCTTCCACGACCAGGTATTCCACATTCTTGCGTGAAAGCAGATCGCTGGCCTTCGCCTTCAACACTTCGCCATCTTTTAGCTCCAGCGTCAGTATTAAATGATGCTGGCAGGCGAGTTCGAGGTTGTCATAGTCATCACAATTGATGGGTTGATAAGTATCATTCATCGACATAATCGCTCACCAGTAAATTCGCCGCAGCATACGCTGCTTTTTCCCTGACCGACTCTGAAAGGCTCTCATCAGAGGCCACTTCATTAAGCACCTTCAATACACAGCCCAACGCGTCCGGGACATACCCCAGATCTCCGCTGGCGATTTCCGCATACCGTTTGCGAATTAACTCACAATAATTATTCACATCCCCTCCCGCCAGCGCACTGACTTACTGTGAGATATCATTAAGCCTACGAAGATAAACTCGGTTTAGCAAGGTGACTATACCATACTCATTTAAGCAATATCAGCGCCTTGATAGCGGTGTATTTATTACTCGGTAACAGCCTTTTGCCTCCGTTTTCGCTACAATGTGCGGCTGATTCGCATGGAGTTCTCTCATGGCGCTGAAAGCGACAATTTATAAAGCAGTGGTCAACGTGGCCGATCTTGATCGCAACCAGTTTCTGGACGCGTCGCTTACGCTGGCACGCCACCCCTCCGAAACACAGGAGCGTATGATGCTGCGCCTGCTGGCGTGGATTAAGTATGCTGATGAACGTCTGCAGTTTACCCGTGGGTTAAGCGCGGAAGACGAGCCTGAAGCCTGGCTGCGCAACGACCATCTGGGGATCGATTTATGGATTGAACTCGGTCTGCCGGACGAGCGCAGGATTAAAAAGGCGTGTACTCAGTCTGCGGAAGTGGCGTTATTCGCCTACAACCAGCGCGCGGCGGAGATTTGGTGGCAGCAAAATAAGAATAAATGCGCGCAGTTTAAAAATCTCGCCGTCTGGTATCTGGATGATGAACAGCTGGCGCAGTTGTGTGAGTTCGCCAGCCGGACGATGGCGCTGCAGGCAACGATCCAGGACGGAGCCATCTGGCTTTCTGATTCTCAGAATAATCTGGAAATTCATCTGACAGCCTGGCAGCCTGCGTCATGATCGTCTTGTCCCGAAGCGTCAGCATCCCTGATAGCGAGCTGGAGATCGCCGCCATCCGTGCTCAGGGCGCGGGCGGGCAGCACGTCAACAAGGCGTCGACGGCTATCCATTTGCGTTTTGACATTCGGGCCTCAAGCCTGCCAGAGTATTATAAAGAAAGCCTGCTTGCCGCCAGCCATCACTTGATCACCAGCGATGGCGTGATTGTGATCAAAGCCCAGGAGTACCGCAGCCAGGAATTAAACCGGGAAGCGGCGCTAGCCAGGCTGGTGGCGGTCATCAAAGAGTTAACGGCAGTACAAAAAAGCCGCCGGGCAACGCGGCCAACCCGCGCATCGAAAGAGCGTCGGCTGTCCTCGAAAGCCCAAAAATCCACAGTGAAAGCATTACGCGGTAAAGTTCGTCGCCCGATGGAGTGACGAAAGGGAACACAATTTTCATAAGGAATTCATTGTGAAAAAAGCATTATTTTCAGCGCTGGCAGTGAGTACATTGTTTGCGCTTTTCGGGTGTAACAACCGTTCTGAAACGCAGGTTTTGCAGCCAGCGCAGAATGAAGAGTTAAAGCCAATGCAGCAGAGCTGGCGCGGCGTATTGCCTTGCGCGGACTGCGAAGGCATTGAAACGTCACTGTTCCTGCAAAAAGACGGTACCTGGGTGATGAACCAACGCTACCAGGGCGCGAAAGAACCCTCTTCATTTGCCACCTACGGGACATGGGCGCGTACGGCGGAGAAGCTGGTCCTGACAGATACCACCGGTGACAAAACCTGGTTCCGCCCTAAAGGTGAGAACATGGAAATGCTCGACCGGGAAGGCAATCCGATTGAATCCCAGCTCAACTACACGCTGACGCCGGTGAAAGCGTCGCTGCCAGCCACGCCAATGGCGATGCGGGGGATGTATTTCTATATGGCGGATGCGGCGATCTTTACTGACTGCGCTACCGGTAAGAAAGTCAGCGTGGCAAACAATGCGCAGCTTGA
Organism: Enterobacter sp. 50588862; assembly: GCF_001462935.1. Lineage (NCBI taxonomy): Bacteria > Pseudomonadati > Pseudomonadota > Gammaproteobacteria > Enterobacterales > Enterobacteriaceae > Enterobacter > Enterobacter sp. 50588862. The sequence goes on from NZ_LNHM01000036.1 coordinate 345,416, forward strand.
ACGTGATTACGCCGTGGCGCGCGGCAATGACAGCAAGCCGGTATTGCTGACGGTTGACGGCCACTTTACGCTGGAGCCAAACCCGGATAGCGGGGAGATGGTGAAAACGCTGGTGGCAGATAAAGACGCGAAGTTTGCCGCGGGTAAAGACTGTAACAGTAAATAATTTGACGTTGAGCCATTAAAAAACCCCGCCAGAGCGGGGTTTTTTGTTTAGCCTTTGACGGCTTTCACCAGGTAATCAAGAATATCGCCGGTCTTGATCATCTGTTTTTCGCCGCTGCGACGGTATTTGTATTCAATCTCATCGCTGTCGAGGTTACGGTCGCCGATGACGACGGTGTGCGGGATACCGATCAGTTCCATATCGGCAAACATCACGCCCGGACGCTCTTTACGGTCATCCATCAGCACTTCGATACCCTGAGCGCGCAGCTCGGCATACAGCTTCTCGGCCAGCTCCTGCACGCGGTAAGACTTGTGCATGTTCATTGGCAGAATGGCCACCTGGAACGGCGCGATATTGTCCGGCCAGACGATGCCGCGCTCGTCGTAGTTCTGCTCGATGGCCGCAGCCACCACGCGCGTTACCCCGATACCGTAGCAGCCCATGGTCAGGATCTGGTTACGGCCATCTTCACCCTGAACGGCGGCGTTCAGCGCACGAGAGTATTTATCACCCAGCTGGAAGATGTGGCCCACTTCGATACCGCGCTTGATCATCAGCGTACCCTGGCCGTCCGGGCTTGGGTCGCCTGCAACCACGTTACGGATGTCTGCCACTTCTGGCGTCGCTACGTCGCGATCCCAGTTGATGCCGAAGTAATGTTTACCGTCGATGTTAGCACCCGCGGAGAAGTCGCTCATTGCAGCAACCGTGCGGTCAATAACGACAGGAACCGGCATATTCACCGGACCGAGAGAGCCTGGGCCGGCATTCACGACGGCGCGGATTTCCGCTTCCGTGGCGAACGTCAGCGGGCTGGCGACCTGCGGCAGCTTTTCGGCTTTCACTTCGTTCAGTTCATGATCGCCACGCACCAGCAGGGCAACCAGCGGGTAAGCGCTGCCTTCGGTGGATTTCACCAGCAGCGTTTTCACGGTTTTTTCGACTGGCAGACTGAACTGCTCGACCAGCTCGGCGATGGTTTTCGCATTTGGCGTATCAACCAGCGTCATCTCTTGCGTTGCCGCGCCGCGAGGTTCTTTTGGTGCCAGCGCTTCTGCAAATTCGATGTTCGCCGCGTAGTCTGAAGAGTCAGAGAAGATCACATCGTCTTCACCGCTCTGCGCCAAAACCTGGAACTCATGGGACGCGCTACCGCCGATGGAGCCGGTATCAGCCTGCACAGCGCGGAAATCCAGACCCATGCGGGAGAAGATTTTGCTGTAAGCCTCGTACATTTTGTCGTAGGTCTCTTGCAGCGATTCCTGTGACGTATGGAAAGAGTAGGCATCTTTCATCAGGAATTCGCGAGAGCGCATCACGCCGAAACGTGGGCGCACTTCGTCACGGAACTTGGTCTGGATCTGGAAGAAGTTCAGCGGCAGCTGTTTGTAAGAGCTCAGCTCATTACGAATCAGATCGGTAATGACTTCTTCATGCGTTGGACCGAGAACGAATGGACGCTCGCCGCGATCGACGAAGCGCAGCAGTTCTGGGCCATATTGCTCCCAACGACCGCTCTCCTGCCACAGGTCAGCGGGCTGAACCACGGGCATGGACACCTCGATAGCACCGGCGTTGTTCATCTCTTCACGCACGATGTTTTCGACTTTTTTCAGGACGCGCACGCCGGTCGGCAGCCAGGTGTATAACCCGGAGGCCAGCTTGCGGATCATCCCGGCGCGCAGCATCAGCTGATGGCTGATCACTTCGGCGTCGGCAGGTGTCTCCTTCAGAGTGGAGAGCAGATATTGGCTAGTACGCATGTTGTTACGGTTCCATTTCGACGATTGGAACAGGCTGAAACGCCAGCCTGACACAAAAAAAGTGGTTTAGTTTACCAGTGTGGCAAAGATGCCAAAAGAGAGGAGAACAAAATTACCTGGGTTCAAGGGCAAACACTTCGAAACCTGCCCCAGTGACGCGCCAGCGCACGTTAAAATCCAGCAGCCAGACGGCGTACGTCTTTCCTGCTTCCTCTTCTTTACGGTAGGCCGGACGGGGGTCCTGTGCCAGAACTTCAGTGATGAAATGCCGTAAGCGAGGATAGCGTTTCTCCAGCTGACTCAGCTGTAAGGCTATCTCAGGCGTAAACGAGACTGGCATATCCGCCTGCGGTGCGTCCTGAGCGTAGCTTGCACGCGCATTCGGGAGGGATTCGGCGAAAGGCAAATAGGGTTTGATGTCGATAACCGGCGTGCCGTCAACCAGGTCCAGGCTGCCCAGCTCAAGGATGACCTGATCCTTCTGGCAACGTATGCCTTTCAGTTCAACCAGCGACATCCCGATCGGATTGGGGCGGAAGGTCGAACGAGTCGCAAACACGCCCATTCTCGCATTTCCGCCCAGGCGCGGGGGACGCACGGTGGGACGCCAGCCGCCTTCCATTGTCTGGTGAAAAACAAATACCACCCATAAGTGACTGAAAGACTCGAGCCCGCGTACCGCATCGGCCTGGTTATAAGGTGCCTGAAGATGAAGCTCGCCGCTGCCGCTGGTGACCAGACCGGGCTGGCGGGGCACGGCGAACTTCTCTTTATACGGAGAGTGGATAACGCCTATTTGCTCAAACTGAAATGCACTCATTTCGCCGTAATGTTCAGCGCAGAACCGATGCAAACCGCCTGACGGTAGCAGCCCGGCGTGCCGCTGGTGACTTCGCAGCTGTGCAGCAGCACCGCGTTAGCTTTCATTTTTGCGGCGTTAATCTGCATGCGTTTACGCGCAGTCGGGATATTCGGTGGAGAGTCCTGATTGGTTGCCTGACAGGATTCACCGCTTACTTCACCCAGTTCACGGAACGGTTTGCCGACCAGTTCGTCAGCCTTGGTGATAATGCGAACCGGCGCAGGGCGAACCACTTTCGGTTTTGCAGGCTCTGTTTTTGGCGGGGTTGCCGTGCTTTGAACGGGTTCAACAGGAGATCTGCTTAGCATAGAACAGCCGCTCAGCATGAGTGCTAAAAGACAGATCGGTAAAGCACGCATAATAATTCCTCAATGGATAATCAAAACGTCAGATATTGAATCAGGTGACTGCACAAATGACAAGACGGGCATAAGCCCGTCCTGATGATATTACACTGAGGTGAGATTACCAGCCTTTAACAGCGCCGCCGTTAAACACTTTGTTGGCTTCCTGGTAAACTTCGTCTGACTGATAGGCCTGGACGAACTTCTTCACGTTTTCCGCGTCTTTGTTATCTTCGCGAGTCACGATCAGGTTAACGTACGGAGAGTCTTTATCTTCAACGAAGATACCGTCTTTCGCTGGCGTCAGGCCAATCTGGCTGGCGTAAGTGGTGTTGATAACGGCCAGGGCAATCTGCGCATCGTCCAGAGAACGCGGCAGCTGCGGTGCTTCCAGTTCAACAATTTTCAGATTTTTCGGGTTCTCGGTGACATCCAGAACGGTTGGCAGCAGGCCAACGCCGTCTTTCAGTTTGATCAGGCCCACTTTCTGCAGCAGCAGCAGGGAGCGTCCGAGGTTGGTTGGATCGTTAGGCACGGCTACCTGAGAGCCCGGCTGCAGTTCGTCCAGCGATTTAATTTTCTTGGAGTAGCCTGCAATCGGGTAGACGAAGGTGTTACCCACGCCAACCAGCTTATAGCCGCGATCTTTGATCTGCTGATCCAGGTATGGCTTATGCTGGAAGGCGTTGGCGTCGATATCGCCTTTGCTCAGCGCTTCGTTCGGCAGAACGTAATCGTTAAAGGTTACGAGCTCAACGTCCAGCCCGTATTTTTCTTTCGCCACTTTCTGAGCAACTTCAGCAACCTGCTGTTCTGCGCCTACGATAACGCCCACTTTAATATGGTTTGGATCTTTTTCGTCCTGACCGCAACCCACCAGTGCCAGAGATCCAATCAGCGCGCCTACTGCTGCAAAGGTCTTTAATTTAAACGCCATGTTTTATCCTTAACTCATCGAGTTTGTGTTGTGTGTAACGTTATTTGTGCGTAACAGCCCGGACGATGCGATCGCCAGAGAACTGGATTAAGTAAACCAGAACAACCAGCAATACCAGAACGGTATTCATCACGGTAGCGTTATATCCAATATAGCCGTACTGATAACCAATCTGTCCTAAACCGCCAGCGCCAACTGCACCGCCCATCGCGGAATACCCTACCAGAGTAATAAGCGTAATCGTTGCCGCGTTCACCAGGCCCGGCAGTGCTTCAGGCAGCAGAACCTTGCGGACGATCTGCATAGGTGTTGCCCCCATTGCACGAGAAGCTTCAATCAAACCGGTTGGGATCTCCAGTAGGGCGTTCTCCACCATACGGGCGATAAACGGCGCAGCGCCTACGGTCAGCGGAACGATAGCCGCCTGCAGACCAATCGATGTGCCGACGATCACGCGGGTAAACGGAATCATCCACACCAGCAGAATAATAAACGGGATGGAACGGAAGATATTCACCAGCGCGGAGAGCGTACGGTAGAGCTTCGCGTTCTCATTGATTTGACCCGGACGCGTCACGTACAGCAGTACGCCTACCGGCAGGCCAATCACAAAACCAAAGAAACCCGATACAAAGGTCATTGCCAGCGTTTCCCAAACGCCGCGAACCAGTAGCCACATCATCGGCTCAGACATAACCCAGTACCTCTACTTTTACATGATGTTCTTGCAGCCAGGCGATTGCGGCCTGGGTTTCTTCTTGAGTGCCGTGCATTTCCGTCAGCATGATGCCGAACTTCACGCCACCGGCGTAATCCATCTGCGCGCTAATAATGTTGTTGTTCACGTTAAAGCGACGCGCGGTTTCGGAAAGCAGAGGGGCATCAACGGACTGACCGGTGAATTCCATACGCAACATCGGGACGCTGTCCGCCGTTGCCTCGGTTTTCAAACGCTCCAGATAATCTTCTGGAATATCCAGATGCAGCGTGGACTGAATAAACTGCTGCGCCAGCGGCGTTTTCGGATGGGAAAATACTTCGCTTACCGTGTCCTGCTCGATCAGTTCACCGTTGCTAATGACCGCCACGCAGTCGCAGATGCGTTTCACCACGTCCATCTCGTGCGTAATAAGGAGGATCGTCAGGCCCAGGCGACGGTTAATGTCCTTCAGCAGTTCCAGAATAGAACGTGTGGTGGCCGGATCCAGTGCGCTGGTAGCTTCGTCGCACAGCAGTACTTTTGGGTTGCTGGCCAGCGCGCGGGCAATAGCAACACGCTGCTTCTGCCCACCGGACAGATTTGCCGGGTAGCTATCATGCTTATCACCCAGACCCACGAGGTCGAGCAGTTCGGTAACGCGACGCTTCACTTCTTCTTTCGGCGTGTTATCCAGCTCCAGCGGTAAGGCGACGTTGCCGAACACCGTGCGGGAAGCCAGCAGGTTAAAGTGCTGGAAGATCATGCCAATTTGACGGCGCGCTTTGGTGAGTTCTTTTTCTGAAAGGGCGGTAAGTTCCTGACCGCCAACTTCTACGCTGCCCTGGGTTGGGCGCTCAAGCAGGTTAACACAACGGATCAGCGTGCTTTTACCCGCACCCGATGCGCCAATGACGCCATAAATTTGACCAGCAGGAACATGCAGGCTGACGTTGTTCAGCGCCTGAATGGTTCGGTTCCCCTGCTGGAACACTTTGGTGATATTGGAAAGTTTAATCATTAGATTATTTTTATCGTATGTAAGTTAGCCGTGGCATTTTCTTCTGCCAGATACGGGTGATGACCGTAAACAAAACGGATGTTAAGGCATCCAGACGTCTAAATCAATCCAACTCTGTACGATGAGCACTTTATTGCGCTGCGATTCATGAGATACTAGCTCAACAGGCCTTTTTCAGGAGCAAACCGGTGGCAAAATCAGTACCCGCAATTTTTCTCGACCGTGATGGCACTATTAATGTGGATCACGGTTATGTGCATGAGATCGATGAATTCGAATTTATCGACGGCGTTATAGAGGCAATGCGCCAGCTAAAAGAGATGGGCTATGCGCTGGTGGTCGTAACGAACCAGTCCGGCATCGCGCGCGGTAAGTTCACCGAAGCGCAGTTTGAGACGCTGACGGAATGGATGGACTGGTCGCTGGCCGATCGTGGGGTCGATCTTGATGGCATTTACTACTGCCCGCACCACCCGCAGGGAACGGTAGAAGAGTATCGTCAGACCTGCGACTGCCGTAAACCGCATCCGGGCATGTTTAACTCTGCGCAGGAGTTCTTGCACATTGATATGGCTGCTTCTTATATGGTGGGCGATAAGCTGGAAGATATGCAGGCGGCCGCAGCGGCGGGAGTGGGTACCAAAATATTAGTGCGTACCGGTAAGCCCGTAACACCAGAAGCAGAAAGTGCAGCGGATTGGGTGATTAATAGTCTGGCAGAGCTGCCAAAAGAGATAAAAAAGCATCAGAAATAGCCTTTTTGGCGAAAAGGTGAGCGGTCGAAATAAAAATGCATATTTCCGCTTGTCATTCCTCGGCAGCTCCCTATAATGCGCCTCCATCGACACGGCGGATGTGAATCACTTCACAGTTAACCCGGTCGGTTGAAGAGAAAAAATCCTGAAATAACGGGTTGACTCTGAAAGAGGAAAGCGTAATATACGCCACCTCGCAACGGTGAGCGAAAGCCGCGTTGCACTGCTCTTTAACAATTTATCAGACAATCTGTGTGGGCACTCAAAGTGACATGGATTCTTAATGTCTTCGGACAATAAATGAATACCAAGTCTCTGAGTGAACATACGTAATTCATTACGAAGTT
>NZ_LNHM01000037.1:0-576 GCF_001462935.1 Enterobacter sp. 50588862
ACCACTTTGTGATTCATGACTGGGGTGAAGTCGTAACAAGGTAACCGTAGGGGAACCTGCGGTTGGATCACCTCCTTACCTTAAAGAACCTGCCTTTGCAGTGCTCACACAGATTGTCTGATGAAAAGTAAACAGCAAGGCGTCTTGTGATTGAGACTTCAGTGTCCCCTTCGTCTAGAGGCCCAGGACACCGCCCTTTCACGGCGGTAACAGGGGTTCGAATCCCCTAGGGGACGCCACTTGCTGGTTCGTGAGTGAAAGTCACCTGCCGTCATATCTCAAAACTGACTTACGAGTCATGTTTGAGATATTTGCTCTTTAAAAATCTGGATCAAGCTGAAAATTGAAACGACACATCTTTAAGGTGTGTTCGAGTCTCTCAAATTTTCGCAATCATGAAGTGAAACATCTTCGGGTTGTGAGGTTAAGCGACTAAGCGTACACGGTGGATGCCCTGGCAGTCAGAGGCGATGAAGGACGTGCTAATCTGCGAAAAGCGACGGCGAGGTGATATGAACCTTTGACCCGTCGATGTCCGAATGGGGAAACCCAGTGCAATTCGTTGCACTATCGTTA